>NZ_CP044218.1:5357500-5731152 GCF_008727715.1 Mesorhizobium terrae
CGGCACCGGCAGGCGCCGGCACGCCAACGAAATAGTCTGCCTGCCAGGCTGGCCGGTCGGTCTGCTCGTCAAGCACGTTGAAGCGCGCCAGGCGCATGCCGCAGGCAATCGCGAACAGGAGGGCGGCGATCCAGCCCGGTGAACCTGCCCTGTCCAGGAGATAGGCATAGAGCACCAGGGCCGGCGCCACGCCGAAATTGACGATGTCGGCCAGCGAATCCATCTGCGCGCCGAATTTCGAAGTGGCCTTGAGCAGCCGCGCCAGCCGGCCATCGATGCCATCGAGGAAGGCGGCGAGCAGCACCATCACCACGGCTGTCTCGAACCGGTTCTCGAAAGCGAAACGGATGCCCGAGAGACCGGCGCAGATCGCCAGAACGGTCACCAGATTGGGCAGAACCATGCGCAGCGGGATTTCGGTGATGCGCGGCCCGCCAAGACCATGCGCCTCGAACTTCTTGAAGGGAGCGCCCATCGCGCCGTCCCTAGGAGATGCGCACCAGCGGCGCCGCCTGGGCACCGCCGAACTCGGCAATCACCGTCTCGCCGGCCACGGCGGTCTGGCCGACAGCCACCCGCGGCGCGGCATTCGCCGGCAGGAAGACATCGACACGCGAGCCAAAACGAATGAGGCCGAAGCGTTCGCCGATCGCCAGCGTACCGCCGGTTTCGGCCCAGCAAACAATGCGCCGCGCCACCAGGCCGGCAATCTGCACGGCAGCCACGGTGCCATTCGGGCTTTCAATGACGACGCCGTTGCGCTCGTTTTCCTGGCTCGCCTTGTCGAGCTCGGCATTGAGGAACTTGCCCGGCCGGTGCTCGATACGGGTGATGCGACCGCGCACCGGGGCGCGGTTCACATGACAGGAAAACACGTCCATGAACACTGAAACGCGGGTCATCTCGGTGGTGCCAAGACCCAGCTCGCGTGGCGGTATAGCCGGTCCGACCGCGGAAACCACGCCATCGGCGGGGCTGATCACCAGCCGGTCGTCAACGGGCGTGACACGCTCCGGATCGCGGAAAAAATAGGCGCACCAGGCGGTCAGGATGAGACCGATCCAGAACAGGATCGACGAAAAATAGCCGAGCAGCAGCGTTCCAGCGCCGAAAGCCGCGATGAAGGGATAACCTTCGCGGTGGATCGGCACGAACGCGTTCTTGACCGTATCGACAAGATTCATCGGGCTGGGGCGGCTCTGTTTCGGGTTCGGCTTGTCTACCGGAAACACTTCTCCGCCGCAACGCGGCAATCCGGCATCACTCGGATATCCCGCTGCAGCTTACGGCCGGGCGAGCGATGCACCGGGCACATAGAGCATGATCGGCCGCACTTCATAGACAGCGCTGGGATTGGCGCGGCGCAGCTCCCGGGCGGCCTCGACCGCTTCTTCCTGGCTCGGGAAATCAACCACATAGAGGCCAAGAAGCTGTTCTTTCGTTTCCGCGAAAGGGCCGTCTATCACCATGCCATCGCCAAGGCCTCGAACAGTTTGCGCCTGTTCGACGGGACCGAGCCGGGCCGCAGGCCCCATATGACCCTGCGTGACCAGCCTGTCGTGGGTCGCAAGCAGATCGTCCATCAGCGCGGCGTCTTCCTGCGGCGTCCACGATTCCACGACACCCTCGGCATGATAAGCGAGAATAGCGAAGAACATCGGCTGCTCTTTCTCCGTAAGGCCCCCTCACCGGCCGAGCGCCACCGAACATCCGCCAGCTGCCCCAGTCAAGAGCGCAGCTGTTCGGATGCGATGGTTCAGGACACCTCTGCCGTTCGCCGACGCACGACGACGCCGAGATCGTCGCTTTCGCGGGCAAGACGCAGACGCTCCTCCGCCTCCGTCGCCTCGCGCTGACGATCCCACATCGACGCATAGAGGCCGCGTTGCTGAAGCAGGTCGGCATGGGTGCCGCGTTCGGCGATCTGCCCGTCCTTCAGCACAATGATCTCATCGGCCGAGATGACGGTTGAAAGGCGGTGGGCGATGACGATCGTGGTGCGGTCTTTCGAAACGAGATCAAGCGCCGCCTGGATTTCCTGCTCGGTGTGACTGTCCAGCGCCGAGGTCGCCTCATCGAGAATGAGGATCGGCGGCGCCTTCAGAATGGTCCGGGCAATCGCCACGCGCTGTTTTTCGCCGCCCGAGAGCTTGAGGCCGCGCTCGCCGACCATGGTCCGGTAACCGTCCGGCAGGCGCTCGATGAAGGGACCGATCTGGGCGAGCTCGGCTGCGCGCCTGACTTCTTCCTCTTCGGCGTCGACGCGGCCGTAGCGGATGTTGTAGGCGACGGTGTCGTTGAACAGGACCGTATCCTGCGGAACCATGCCGATGGCCGAGCGCAGGCTTTCCTGTGTCACGTCGCGCACATTCTGTCCGTCGATCAGCACGGCTCCGTCCTGCACGTCGTAGAAGCGAAACAGCAGCCTCGAAATCGTCGACTTGCCGGCGCCCGACGGGCCAACGATGGCCACCGTCTTGCCTGCCGGAACCTCGAAACTGACGCCTTTCAGGATCTTGCGGTTGGGGTCGTAGGAGAACTGCACGTCGCGAAATTCGACGCGACCGGAGGCGACCGCCAAAGGCTTGGCATCGGGCTTGTCGAGAACCTCCTGCTGAACATCGAGCAGATCGAACATCTGCTCGATGTCGGTCAGGCCCTGCCTGATTTCGCGGTAGATGAAACCGATGAAGTTGAGCGGCACCGAAAGCTGGATGAGCATGGCGTTGATGAAGACGAAGTCACCGATCGTCTGTGTCTTGTTCATCACCTCATAGGCCGACATGCACATGACGACCGTGGTGCCGAGGCCATAGATGACGCCCTGGCCGAAGTTCAGCCAGCCGAGCGACGTCCAGATGCGGGTGGCGGCGCTTTCGTAGCGCGCCATGGAGCGATCGAAGCGGGAGGCTTCCATCGCCTCGTTGCCGAAATATTTGACGGTTTCGAAATTGAGCAGGGAATCGATCGCCTTGGTGTTGGCGTCGGTGTCGCTGTCGTTCATGTCGCGGCGGATGGCGATGCGCCAGTCTGAAGCCCTCACCGTGAACCAGACGTAGAGGGCAACCGTAACGGCGACGACCGCGACATACTTCCAGCCATAGGTGAAGCCAAAAATGCCGGCGGTGAGCGCGAACTCCAGCACGGTGGGCGCCGTGTTGAGCATGATGAAGCGCACGATGGTCTCGATGCCCTTCGTGCCGCGCTCGATGATGCGAGAGAGGCCGCCGGTGCGCCTTTCCAGATGAAAGCGCAGCGACAGCTGGTGCATGTGAACGAAAGTGCGATAGGCGAGCTGGCGCACCGCATATTGGCCAACGCGGGCGAACAAAGCGTCGCGAAGCTGGTTGAAGCCAAGCTGCACCAGTCTCAGCACATTATAGGCAATGACCAGCGCGATCGGCGCGAGCAGGATAGCCGGCAGGGGTGGCGTGTATTTCCCCTCGCCGGTCAGGGCGTCAGTGGCCCATTTGAAGAAGTAAGGACCGGCCACCAGAACCAGCTTGGCGACAACCAGCAGCAGGGTTGCCCAGGTTACGCGCCAGCGCAGATCCGGGCGGTCGGCCGGGTACATATACGGCCATAGATTGCGCAGAGTCTTGAATGTGGAGCCTGAGTCGGCGGAGACGGTTTTGTCGGCCACTGTTCTTGCCTTGTTATTTGGTTCAACCGGTCTGACAGCAGGTCTCGACCAGGGCGGAGAGCGAAGCCGAGACGCTGGCGAGCGCTTGATGATCAACCGCGTAGCGCGAGCGTTGCCGGTCCGGCGTAAAGCGAACCAGCCCGGCTTCGACCAGTATTTTCAGATGTTGCGAGACTGTGGATTGCGCGAGATCGAGATGATCCACCACTTCGCCGCAGCAGCAGGAATTGCTGGCGGAAAGGCGCTTCAGGATTTCAATGCGCGCCGGATGCGCCAGCGCAGCAAGCTTTGCCGCGACGGCCCGAGTGTCGGCGAGATGCCCCGCCCCGCATGTCTGTGAAAGCGATGTTTGCATGGTTCATCGTCGATAGACGATGAACCTATTTTGCGCAACCTAGCCGAATGGGCGAATGAGGTTCTATTTCGCGGTCGTCATTTGGTCGCCGAGCGTGTTCATGTCGGCGGTTTCGCCTTCTTTCGACTTCTGCGGCAGCTTGAAGACCTGGCCCGGCCAGATGCGGTCCGGATCGCGGATTTGCTCCTGATTGGCCAGATAGATCGTCGAGTAGCGCATGCCGTGGCCGTAGACCCGGCGCGAAATGCGCCACAGCGAATCGCCGCGGCGAATGATGACCGCGTGGTCGACCTGCTCGAGTTTTGCCGCGGTGCTGCCAGCAGCAGCAGTCTCCGGTGCCTTTGTTTCGGCCGGCGCCGGTGCAACGGCGGCGACCGCCTCCCCCGGCTCGCGCTGGAAGGGAACAGCAGCGCGGGCGACCACCTTGGTGCCGTCGGCATCGAGCGCGTCGACACGCACCGTGTAGTTGCCGACGGGCAGATCGCGCGTCGCTTCGACAAGGAACTGACCCTTGGGCGAGGTCAGGGCTTCGCCGAGCAGCATGTCATTGGCATAGGCCCGCACCTTGCGGCCGGGATCCGCCGTGCCAGCGACGAAAACCTTGCCACCGTCGATCTCGACGGCCTCGACCACGACCTTGGACACCTCAGGGGACACTGCGGGCGAACCCGGTTCGGCCGGCTTGGCAGGTTCAGCCGATGCCGTCGCCTGTGCCGCGGGCTGCGCGGCCGCCGCAGGCTGTTCGGCCGCGGGAGCGGTTGCCGCGGGAGCTGCCGCTGTTTCGGCGCCAGCCTTCTCCTCTGGCTTCGGAACCGAAAGCAGCGTTGCCGCCTTGCCCGGTTCCTCGACCATGGCAAGGACTTGTCCGTTGGGCTTTTCGGGGATGGAGACGACCGCAGTCTGCGCCGAGGTTGCGACCGTATTGGAAGGCGCGGTCGCATGCAGCTGCAGTTGGTAATTGCCGGGCTTGAGCGGGTTTTCGAGCACGATCGCGAAGGCACCGTCCGGCCCGGCCGTTGCCGAACCGAGCACCGTCGTTCCCTGGACGACATCAACCTTGGCGTTGGCGGCGGCATTGCCGGCAATGACCACCGAGCCATTGCCCTCCACGCGCACCACATCGAAGGTGGGAGCGACCGGTCCGGCGACCGCCGGTTTCGTCTCAGCCGGCTTTTCGGCCGCTGGTGTCGCGGCCGCCTGCTGCTGCGCTGGTGCCTGCTGTTCCGAAGGCTGCGGCGTCGCCGGCGCGGCGGGTGCCACGGCCGCGACCTGTGCCGGCGGGGCCGGTTTCAGGAAGGGGTCGAGTGCCCCTGAGACATAGGCGACGCCCGCAACGGCGGCTGAACCACCGGCAGCAAAAAGCAATGCTCTGACAAGCGCCGTAGCCATATTCGTTCTGCCCCCTTAGCCACCTATCAACGGTCTAGCTGCTTTTGCCGAATCCGACAAGAAAAAGCCCGCTTCCAGACTTGACCGCGATGATGGACGGCATCACCAATCGAACCATGAATACGATTCGATCCGTGTGCGTGTATTGCGGCTCCTCTCCGGGCCGTGACGGCATCTATGTCGAGGCCGGACGTCTGCTTGGCCACTCGCTCGCGCGTTCAGGCCTGCGCCTTGTCTATGGTGGCGGCACCAAGGGCGTCATGGGCGCCGTTGCCGATGGCGCGATGCGGGCCGGCGGCCAGGTGATGGGCATCATCCCACGCTTTCTGATGAACCGGGAAGCGACCGAAAGTGCCCTCGACCGGCTGCATGAAGTGGTCGTCACCGAAAACATGCACCAGCGCAAGCACAGGATGTTCGAGGAATCGGACGCCTTCGTCGCCTTGCCGGGCGGCATCGGCACGGTCGAGGAAATCGTCGAGATCATGACCTGGGCGCAGCTCGGCCATCACCGCAAGCCGATGGTGTTCGTCAACGTCAAGGGTTTCTGGAACCCGATGCTGGCGCTGATCGACCACATGACCAGCGAAGGCTTCATCCATACCGCCCACAATGTGAAGCCGCTGGTGGTGGACGATCCTGAGGCGGTGGTCGCGACCATTCTTGCCACCGGCGCCAGCGTCGATGCGCCGACGGGCGGCGTGTCTTCGGTCATCGACAAGATGTAGGTGCCTGCGCTGCCTGCTCAGCGCTGCCTGCTCGCCGTCAGCATCGACCAGGAATAGATTGCCAGCGCCGCCCAGATCAACCCGAAGGCAATTGCGTTCACCGTGTTGAACGGTTCGCCGAAAATGAAGACGGCAATCAGGAACACGATGGTCGGCGCGATATATTGCATGATGCCGATGGTCGACAGACGCAGCAGACGAGCGCCGAAGGCAAACAGCAGCAAAGGCACGGCCGTAACCAACCCGCTTCCCATCAAAAGAAGCGTATCCGTGCTGTTGCCGGTTGCGAAATGCCCTTGCCCCGTCGAAGCGAGCCAGACGGCATAACCCAGCGCTGGGACCGACAGCAGCAGCACTTCAAGCAGGAACCCCTGGCTCGGACCGATGGGCAGCGTCTTGCGGAAAAACCCATAGGCGGCGAACGAGAAAGCCAGGGCCAATGAGACCCATGGCAGCTTGCCGCTTTCCACGGTGAGCACGATGACCGCGACAGCCGCCAAAGCCACCGCCACCATCTGCAACTTGGTCAGGCGCTCGCCAAGCAGCAAAGCCCCGACCACGACATTGACAAGCGGGTTGATGTAGTAGCCCAGCGCCGTCTCGACCGTGCGGTCGACGGCGATGGCCCAAACATAGATGCTCCAATTCACCGTGATCAGGGCAGCGGTCAGCGCCGCCATGGCCAGCATGCGTGGTGAGCGCAACGCCGCCTTGAAATCGGCGGTGCGGCCGAGCCAGATCAGCACGGCGGCCGCAATCGGCACCGACCAGATGATGCGGTGCGCAATGACCTCGGCCAGCGGCAGATGCGCCACCGCCTTCATGTAGAAAGGCAACAGCCCCCACAGCAGGTAGGCGCAAAGCGCCAGCACAAAGCCACGGCGGGCGTCGGAATCGGCTTGGATTGGCACAGTCTGGCTCGTCATGGCCCAACCCTATGCGCCAGAGAGCAAGCCAAGACCATCAACTATTTCTGATGGGTCATAGATTTTCACTGATGGATTGCACGGAACAGAGCAGTCCGGCGATCTTCGCGCGGAACTGCCTAAGGCCACCTCGAGGTTCTATTCCGCGGCCACCAGCCCGGCCATCTCGCGGTTCTTCATCAGCTTGTAGATGATGGAATCCATCAGCGCCTGGAAGGACGCGTCGATGATGTTTTCCGATACGCCGACCGTCCACCAGCGCGCGCCGGTGGAATCATGCGATTCGATCAGCACGCGAGTGATCGCCTCGGTGCCGCCATTCAGGATACGCACCTTGAAATCCGCCAGTTCGAGATCGCCGATCTCGTTCTGATACTTGCCAAGATCCTTGCGCAAGGCGAGGTCGAGCGCATTGACCGGGCCATGGCCTTCGGCCACCGACATCTTCTCCTCGCCGTCCACCATCACCTTCACGATGGCTTCCGACACAGTCCGCAACTGGCCGTTCGCGTCGAACCGCCGCTCGACCATGCAGCGGAAGGAGGTGACGGCGAAGAATTCCGGCAGGCCAGTCAGCATCTTGCGCGCCAAAAGTTCGAAGCTGGCGTCGGCGCCTTCATAGGCATAGCCCTCGGCCTCGCGCTCCTTGACCACGGAAATAAGCGCGTCGAGGCGTGCGTCGTCCTTGGGCACATCGATGCCGCGCCGCTTCAGTTCGGCGAGAAAATTCGCCTTGCCGCCCTGATCGGAGACCATAACCCGCCGGCGGTTGCCGATTTTTTCCGGCGGCACGTGTTCATAAGTCTGCGGTTCCTTGACCAGGGCCGAGGCATGAATTCCCGCCTTCGTGGCAAAAGCCGAAGCGCCGACATAAGGCGCTTGCGCTTCCGGCGCTCGGTTCAGCAATTCGTCGAAGGCGCGCGATAGGCGCGAAATGCCCGTCAATTGCTCGGCCGATATGCCTGTTTCGAAGCGGTCGCTGAAGGCCGGCTTCAGCATCAGCGTCGGGATCACCGAAACCAGATTGGCGTTGCCGCAGCGCTCGCCGATGCCGTTCAGCGTGCCCTGGATCTGGCGCACGCCGGCCTCGACCGCCGCCAGAGAATTGGCAACCGCCTGGCCGGTGTCGTCATGGGCATGAATGCCGAGGTGATCGCCAGGAATGCCGGCACTGATCACTTGTTCGACGATGGCGCGCACCTCCGAAGGCTGTGTGCCGCCATTGGTGTCGCACAAAACCACCCAGCGCGCGCCGGCTTCGTAAGCCGTCCGCGCGCAGGCCAGCGCGTAGTCGGGGTTGGCCTTGTAGCCATCGAAGAAATGCTCGCAATCGACCATCGCTTCCTTGCCGGCCGCCACCGCCGCGGCCACCGAAACGCGGATCGAATCGAGATTCTCCTCATTGGTGCAGCCGAGCGCGACACGGACATGGTAGTCCCAGCTCTTGGCGACAAAGCAGATGGCGTCCGACTTCGCCTGGATCAAAGCAGCCAGACCCGGATCGTTCGACACGGAAACGCCGGCGCGCTTGGTCATGCCGAAAGCGACGAATTTTGACCGCGCGGTGCGTTTTTTCGCGAAAAACTCCGTGTCGGTCGGGTTAGCGCCGGGATAACCGCCCTCGACATAATCCATGCCGAATTCATCCAGCATGCCGGCGATCGCAATCTTGTCCTCGACAGAAAAGTCGATGCCCGGCGTCTGCTGGCCGTCGCGCAAAGTCGTGTCGAAGAGATAGAGGCGATCGCGTTGCATGGTCATTTACCGGCGTATTTGTCCGTCGCGCGGATCAGGCGATCGAGGATGCCCGGCTCCGAATAGGCGTGGCCAGCGCCCTCGATGAGGTGGAAATCGGCCTTCGGCCAGGCCTTGTGCAGCGCCCAGGCATATCGCGCAGGGCACGGCATGTCGTAGCGGCCATGGACGATGGTGCCGGGAATGTCCTTCAGCTTGTGCGCATCGCGCAGGAGCTGGCCTTCTTCCAGCCAACCGGCATGGACGAAATAGTGGTTCTCGATGCGCGCGAAGGCGATGGCGAAATCGTCCTCGCCGAACTTGCCGCTGGTTTCGGGGTCCGGCAGCAGTGTGATCGTCTCGCCTTCCCACAGGCTCCAGGCCCTGGCCGCCTCGACCTGCTTTTGCCGGTCGCTGCCAACCAGCCGCTTGCGGTAGGCGGCCATCATGTCGCCGCGCTCCTCGACCGGGATCGGCGCGACGAACCGTTCCCACTTGTCGGGGAACATTTCCGACACGCCGGACTGATAATACCATTCCAACTCGGCGCGGGTCAGCGTGTAGATGCCGCGCACGACCAGTTCGCTGACGCGGTCGGGGTGCGTTTCGGCATAAGCGAGCGCCAAGGTAGAGCCCCAGGAGCCACCGAAAACCAGCCATTTGTCGAAGCCGGCCATCTCGCGCAGCCGCTCCATGTCGGCGACCAGATCCCAGGTGGTGTTGGCATCAAGCGAGGCATTGGGCGTGGACTTGCCGCAGCCACGCTGGTCGAACAGCAGGATATCGTAGAGCTTCGGGTCGAACAGCCGGCGATGCTTGGGCGAAATAGTCCCGCCCGGACCACCGTGCAGGAAGACCGCAGGCTTGGCACCCTTGGTGCCGGCGCGCTCCCAATAGACGGTGTGGCCGTCGCCGACATCGAGCATGCCGGTCTCGAACGGTTCGATCTCCGGATAAAGTGTACGCAAGTCCAAGATCACAGCTCCAAAATCACAGTTTCAGTCCGCTATGCGGCCAATTGTCGGTTTCCTGGTCCGGATGCTGGAAGGAGATGATCTGCTCCTGCCGCGCGTAATAGTCCGGATTCTTATGGATGGGCGCCTCGAATATCTTCTCCACCCACGGCAGCCGCGCCGGGTAGTTGACCTGGTGCACTGGCGCGAGATCGCTGCGGTCGTCGAAACTGCCGATCGAGATTTCCAGACCGTCGGGTTGCTTGTAGGTCATCGGCGTGCCGCAGCGCTTGCAGAAGCCGCGTGCGATGTTCACCGACGACTGGAAATAGGTCGGTTCCTCGTGCACCCATTCGACGCCGTCGATGGGCACGGTGACGAAGGCGCCGAAAAACGAACCGAACTGCTTCTGGCACATGCGGCAATGGCAGATGGAGGCGTGGCCCAATTTGCCGCGAACACGGAACCGCACCGCCCCGCACTGGCACCCACCAGTCCTGATCGTCTCTGTCATGATCTGTTCTCCGGAGGCCAGGTTTCAGTATCGTGATCGGGATGCTGGTAAGAAACCATCGACGTGACGAAGGGCAAAGATTCGGGATCGTCCTCGGTCACCCCGCCCGGCAGGGACGGGATGGTATCGACATAGGGAAGTTTCGCCTCGATGCCCCATTGGATGGTCGGCGGGATTTCTTCCGGGTGATCGAAGGCAGCGATTGCAAGCGCGATGCCGTCCGGTGCCTCGAAGGTCAAAGGTGTGCCGCATTCCGGGCAAAAGCCGCGGCGGGCGAAATTCGAAGACTGGAAGTGCTTCGGCTCGACCCGTGTCCAGGTCAGCCTGGCGCCGCCGACGGAAACCAGCGGCTGATAAAAATTGCCGCTCGCCTTCTGACACATGCGGCAGTGGCAGATCGAAGCGTCGCCGAGCACGCCTTCGACGCGAAAGCGCACCGCGCCGCATTGGCAGCCGCCCGCATACACAGGTCTGTTGTCGAGGCTCATCGTCTTATCCCGGCCTGTGGCAGACGGCTTCGATGTTGTTGCCGTCCGGATCGAAGACAAAGGCCGCATAATAGTGCTCGTGATAGTGCGGGCGCAGGCCCGGACCACCATTGTCCTTGCCGCCGGCCGCAAGAGCAGCCTTGTGGAAAGCGTCCACGTCGGCGCGGCTGGTCGCACCGAAGGCATAGTGTCGGCCAGGTCCGGGCACTTTCGCCTCATGCAGCCAGAACACCGGTCGATCACGGCCATAGCCACCGACCTTCTCGCCACCCGTATATTCGATAGGCACCATGTAGAGCAGCGAGGCGCCCAGCGGCGCCATCGCCTTGTCGTAGAAGGTCTTGGCCGCTTCGAAATCGACGACGGAAATGCCGGTATGATCGATCATCTCTTCACCTCCCAGGTCGTTACGCGTTCACCCGTCGCCGGGTCCTTGCCATCCTTCAACTGAATGCCTTGCGCCAGCAATGCGTCACGGACGCGGTCAGCCTCGGCCCAGTTCTTGGCGGCAATGAAAGCGAGACGTTCGGCAATGGTGTTCGAAACCGCCTGTTCGTCAATGGTCGCCGTGGCAAGATTGAAACCGAGGAACTGAAGTGCCGTCTTGAGACCGGCCGCAGCCTCGTTTCCTTCCGATGCTTCGGCGGCAAGCTGCGTCAGAACCTGGAAGGCCGGGTAGGTAGCGAGATCGTCGGACAGCGCCTCGACAACCGCCTCGGGAAGCCGGCCGCTATCGCCGGTTGCCAGATCAGCCGCGCGCTTCCATTTGCGAAGCGTGTTTTCAGCCTCTTCCAGTTTGCGCACCGAAAAATCGATCGGCTCGCGATAATGTGTCATCAGCATGGCGAGGCGCAGCACCTCGCCCGGCCATTTGCGGCCGCCGAAAGTTTCGGTCTCCAGCAATTCGTTGATGGAATAGAAGTTGCCCAGGCTCTTGGACATCTTCTGACCCTCGACCTGCAGGAAGCCATTGTGCATCCACACCTTGGCCATCCCATCGGTGCCGTGGGCGCAACGCGACTGCGCGTTCTCGTTTTCATGGTGCGGGAAGATCAGGTCGAGACCGCCACCGTGAATGTCGAAGACTTCGCCAAGATAGGCCGCGCTCATCGCCGAGCACTCGATATGCCAGCCCGGCCGGCCCCGACCCCAGGGCGAATCCCAGCCGGGCTCTTCCGGCGAGGAGAGTTTCCACAAGACGAAATCGCCGGGATTCTTCTTATGCGCGTCCACGGCGATGCGCACGCCGGCCTGCTGTTCGTCGAGCGGGCGTTTAGAAAGCTGGCCGTAGTCGACCATGGAGGCCGTATCGAACAGGACTTCGCCTGCGGCTTCATAGGCATGGCCGCGTTCGATGAGAGATTGAATCAAGCCGATCATGTCGGTCCTGCCGTCTGATCGGGGCTGGACGAAGTCCGTCGCGCGCGGCTCGAAGGTCGGCGGCAAGCAACCGAGCGTGGCGACATCCTTGTGAAACTGGTTTGCCGTCTTTTCGGTCACCTTACGGATCGCCTCGTTGAGCGACAGCTTTCCGGTCGCGATGTCGCTACCGAAATCACGCAGCGCGCGCGCGTTGATCTTGTCGTCCAGGTCGGTGATGTTGCGGACATAGGTGACGCGGTCGGCGCCATAGACGTGCCGAAGCAGCCTGAACAGCACGTCGAAGACGATCACCGGCCTGGCGTTGCCGATATGGGCGAAGTCGTAGACGGTCGGGCCGCAGACATACATGCGCACATTGGTTGGGTCGATGGGGACAAAATCCTCCTTCGTCCTGGTCATCGTATTGTAGAGGCGCAGGCCCTTCGAACCCTCAGACATTCATCCCCTTCCCGGCCTATCCAGGCCGCCGCGCATAGGCGCAATTCAAACCCAGCCTGCTGGCCGGGGCGTTCGTCTACTCAGGGAGAAAATTGAGGCGAAAACGTCCGGACCAGCGCGTGCGCTAGCCAATAATGCAAATGCCACAAATGGCGAATGACGTTTTCATGCGCGGCTTTATCGCGCCCGGCCGTGTTGCCGTCAAGTCGCAACTTTCCGGTTCAGGCCAGGTTGATGACAGACCATGTAGCCGAACAACCTTTTGTTAAACATGTGGGTTCAGTGCTATAGTATCCGCCTGTTCCTTTGAAAGGCGTCACGATTTGGTCGGAATCGGCCATCATTTGCAGCGTCATCAACGTGAACTTGACCTTGGGGAAGTCGAAATGCCACGCAGCAAGCAAGAAGCCAGTCGCGCCAAACAACCAGCGCTCGCCAGTCAATATCGGGCCATAGGCCCGGCGGCCATCGCGGCCGCCCTGCTCCACACACCGAAGAGCAAGAAGCCCGCGCACAAGATTACCTCGCCGCGCGCGGCCTGATCGACTGACCGGCCTGGCGGTGCAGGTCGATGCGCGCCGACACGGCCGGCGCATCCACAAAGACTAGAACAGCGACATCTGATCCGTATCGTCGCCCGGCTTTTTGCGTCCGGGCTTGGCAGCCTTTTGTTGCGGCGCATCGCCCTCGGACGAGGCGACGAATCTCTCCTGAATCTCCGGCCCGGTATTGGCGACCTTGTTGACGAGATCCGAGACCGGAATCGCCTCGAAGAAGCCAGGCTCGGCGGGCCTCAGAAGATCAGCCACGTCACGTGGTTCCTGGCCACGGCAATCCAGCCAACGCGAAAAATCGCCGGGATGGATCACGACCGGCATGCGATCGTGGATATGGGCAATGTCGGTGTTGGCGGCGGTCGTCATGATGGCGCCGGTGTCCATTTCCGAGCCGCCCGGCTCCGCATAGGTCTCCATCAATCCGGCGAAGGCGACCAGCCCGCCATGGGCCGGCCTTATCCAATAGGCCTGCCCTTTCCTGCCGCCGGTCTGCCGCCATTCATAGAAGCCGCTGGCAGGCACCAAGGCGCGACGATGGCGCATCGCCGCGCGAAACGAGGCTTTCTCGGCTGCACTTTCCGAGCGGGCGTTGAGCAGAAGCGGAAAGTCGCGCGTATCCTTGACCCAGGCCGGGATCAGTCCCCAGCGAACCAGAACAGCGGTTCGGTCTGAGCGATTTGAGCCCGGATCGCGCGGCGCGCCGGCCAATGTCATCAGCACCGGCTGGGTGGGCGCGATGTTGTAACGCGCCGGAAACGGTTCGATCTCGTCAACGCCCAGAAATGTCGCCGTCTGGTCCGGCGTCGCGGTCAAGGCGAAACGTCCACACATGGTGCAATCTCTTTGATGTCTGGCCCTGAAGGTGGTGGTGGAACCACGCCGCCGCAACCGCTAAAGCTCGATCCGGTACCGCGATCCACAGCCAAGGCTTTGATCGCGAACCGCAAGGAAGCCTGCCAGAGGCCGAATGTCATGACCAAGAAGCAACCCATACCATCGGTATCCGTGGCAGTCGTGCGCGGTGACCGTGTGCTGCTGGTCAAGCGGGCAAAGCCGCCCTCCCAGGGCGTCTACGCCTTCCCCGGAGGAAAGGTGGAGGCCGGTGAGGCGTTGGAGACGGCGGCAAAACGGGAACTTCTCGAGGAGACCGGCCTCGTGGCCGCTGATTTTCGTCCCCTGATCGAGATTTTCATCGACGGCTCGGTCGAAAGTCATCCGGCCGACTATCTCCTCACGGTTTTCGGAGCAGGCTATATCGGTGGCGAGGCGCAGGCCGCCGACGATGCAGAGACCGCTGCGTTCTACACGCTGGCGGAGATGGAGACGATGCCTCTGGCCGGTTCGGTCTTCTCGGTTGCCCGCGATCTGCTCTCACCACTGAAAAAGCCTTTGGGCGACGCCTGAAGGCGCCTTGCAGGCGACAGATTGTTTGTCCACAAAGCGTTATGGTTCGCGCCTTCGCCCTTCTTGTCCTTGGTCTGGTCCTTGCCGTCGGCTCCCCGGCGCGGCCTGCCACTGCCGCCGAGGCTCCGTTCGAGCCAGGCCTGATGCGGCTGGCCGAGGTTCTCGGGTCGTTGCATTTCCTGCGCAATCTGTGCGGCGAAAAGAGCGACCAGTGGCGGACCGAGATGGAAAAGCTGCTGACCTCGGAGAATCCCGCTCCGGAACGTCGCGCACGCTTCATCGCCGCCTTCAACCGAGGCTATCGCTCGTTCGGCAGCACCTATACGCAGTGCACCGCCTCGGCCAGCGAAGCCATCAGCCGCTACATGAAGGAAGGCGAAACGCTGTCGCGCGACATCGCCTCGCGCTACGGCAATTAGCAAGCTGTTAACTTTTTCACCATTGTGGCAGCACAGCATCACAGTGCTGTGCTAGGAAACTTAACGGGACATTAAAGGGACGGTTCGAGTTTGATCCTCATTTGACGGATCACCGCTTGAAAAGGGTGGTAGTTGCGTATGGAACACACAGTCAGCGATATCGACGCCCTCGTCAGGGAAGAAAAGCGCCTGACGGCAGTCGAAAGTCACAACGAGGCCTGGGCCGAAGGTCTTTCGGCCGGCATCGAGGCCGACATCATCGCTGAGGCGGCGCTTGAGACCGCTTTTTGCGAGATGCTGCGAGCCAATGGAGAGACAGCGGCCCTTGCCCTGCTCGACAGGATGCGTGAAAAGGTGATTGCCGGGGCGTTTGGGCCCGACCAAGTAAGGCACTGATCCTGACGCCTGGCGCTGAATAGCGGGACTGCCTCCCGCTACGAAGCGGCATACCGACCGGGCTGTTGCCCGGCAGCATGGAGAGGCGGCCGGTGAGAATTTCTTCCTTCGACAGACCTCGTGGCCTGGCGTTCGGGGTTGGCCTGCTCGCATTGACGCTGCCGCCGGTGTGGGTGACCACTGTCCGTCCCGCCGCCGCGCTCAGCGAAATCAAGCACGACGACGTTCAGCAGCCCGCCAAGCCGCAAGCAGCCCCGGACAATGCGAAGCCGGGCGCCGTGCCACTGCCGGACCCGATCCAGCGCATACCGCCGGCCAACAAGCCTACGCCACCCGGCCAAGATGAGCCGGAGCAGGTTGAACCAGCCAAACCCAATGAGGGTGGCGGCAACCTTGCCAGACCGCAGGTCGACCCCGCCGCGCCATTGCCGCCGGTTGAATACGACCTTTCCAAATTACCCGAGCCCGTGCGTCGCATGCGCGATCTCATCGTGGAAGCCTGCAAGAGCGGCGACATCGAAAAGCTTCGCCCGCTGATCGGCAGCGGCGATACAATCACGCAACTGTCGCTGACCGACATCGAGGGCGACCCGGTCACCTTCCTGAAGGGGCTGTCCGGCGATACCGAAGGCCAGGAAATCCTCGCCATCCTGCAGGAAGTTCTCGACGCGGGTTATGTGCGTCTCGACCCGGGTACGCCGCAGGAACTTTATGTCTGGCCTTATTTCTTCGCCTATCCGCTGGCCAAGCTGGACGCCCGCCAAAGGGTCGAGCTGTTCAAGATCGTCACCGCCGGCGACTACGAGGACATGAAGCAGTTCGGCACTTACATCTTCTACCGCGTCGGCATCACGCCGCAGGGGCGCTGGACATTCTTCGTCGCGGGCGATTGAGACCGCGCCCATTCGCGCGGTGAGCGGGAAAGAAAGCCCTTAGCGGCCTGTTTCTAGTAGCCGCGACGGTAGTAGCGCTCGTCGCAAGGCGCGGTGAAGATGCGGCCATAACGGTCCTGATAGCGGCACATCTCCTGATCGCGCGGCTGCGGTCCGCCGGACGTTGCTAAAACCGCGCCGAGCAGCGCGCCGGCACCGGCACCGATCAGGGTGCTTTCCGTGTTGCCGCCGATCGCCTGACCGACCAAAGCGCCACCGGCCGCACCAAGTGCTGCGCCACCGGTCGCCCGCTGTTGCTGCGCGGTCTGCGAGCAGGCGGTGACGGCAAGCGTCATCAATACCGCACCGGCAGTCGCGAGTTTGGAAAGGCTCATTGGGTCGTCTCCGTAATGTCCATGCGGACGATGACGGAAATCTTACTGATCCAACATGAACGCAGGCTGTCTGAACCACCCAGCGAAAGGGGCCGCGCCTCTTTGCGGAGTGGAAAACACCGTCATCCAATCACCGCTTCGGAGAATTCCACCGCCCTGCCCTGCGAAGGCGTGGCGATGTCGCCTTCCCACATGACGCGACTTCCCCGGATGATGGTGCCGACCGGCCAGCCGGTTACCTGCTTGCCATCATAAGGCGTCCAGCCGGCACGCGAGCCGGCCTGGGCGTTGGTTATGGTTTGCCTGCGCTTCATGTCTACGACGGTGAAGTCGGCATCGTAGCCGGCGGCGATGCGGCCCTTGCGCGCCATGCCGAAGATGCGGTTCGGGCCATGGCTGGAGAGATCGACAAAACGCTCCAGGGTCAGGCGACCGGCGTTCACATGGTCCAGCATGATCGGCACCAGGGTCTGCACGCCGGTCATGCCGGATGGAGAAGCCGGATAGGGTTTTGCCTTCTCGGCCAGCGTATGCGGCGCGTGATCGGAACCCAGTACGTCGACAACGCCCTGACCGATACCGTGCCAGATGCCGTCACGATGACGGGCGGCCCGCACCGGCGGGTTCATCTGCAGCAGCGTGCCGAGGCGGGCATAATCGTCCGCGCTCATGGTCAGATGATGCGGGGTCGCTTCGCAGGTAGCGACATCCTTGTGCTGTTGGAGAAAGGCGATCTCCTCGGCCGTCGAGATGTGCAGCACATGGATGCGCGCACGCGTTTGGCGCGCGATCCGCACCAGCCGCTCGGTACATTGAAGTGCGGCGATCTCATCGCGCCAGATGGGGTGCGAAGACGGGTCGTTCTCGACGCGCAGGCCGAGACGTTCGCGCAGCCGGAATTCATCTTCTGAGTGGAACGCTGCGCGACGGCGCGTGTTGCGCAGGATCGAGGCGACGCCCTCGTCGTCCTCGACCAGCAGATCACCGGTGGAAGAACCCATGAACACCTTGATGCCGGCAGCGCCCGGCAGCCGCTCCAATTCGGCGACCTCGCCGGCATTGTCGCGGGTGCCGCCAACCCAGAAAGCGAAGTCGCAATGCATGCGGCCCGTCGCGCGCTTGATCTTGTCGGCCAGCGCCGCTTCGCTGGTGGTCAGCGGATTGGTGTTCGGCATCTCGAACACGGCCGTGACGCCACCCAGCACCGCCGCGCGGGAACCCGTCTCCAGGTCTTCCTTGTGCTCGAGACCCGGCTCGCGGAAATGCACCTGGCTGTCGACCACTCCGGGCAGCACATGCAGGCCATGGCAATCGATGGTCTGGCCGGCCGACGCCGCACCCAGATCGCCGATCGAGGCGATCCTGCCATCCTTGACGCCGATGTCGCGCAGGCCGATGCCGTCATGATTGACGACCGTGCCGCCCTTGAGGATGAGGTCGTAGATCGCTGCCATCCGCTCCGGCCCTTGTGTGGGAATTGCCTGCGGCTTACGTAATGGCTCTCCGAATTGCAAGATCAGGCCCATGCCGACAACCTTTCTCGCCGACCGCGCCCTTGTCTCCGTTTCAGGCCCCGATGCCGAACACTTCCTGCAAAACATCCTGACCGTCGATCTCGACGGGCTGGGCAACGCGGAAGCCAAACCGGGCGCATTGCTGGCGCCGCAGGGCAAGATCCTGTTCGATTTCCTGGTCTCCCGTGCCGGCGAAACCGCGTTCCGGCTGGAATGCCGCGCCGATATCGCTGACGATTTCGTGCGCCGCCTGATGTTCTATCGCCTGCGCGCCAAGGCCGATATTTCCAAGCAGGATCAAACCGTTGTTGCCGTTTCATGGCGATCTGATTCAAACGCTTCGCAAAGTGATTCCGCTGCTTCAAGCGTTGATTCAAGCAAGGGCGCTCGCGACACCCGCTTCGGCGCTCGCGTCTTCCGCTTCTACGACGCGCCATTGCCCACACCCGATGCCACTGAAGCCGACTGGCATGCCTTCCGCCTTTCGCATGGTGTTGCGGAAAGTGGCGACGACTATGCGCTGAACGACGCCTTCCCACATGACGTGCTGCTCGATCAATTGGACGGCATCGGCTTCAAGAAGGGCTGTTTCATCGGCCAGGAAGTGGTTTCCCGCATGCAGCATCGCGGTACGGCGCGCCGGCGCGTGTTGCTGGTCGAGGCCGATTCTCCCCTACCCGCTCCGGGTACGGAGTTGACGGTCGACGGCCGCCCGGTCGGGACGCTCGGCTCGGTCTCCGGCATGCATGGTCTTGCGATCGCCCGCATCGACCGCGTCAAGACGGCGATGGATGCCGGCCAGGAAATCAGCGCCGGCGGCGTTACCCTGTCGCTTGCCATTCCCGGTTGGGCGCGCTTCACCTTCCCGGAAACCGCCGGCTCGGAAGACGCCTGATGGCGGACCGCGTCGGCGCCCCGTCGCGTGCCTGGCAGCGCATGCTGTCGGGGCGGCGCCTTGACCTGCTCGATCCCTCGCCGCTCGACATCGAGCTTGGCGACATCGCGCACGGGCTTGCCCGCGTCGCCCGCTGGAATGGCCAGACTTCGGGGGACCACGCTTTTTCGGTGGCCCAGCATTCGATCCTGGTGGAGGAGATCTTCCGCCAGATCGTACCCGCCGCCTCGCCGACGGCACAACTGACGGCGCTGCTGCACGATGCCCCCGAATATGTGATCGGCGACATGATATCGCCGTTCAAATCAGTGGTCGGCGGCGGCTATAAATCCTGCGAGGAACGCCTGCAGCACGCCATCCATCTGCGCTTCGGGCTGCCGGCGGCGACCGCGCAAGGTGTGAAGAAGGACATCAAGCGCGCCGACCAGATCGCTGCCTATTTCGAGGCTACGGCTTTGGCCGGCTTCGACCTAGCCGAAGCGGCCGAGTTTTTCGGCCGCCCGCGCGGGTTTTCCGCCGATCAGTTCGACCTGACGCCGAAACCGGCGAAGCAGGTCGAAAAGGCGTTCATGGCGCGCTTCCAGAAGATCGAAAGCGCCTTGCGCTGAATTTGCCTCAGCCTTCGACGAGGCGCAGGCCAACAACACCGACGATGATCAGCGCAATACAGCCGAGCCTCAGCGGAGTGGCCGGATCGCCGAACAGCACGATGCCAAGTGTGGCGATGCCGATCGCGCCGATGCCGGTCCAGATCGCATAGGCTGTGCCGGCTGGCAGATGCCGCATGGCAAAGGTGAGAATGAAAACGCTGAGCAAAGCGAAGAACAGGCCGCCAACGCTCGGCCAGAAACGCGTCCAGCCTTCGGCGTATTTCAGCGAGACGCCCATCGCGATCTCGACTACGCTGGCGAGCAGAAGAAGAAACCAAGCCATTCCGGCCTCCTTTGATGTTCAGACGAAGGCTGATTTGTGTTAATGGGAACCAAAGTGCAATTACGCACCTTTTGGTGCCTATAGGTTTTTCGATGGCTGCTCCCAACGTCTATGATTCCGCCTGTTCCGCGCGGCTTGCGCTGGAGCTCATCGCTTCAAAATGGGCGATGCTGATCCTGCCCGCCTTGTCGGCGGGCCCGATGCGCAACAGCGCGCTCTTGCGCAAGATCGGCGGCATCTCGCAAAAGATGCTGACGCAGACGCTGAAGGATCTGGAGCGCAACGGGCTGGTGATCAGGCGAGACATGCAGACCGTGCCGCCGCATGTCGAATACAGCCTGAGCAAGCTTGGCGCGTCGCTCAGCGAGGCGTTGATCACCCTCGATCTGTGGGCGGAGCGATATTCGGACGATCTCGATGCCGCCCGCGGGCGCTTCGATGCTGGATTGAGGCCCTGACTTCGCGGTGGCGGCTTACAGCGTCAGAGATGGGGGCTGAGCCCGACCACCGTATCCTTGCTGGTCGCCACCGGCACAATTTCGAAACCGACAAGGTCAGCCCATTCGACGACCCAGCGCTGGACCAGCGTCACGTCGTCGGCCTCCACCAACATGAAGCAGCGGCTCATGTCGGCGGCAACCCAGCTGTGATGGACGACGAAGCCCTCGGGGGCGAGCCGGCCCTTGTCACGGAAACGGCGATAGATCGCCTTGGGATCGCCGCCGCGAAAATCCTCGATAACGACGAACTGCATAAATCGCCCTCCTGCCTGAACCCGGCTAGCGGTGCCTGCGGCGGCCGGTATCAGGCCAGCCGCCAGCTATTTTCCGTTCCGCTCCAGGCGGTCGAGGAACCATTGCGTCAGACGCACCCAGACCTCGTCCTTCTCGCCGGTATCCTCACAGCCGTGGTCGAGATTAGGGTTGTCGTTGACCTCGATGACGAAAACGCCGTCCTTGGTCTCCTTGAGATCGACGCCGTAGAGGCCGTCGCCAATACAGCGGGCCGCCTTGACAGCCGTTTGCACGGCATGGGCCGGCGCATCCTTCAAGGTGAAGGTCTTGAAACCGCCTTCGTCCGGCTTGCCGGCACGGTCGTGGTTGACGATCTGCCAGTGCTGCTTGGCCATCAGATATTGAACGGCAAACAGCGGCTCGCCGCCGAGCACGCCGATGCGCCAGTCATAATCGGTCGGAATGAATTTTTGCGCGACGAGCAGGTCGGAATCCTCCAGCCACTCCGTCGCCAGTTTCTTCAACTCGCCGAAATCCTTGCATTTCTTGACACCGCGCGAGAACGCGCTGTCCGGGATCTTCAAGACCAGCGGAAAGCCAAGCGTATCGGCGGCGACTTCCAGGTCGGACGAACCGGCGATCATCACCGTCAGCGGCACCGGCACATCGTTGAACGCCATCAGCTCGTTCAGATAGACCTTGTTGGTGCAGCGGATCATCGACAGCGGGTCGTCGATCACCGGCATGCCTTCCTGCTGGGCACGGCGGGCGAAACGATAGGTATGGTTCGAAATCGAGGTCGTCTCGCGGATAAACAGTGCGTCGTAGTTGGCGACCCTGGCCAGATCCTTCTTGGTGATCGGCTCGACCTCGACGCCCATCTTCTCAGCGGTCTTCGCCCAATAACGCAGTGACGAGATTGCCGAAGGCGGCAGTTGCTCGTGCGGATCGACCAGCGTCGCGAAAGTATAGCGCGCCGGCGTGCGCGCCTTGGTGTCGCGCCATTCGCGGCCGGTGTAGACATCCAGGCATTCGAGGAAGCGCTTCTCCTCGTCTTCCGTCATGCGCGCAAGCGGGTAGAAACCGATCTTGCGGATCGAGGCCCACTCGCCGCCATCGGTGATGGCTACCTCGAGTGCCGGCGCCCGGAACCAGTCGAACAGAAGCTTGGCGAAACGGTCCCAGGCCTTGCTCGGGCCGATGCCGAAGAAGACGTGCATCTTGGCTGGAAAGGCGCCACCAAGATCCTTGCGGCACTTGTTCAGGGCCAGTTCCAGTTCCGGCAGCGCATGCTCGTAGAGCTTGCGTTCGGACAGGTCGATCATCGTCTCGACGGTCGGGATGACCTTGTGGCCACGCGAGCTGGCGAGCAGCGAGGCATAATAACCACGGCTCTGGTAGTCATATCGGTTGGAGAGGTTGATGACCTTCGGGCGCTGCCCGCGGAAGAGGCCCGGGTGCGCCAGATAATCGCGGCTGGTGATGATCTTGTGCGGCGTGGCCACCTGGTCGATGTCGTTCTGCCTGCCGGTGAGGATGACCCAGGTCATTGTCTGTCACGCGCTCCAAGGATGATGGCAGCGCGCAGCCCGTCGCGTCCGAACTGCGCCATGTTGATGAAGATGTCGTAAGGCACGGGAATGTTGGCAGCGTCCGACTCGGTTTCTTCCCGCTCGTCCTCGACCCACGGGTCATGGATCAGGATATGGTCACCGTCGTCGCCGATCGCCAGAACCCAGTGCGGAACTTTCTTACCGAACATCAGGAAGCCGCTGACCAGAACGACAACCAGCTTGCCGGCGGCGATCGCGGTGCGAATGTCGTCGATCGAAAAGGCGTTGTAGCGCACGGGAATGTTGTATTCGCCCGCACGGCGCTGGAAGTCGATCTGCGCCAGTTGCATGACCCGGCGTTTCTCGGTGCTGCGCACCGATTGCAGGAAAAGCGGTCCGTCGAAGGAGACGAAGACCTCAGCGGAAAGTCCGTATTCGAAGGCCGCCACCGCCAAGCCGAACGGCTCGCAACCGCCCGGACCCGACATCATGAAGACGGTGGTCGCCTCGCGCCACAGGCGCACTTCCATCACCGGATCGGGCCGAAAAGTGCCGTCGAAATTCGCCATCGCCATCATCAGGCAGCAAGGCCCGCAAGTGAAATCGCAGGTCTGCTCGTAGAAGGGCACCGAGGTGGCAACCGGCACATGGCCACGCAGCGTCTTTTCGTAACGCAACGCTGGCGTGCCGTCCTCGTAGTAATCTGTCTCGCGCCCGATCCGACGGTAACCGGACTGTTCGTAGATGCGGATGGCGCGGGCGTTGTCCTCGCGCACTTCCAGCCGCAGCATCATGCGATCATGCTCGAAGGCGACGTCCTCAGCCGTATCGAGAAGCAGGCGGCCAATGCCCTGCCCTTCCCGCCCCGGTCCTGTCGCGATGGAATAGAGCCGCGCCACGCCGCTGCCCTTGCGAAACAGGATGATCGCATAGCCAGCGACCTTGCCGTCGCTCTCGGCGATCAGCGTTTCGGCGGTTTCGCGCTCGATCAATTGCCTGAACGAGCGGCGCGAGATGCGGTCGGTGGGAAAGACGGCGTTTTCGATGGCGGCAAGGTCATCGACGTCGGACGGGCGGGCCGTGCGGATTTCGGCAGGCATGAGGGCTTAAGAAACCTCGGTGCGTGGCAGGGAAAGTGCCCAATCGAAACGTCGTCGCGCCAACCGGAAAGCCGACGCATGGTCAGCGTTTCGCGCTTCGATTTGGGCTGAATTGTGACAGATTCCGCTGGCTTGCCAAGCGATATAGCGGCTCTCCCCACCGGACATGCAAGCGCTCCAGTGCAAGTGTTTGACTACCGGACGATTGTCTCAAGCGACAGCGACGATCACACCCGGCGTCCAAACAGCGAGCCCACAACAGATGGTGCTTTGCAGCCGGGCTCTGCCATGCCACCAAGGGGCATGACCGCCCACAATCAGCAGCAACCATCCCGACCCTGGCCGAAATGGCTTGGATGGCTCGGCCTCGCCATCCTGGTCGCAGCCACGCCGGTGGCGTTGCTGGCCATGTCGATGCCGGCGAACGAATACAAGGCCGGGGGCGTGGATGCAGTCGATTGCGACGGGCCGATCTCGGCGCTTCTGTTCGCGATCCCGGCTTTGCTGCTCTACGGCGTTGGCGCTGTGGTGAACGGGCACTATTTTCGCGACCGGCTCAATCTGGTCATCGCCGTCATCTGCACGGTGGCCTGCCTGTTGATTGCGGCCAACATCGTCGGGGCAGCGAGGGAACAGATGCTGATGGACCGCGATCCCCAAGTCTGCGGATGACGCACTGTCAGCCCGAGCAACCCTCAGTCCCGAAGCCACGCCCGGTCAGACGGTGCGGTGCTAACTCGCGATACCCGCAACCAGTTGCCCGTAGGCGTTCCTGGCAACCGCGGCGAGCCGTTCGCGCGGCAATGAGCCAACCACGGCGCAGCCATAACCCTTGTCCAGCCAGTAAACCGCCGTCGGGCCGTTCTGCGCGGCATAGGTGCCCTTGGCGTTGCTGCCCGAATCGCCGGTGACGAACAGCGAGATACGGTTGCCTTCCTCGTCTTCGTAGAGGAGCATCGCCGCCTTGCTCTCGCCGGCAGGCAGCAACCGTCCGCCGACGAGCTGGAACCCGTCCGCGGTCAAATCAGGCGCCACCAGCCTCAAGCCGAGTCGCGCCGACAGCCATGTCTGCATGTGCTCCTTGTCGGATGCAGGCACCTCGACGGCGTGGCGTTTCTCGGAGGCGTAGATGGCGTGCGCGGCGACCGCTTCCTCGGCAAGCCGATCTCCGGCCGGATCCTCGAAGCCAAAGTCCCGCGTGCCGACGGCAAAGCCGCCCGCACCGCCGACCGCGAGTAACGCCGCAGCAGCGGCGGCCTGCCACCAAGGCGACCGTCTTACCCGAGAAACACGTTCCTTGCCCGCAACCATGTCGGTGAAGCGGGCAGGCAGCGGTTCTTCAAGAACCCCGGCGAACGCGGCACGCAGCGCCGCACCGTCGGCGTCATAGCGGCTGCCCCTCGCCTTCATCTCGGGATTGCTGTCCAGCCAGCTCTCGAACGCGGCGCGCTCCTCGGCCGGCAACTCGCCATCCAGAGCAAGGTGGATATCGCGTTCGGTGAAATCGCGTGCGGTCATTTCTCGACCACCCTCAGCGATCGACGGCGCGCCTTGTCATCGAGCAGCACGCGCAAATCTTCGCGGCCTCGCGATATGCGCGACATCAGCGTGCCTGCGGGAATACCAAGGATGCCGGCGGCCTCGGCATAGGAGAAACCTTCAATCGCCACCATGACCAATGCGGAGCGACGCTCGGGACTGATCGCGTGCAACGCTTCGATGATCTCGCGGGAAGCGAGACTTTCAACCTGGATTGCCGGCACGGCCAGCGCCTCGTCGCCATCCAGCGACAGCATCGCCGCTTCGCCGCGCCGGTTCACCTTGCGCATCTGGTCAATGAACAGGTGGTGCATGATCGTGAACAGCCATTTCCTCGGGCTTTCGCCAGTCTGCCAGTTGTCCAGCCTGACCAGGGCCCGTTCCAAGCAATCTTGGACGAGATCGTCAGCGGAATCGCGGTCGCGCACCAAAGCGCGCGCATAGCGGCGCAAGCGCGGAATCTCACCAAGGATCGCTGCCTTCCTCTCGTCCATGAGCGGCGGTTCGCCAATTTCTTCCGTTGCCGGTCGATTGAACGCGCCTTCGCCGATCGGCGCAAGCAGCGCAAATACCCGCTTCGTTGCCATCGTCAGGAAAACGGCGGCCGACGAAGGATTATTCCCGATCCTGAACGGTAAAATGCCCGAAAACGACAACGCCGCCGATCCTTGTGGATCGGCGGCGTTGCGACGACTGAGCTGGAACAGTCTTCGTTTTGCCGGTGTCAGAACCGGTAGTTGACGCCCATGTTGACGGTGTGGGCGGACAGATCGGCCGACCGCTTGGCACCGTTGCGCAACGTGTAGTCGACGTCGCCATAGTTGACGTAGTTGTATTCGACCTTGGCCGAGACGTTGCCGGCGAAGGCCTGCTCGATACCGCCACCCAACAGATAGCCGCCTTTCCACCTGCCGCCGGATGCAACGGTACCGCCAGGCTTGACCTTGGTCATCGAATAGCCCGCCGTGCCGTAGACAAGGGTCTTGTCGAAGGAAACGCCGGCGCGAACCTTGGCGGCGCCGATCCAGGTGCGCTTCAGTTCGGCACCATCGTCGAGTTTGTGCTTGGCGCCCCTGGAATAAGAACCGTCAAGTTCCGCACCATAGACAATGCCGCCGCTCTGGAAGTTCGTGCCGAGCTGGCCGCCGAACTGCAAGCCGCTCTTGCTCGAGAACGGGTTCGGGAAACCCGAGGACGACGTGCCGAGATGGCCGCCGACATAGCTGCCCGACCAGTTGTAGGCAGCGTCCGAATAGTTTTGCGAGCCGTAGTTGTTGGATGCCAGATCGGCTGCCGTGGCCGGCACGGCGAAAGGTGCAAGGCCAGCGAACATGACGAGAAACAGATTTCGCTTGGTCATGGTTTTTAGCTCCGAAAGTGATTGAGCTGCGGAGCGGTTAGCTCCGCAGCCCGTTGACAAGGCCTCGACCGTACGGCGACTGGGGAAGCAATCCGCCGGTCAGGCCCCGTGCACCAGCTAGCTGGTTGCATGCGGAAGATGACCGCTCTGGATTACGCCAACATTGCGCAAAATTTAGCAAAAACAAATATTTATCGGTAATATTTGAGTAACGTTCCTTAAATTTCTCTTAGCATCGCGGCTACCTACCGAGCAGCACGCGACAGCAGGCGCTGGTAGAAAAGCCCGATGCCGATCAGCACGGCGCCAAGCCCGATGAAGGACAGCGCGCGCAGCACGCCCTCCAGCTCCGACATGTCGAACAGGAAGACCTTGAGCACCGCTATTGCAATGAGGGCCGCCGAAGCAATGCGCAGCACCTGCGAACGGAACCGCACGCCGACCACCAAAAGAATCACGCCGAGCAGCAACCAGAGCGCGGAATAGCTGTAGGTTTCCACCTGCTCCATGCCGCTCCACAGACCGATGAACTCGCCCTTGAAGAAACGCCGCACCGACAGGGTCGCATAGGCGAAAGCCAGCAAGGCTCCCATCAGAGCCAGCATCGCGGAGTACCATTTCGGCCGCTTGCCGCGCGCATAGTAAGCCAATGCGCCAGCCGCCAGGGCTGGCAGAAGATAAGCTAGGAAGAGCAGGTTTAAGACAGGGATGCGGCCGGTCGATTCGTCGGTGAACAACGGATTGAGGATCGCGAAGTGCTGGCTGACAATCGTCAGCGCCGACACGACGCCCGCGATCAGCGAGCCATAACGCAACACTGAACTCGGCGAACGCATGTCGATGCTGATCAGGATGGCGCCGGCGCCGAGCGTGATCAACGTGTAGATGGCCTGCTCGGCCAAGGTGACATGGCCGTCGTCGATGACACCGCCATGCATGGCATGGCGCACCAGCATGGCAACGCCCAGCAGCGCAAACAGCGCGGATCCGGCTTCCATGGCAAGGCGCGGTCGGCCATCGGTGGTGCGCGCCAACTGCCAGGCGGCGAAGCCAAAGGCGAGCGCCGGCACGCCATAACCAGGCAACAGCCAGTTGAAGACTGGCGTTCTGGACAGGAAATCCGCTCCGACGATCGTCGGGTCGAAGGCGACACGCGCCAGCACGCCGACCACGGCGCCGACGGACAGCCAGCCCAGTACCGGATAGCTGCGCCAGCGCGTGGCCAAGGCGGGCACAACCGCCGCAGCACCCAACAGAACCGTCGTTATGCCTGACCCGAATGCCATGTGCAGCATCAGGACCGCGGCAAGACCCGCGCCGACAAGGGCGAAGGAAACCGCCGGCCCACCTGTCAACTGCGGTTCTTCGGCACGCGCGATCCATTCGCCGCCCGCGACGAGGGCCGCAAGCAACAGCAAGGAAATCAGGGCGTAGACAAGGTCGCGGTCGAGATTGCCGAAGGTGACCCAGAGCGACAGGACGATGACCAAGGGTGCAACAGCCGCCCAAGCGGCCCATGAAGCCGACTGGACAAGGCTGGCCGAGACATGGCGGCGAGCGCTCCACAAGCCGGTCCCGAGGAAGAGCAGACCGAGCAACAGGCCGATGCGAACCATCGAGGTTCCGGCCGCCGCCGCTACCGGCATCGTGTCCATCACCGCGTAGCCGGAAAAATCGATCGACGCGGTCGCGAGAGGCGTCAGGCGCAGATAGGCGAAGACCGTCGCCACGCCTGCACCGAAGAGCAGCGGCAGCGCCTGAGGCCTGAACAGTGCGGCCGCAAGCAAGGCGGCGATCAGAATAGTCGCCGGCCAGGCGCCCCCGATCTCGGCGAAGCGTGGTTCAACGAACAGCAGCAATGCCGACAAGGCCACGAAGATAGCCGGAGCGAGCGAGGGCAGATCGAAGCCGAGCGTCGCCGAAACGGCGTCCTGTTCCTTGCCGAGCCAGACGAAAGCGAGCACGACAAGCGTGACAAGGCTGATGAAGACCAGGACCGAAAAACCCGGCATCGGCGCTTCGATCATGTAAGCCACGGTCCAAAGGCCGACGCCGGCAAAAGCGGCCGCCATCAAAGGCGTCCAGCGGCGGATCCGGGCGATGAACCCGGTCGCGACCAACACAATGGCCAGATAGCCGAACAAGGCCCAGGGGTTGGGTGACTGCGATGCAACGAGCATCGGGGTCGCCAACGAGCCGAGCAAGCCAATTCCGGCCAATGCCTGGCCATGCACAAGGGCCGCGGCGATCGTCGCGACACCAATCAATCCAAGCAGCACGAAAGCCGCCGCCGGACCGATGAAGCCGTAGATGCCATGCGCGGCATAGACGGTACCAAAAAGGGTGAATGCGCCAGCAGCGGTCAGGATCGCCGGTATGTAGGCGCCGGCCGCACCTTCGACCGGCACCTTGTAACCAGTGCGGCGGATGAATTCTCCACCGCCGATCAGCAGCAATCCAAGGATCGCCGCCATTGTGAGGCGCAAACCGGGGCCAAAGATACCGGCTTCGATGCTGTAGCGGACGAGGAACAGACCACCCAGGGCCAGCGCAATGCCACCGACCCAAACCGCCCAACGGGTGCCCAGCGCCGTTTCTATATCCGGCTTGCGCGACGCATCCGCTTGCGCGGGCGAAGCTTCCGCATCGCCGGCGGCCTCCGCCCTGGCGCTTCCCCATGGCCCGGCGACGGCCTCTTCAGGGGCATTGGCCTGATGTGCGGCCGGCCGCACGCTTTCCTCTTGGGCCGCTTCCACCCGCAGCGTTGCAGGCGACGTGGTTTCGGCCTGAGCCTTGCCAGCATCCGGTGCCGCTCCGGCGGAAATTGCCGTCGTCTTGCCGGCCGAGGTGAGGATTTCCTCCAGCGCGGCTTCCGATTTTGCAGCTCCTGGAACTGCCATACCGCGCAATTCGGCAAGATCGCGCTCGATCCTCGACAGCTGCGAGCGTTGCCGCAATACGACCACGAACAGCACGACAAGCGCGATGATGCTGATTGTATCCAATGCGAAAATCCCCGAGTCTGACAGTTTCCGAGAACTACAGATACGCCCTATCTGGCAGCCAAATTGCCCAGTGGGAAGATCGAACAGGTTTCCGTGCCGAAAGCCAGCAGTTTGCCTGCGCTGTCCTTCAGGCTCGCTTCCGATACCGCCAGCGTACGCCCCTTGTGGATGACCCTGCCTTCGCAGACCAGTTCGCCGCTATTCGGCGTGATGGGGCGCATCAGATTGACCTTGAACTCTGCCGTGGCATAGGCCTCGCCCTTCGCAAGCAAGGTTTGTACGGCACAGCCGAGCGCGGAATCCAGGATGGTCGCCGCCCAGCCGCCATGCACGCCGCCCATGGGATTGAGATGCTTCTCATTGGGCACGCCACGAAAGACCGCCCGCCCCTCCGCCACCTCGGTCAAGCCGAAATTCATCTGGTAGGCCATCGGCGGGGTCGGATATTGGCCATCGACAATGCGCTGTAGGAATTCCAGCCCCGAACAGTCAGCGATTTCGGCATGCGGGATGGTGCCTACACCCATGGGCGAGACCAGATCCGGGTAAAGCTCCATTGCGCTCATGCGGCGTTGTCTCCCGTAATGGCCTTCGGGCCGGCATGATGTTTGCGCAGGGCCGCGAGAAATCCCGAACGCGCATCGGGCGGTTCGATGCCGCGCGGCTCGTAGACATGGCGCCTGAAGAAGAAACCGGTCAGGCGAAATGCATCCTCGATGGCGTCTGGGTCGGCATGCTGCCCGCCGCCTCTCTGCAGGAAGCCCGGCAACACCAGCATCTTGTCGTGCCACGGCGCGCCCGCCTCGCGCGACACCGCCCTGCCCGATTTCGGCGAGACATAGGTCAGATCCTGCCTGGTACCCGTCGCGGCACATTCCGTAAGATCGAGGCCGAAACCGAGTTCATCGAGCACCAGCAATTCGAAACGCGCCACCAGTTCGCCGGCAAGATCCGCATCCTGGAGATGTTCGACGATCACGCCCAAGGTGGCGTAGAGACCGTCATGCCGGTCACGCTCCGGCAACAGGCGCAGATGCGCGGCCAGAAGCTGCAGGCCGTAGACGGCGACGGCGCTGTCCATCAGCCGCGCAGCGTTCATCTCGATCGCTTCAGCCTGGAACGTGCCCAGATGCTCGTCCAGCCGCGCGCGCCAGATCAGATCGACGCGATTGCCAGCCTGGAGCACCGGCTGGATCTTGCGCGAACGACCGCCGCGCACGAGGCCGAGATGCCTGCCATGCGTTTGTGTCATCACCTCAAGGATGGCGCTGGTTTCGCCATGCTTGCGGGTGCCGAGAACGATTCCCTCGTCGCGCCATTCCATGGGCGGAGATTTGACGCCTTCTGAGACGAAATCAAGAAGCAGGCGAACAACCGGACAGTTGCTGCCGCCAAACGGAAACGGCCCGCGACGATTGTCGCGGGCCGCAAAACCAGGGTTTGAAGCTGATTAGAAGTTGCGCTGGAAGCGGATGATGCCGCCCAGGCTGTTCTTCTTGTCGGCCTTGGTCCAGGTCGAGCCTGCCTCGCCGTAACGGCCGTTGTGGAGGAAGTCCACTTCGGGCGTGATGGTGAAGCCGGGGACGATTTCGTAGGCAACGTTGGCGGCAATCGCGAGATTGCGGTTGTCGTCATACGAGATCTGGGTGTTGAACTTGGTCTTGGAGTTGAACTTGTAGGTACCGCCACCCCAGACAGCCCAGTTGCCGCCCCAAGGCTTGTACTGGTTGCGGTCGATGTTGTCGTCCGTACCGTAACCGCCCATGACGAAGAGGGTGAGGTCGCTGGTGGCGTTCACGTCGAGGCGAACCTTGCCGGCCCACTCTTCGAAGGCGCTGTTGTAAGCAACGACGCCGGTCACCGAACCCCAGTCACCCTTGTACTTCACACCGCCGACGACGTGCGGAACATAGCTGTCGATGGTGTTGTTGTCGGAGACCCAGGTGTCGCCAACGCGCTTGACGCGCGAATAGCTGCCGGCGCCCTGTTCGAGCGACACGATCGCCGAGAGGCCGTTGCCGGCATCGAAGGTGTAGCTGATCAGGTTGGTGTCCTTGCCGCCATACGGGATGATCGTGTCCTGGATGACGTTACCGGCGTAGCCGATGAAGGTGTCGTAGGCGGTTTCGTCCTTACCGACGCGCAGACCACCGAGCTGGATCCAGGCGAAGTTCAGCGACACCGACTTGTTCTGCGCGGTGCCGTCGGCATTGGTGTTGCCGAACTGGAAGCGGGTTTCGGTGTAGGTCTTCAGGGTGCCGAGCTCGGTCTCCTGACCGGTCCAGGTCTTCAGCGCGAAGCGGGCGTTCTTGTAGTAGGTGTGCTGCCTGTCGCCGTTCAGGCGATCATTGGTCACCGAACCGTCGAAGGTGCCGATGTCGCCGAAGCCGGCGTCATAGCGGAGATAGCCGCCGACGCGCAGGCAGGTTTCGGTGCCCGGGATGTAGAAGTAGCCAGCGCCGTAGACGTCGCAGATCTTGACGTATTCAGCGGGTTCCGGTTCGGCAACGACGACCGCATCGGCCGCACGCGCGCCGGAGACTGCGAGCAGTGCCGCAGCCGAGCCGAGCAGAAGGCTCTTGATGTTCATTTTGACCTCTCCAGTCAATTTTTCAAAATGTGTTTTCGTGTTCTCGGCCGAGGGCCAAAAAATGCCAACCGCCTGTTGAAGGAGGCACGTCAGCGCGCTCTTTCGATCGGGACAATACGCATCGAATTCTCGCTTTCAATGAATATTGCACCGCACAACGCCGTCCGCGCGGATTCAACGGAAGCTTGTTGTATATTTACAACTAAGATGTTGATTTTAAACAGATTTTGGCACAAACGGCACAACGACAGAAAACTGTCATAAAAGGCGCACTCTTCGTCGAATAATATTCTCGAAAGGAGCGTAAAGGGCGGTGAAACAACCGGGAACGAAGGCGCTCAGGTCGTCTGCGGAAGCTGGTCCGTGCTGGCGGAAACCGCCGCCGCGGCGCGGATGACATCGTCGGATCGATCCTTGGTCAAAAGGTCGATCGGAGCCTCGCCATCGAACTCCGCGGCTGGTCGAATCAGCCACGACCACGCGGTGCGTGGATGCCCAATCAATTGCAAAACCTCGCGAATGCCCGGCACCGGCCGGCCATCGACGAATTGGGCGAGCGGAAAGACATGTTTCCTGCCGCCGGTACGCAGCGCGATGACCTCGCCGCGCCGCTGCCAGCGGTGCAGCGTGGAGCGCGGTATCCGCAGCGTCTCTTCCAGATAGGTCGAGCCGGCCACCTGCCCTGCCCAATCCTCGATGAGCGCCGACGCCAGCCCGCCACGCTGCGGCTGCGAATCGCTGGCCATCTCGGATTGCGAGGCGGCGGACGTCTCCATCGAATCGAGCTGGCCTCTTGCCGACGTCGATTCGGTTTCTTGCGCCGCGTCGGCCAGCAGCAGCCTGACGATCTTGGGCGCCAGCTTGGAAGGGTTCTTCAGGGTAGCCGAGAGCGCTCTGTGCTGGCGCGGCGACAGATTGATGATCGCGGTTGCAACGCTGCCGCCGACGATAGCCGCCAGCTTCACGGCATTCTCGGATGTCTCACCACCGCGACCGCGCAGGGCTTGTTCCAGCGCTGCCGCAACAACTCGCTCGAGCTCAGAGCGGACAACGCCGCTTGCCGCGCTGTTGAATTCGTTCATTCGCATCATTCCGCCGCTGCCTCGGCATGGGGATGATGCCTAGGCTGTACACGGCTATAGGTGCGGTTTGTGACAGTTGCGCGACTGGCGCTGGCGCCCGGTCAGTGCGGGAAATCCAGCCCCATCTCGCGGTAGCGCTCGGGATCGTCGCCCCAGTTCTCGCGCACTTTCACGAACAGGAACAAATGCGTCTTCTGTTCGAGGATCTCGCCGATCTCCCTGCGCGCGGCTTCGCCAATGGCGCGGATGGTTTCGCCCTTGTGGCCGAGAACGATCTTCTTCTGGCTGTCGCGCTCGACATAGATGACCTGTTCGATGCGAACCGAACCGTCCTTCTTCTCTTCCCATTTCTCGGTCTCGACATGGGAGGAGTAGGGCAATTCCTGATGCAGGCGCAGATAGAGTTTCTCGCGGGTGATCTCGGCTGCCAGCTGGCGCATCGGCAGGTCGGAAATCTGATCCTCCGGATAATACCAGGGACCGGACGGCAATGTCGCAGCCAGATAGTCGAGCAGGTCCTTGCAGCCGGAGCCGGTCAAGGCGGAAACCATGAATGTCCTGTCGAACGCGACGCGTTCGTTGGCAGTTTTCGTCAGCGTCAGCAGCGCTTCCGGTTTCACGCGGTCGACCTTGTTCAGCACCAGAACCTTTGGCTGGCGCACGTCCGCCAACCTGTCGAGGATGGCGTCGGCGTCGCCCTTGATGCCGCGCTCGGCATCGATCAGCACCAGGACGATATCAGCATCCTTGGCGCCGCCCCAGGCGGTCGTCACCATCGCGGTGTCGAGGCGTCGCCTCGGCTTGAAGATACCGGGCGTGTCGAGCAACACGATCTGAGCGGCGCCATGGGTGGCGATGCCACGCACCAGGGCACGCGTCGTCTGCACCTTGTGGGTGACGATCGACACTTTCGAGCCGACAAGCTGGTTGATCAGCGTCGACTTGCCGGCGTTCGGGGCGCCGATCAGGGCGACGAAGCCCGAATGCGTGGCCTGCTCACTCTCACCGATCGACGTCACGGCATATCCCCTTCTTCCGGAACCCAGACGCCCTCTCGCACCAGAAGGGCCGTGGCGGCAGCCTGTTCCGCCTCACGCTTCGAACGACCGCTGCCGGTTGCGGGCGCCCTTTCGCCAACCTTGACCCGAACGGTAAACACCGGATCGTGGTCCGGCCCCTCGCGCCCTTCGATACTATAGTCAGGCGTGGCGCCTGTCGCCTGGTGCGCCCATTCCTGCAACTCTGTCTTGGGGTCGCGACGTGCCGCGCCGACGGCGCCGGCACGCGGCTTCCAATAGGTGTGAATGAACCGCCGGGCAACATCGATGCCACCGTCGAGATAGATGACCGCGATCAGCGATTCCAACGCGTCGGCGCGCAGGTTGACCCGCTTGCGCTCGGCCAGATTGCGAACTTCGCTGCCGGCGCGGATCAACTCCGCGAGCCCGATTTCGTCGGCGATCTGCGCCAGGGTTTCGGCATTGACCAGAGCGTTCAGCCTGACCGACAGCTCGCCTTCCGGCGCGTTTGGGAAATCTGCGAGAAGCATGTCGGCAATAACAAGGCCGAGCACCCTGTCGCCGAGGAACTCGAAGCGCTCATAGTCGACACCGGCCTGGCTTCCACGCGCGCTGGCATGGGTCAGCGCCCGCTGCAGTCGCTGCGGGTCGCTGAAGGCGTGACCGGTTCGGCTTTCCAGGACGGCGGCAAGCGCGTCGGCTGTCAAACGCTTCGGTGCCGTCATAGGCTAGTGGACAAAATTGAAGAGGCGCGAGGCACGCATCTCGGACGGCCACTTCCAAATCTCGAGCGGGCTTGCACCACCGGAAATCGAGAAGAAGATGATGTTTGCGCGGCCCACCAGATTGTCGGCAGGCACATAGCCGACGGAGAAGCGGCTATCGCTGGAATTGTCGCGGTTGTCGCCCATCATGAAATAGTGCCCTTCCGGCACCTTGAACTCGCGCGTGTCGTCGCCGATGCCATTCGGCGTCAAATCGAGCGTATCGTAGGAGACGCCGTTGGGCAGCGTCTCGCGATAGACGTCGACCGGGCGATTCTGCTCGGTGATGTCGGGATTGTCGATCTGGCCGACCTTCACGCGCGGCACGCCGACATCGTTGATGAACAGCTGGCCGCCCTTCATCTGGATCTTGTCGCCTGGCAGGCCGACGACGCGCTTGATGTAGTCGACGGACGGATCCGGCGGGAACTTGAAGACGACGACGTCGCCGCGCTTCGGCTCGGAGCCCCAGATGCGACCCGAGAAAAGGTCCGGACCGAAGGGCAGCGAGTAGCGCGAATAGCCGTAGGCCCACTTGGTGACGAAGAGATAGTCGCCTTCCAGAAGCGTCGGACGCATCGAACCGGACGGGATGGAAAATGGCTGGAAGAACAGCGTGCGGATAACCAACGCCAGAAGCAAGGCCTGCACAATGACACTGACGGTCTCGCCAAGCCCGCCGCTTTTCTTGTCGGATTTATCTGCCACGCTCATCTCGTCCTCGATGCCTCGCCGGTTCATATACGGGGTCGTTGCCTGTCCGGCAACGCCCATAAGTCCTTCCAACGCCTATCACTGTGGCGCTTATGCGACAGGCAGCGCCTCGATAATCACAAAGGCTTGAGCGAGTGGGTAGTCGTCGGTGATGGTCAGGTGGATTGCGGCCCGGTGTCCTGCCGGAACGAGCTTTTCCAGTTGCTCGGCGGCACCGCCGGTCAAAACCATGGTCGGCTTGCCGCTTGGCAGGTTGGCAACGCCCATGTCGCGCCAATAGACACCTTGCGCGATGCCGGTGCCGAGTGCCTTGGCGCAAGCCTCCTTTGCCGCGAAGCGCTTAGCATAGGAGGCGGCCCGCATCCTGCGTCCCTCCGACCGCGCCTGCTCCACATCGGTATAGACACGCTTGACGAAACGCTCGCCGTGGCGCTCGAGCGACTTCTCGATGCGGCGGATGTCGATCAAATCGCTACCGATGCCGATGATCATCGCGTGGCAGAACCCAGATGGCCCACATCCGACGCGGGATGGCCGCGCGCGGCGCGCTCGGCCAGACGCCGGCGCTGCCGATCCTGGAATTTGGTCATGCCCCAACGGGTCAGGCCATAGGTGATCAGACCGGCCGTAAGACCCAGTGGAATGGCGCCAATGGTCATCGGCTTCAGCACTGGTTCCCAAAGCTGCGCGAAGCTCAGGTGACGCAACATGGCACCGAGATGCGCCGGCGGACCGCTGTGAGGAACATGCTCGTTCAACAGCAGCCTGCCGGTTTCCCAGGAGGCGCCCCACAGGAACGGTACCGTCAGCGGATTGCCCACGGCCGTTCCGATCGCCGCGGCGACGAGGTTGCCGGCAACCACCCAGCACACCACCGCGGCGATGACAAAATGCAGGCCGAGCGGAAAGAAAGACGCGAACACGCCGGCGGCGACGCCAGCAGCAACGGCATGCGGTGTCGCCTTCAACCGGACGATGCGCTTGGCGAAATAACGCAGCGAACGCGAAAGGGAGCGGCGCGGCCACAGCCAAATGCGCAACCGCTCGCTTAAACTCTCGGCTTCCCTTCGCTTGAACAGCATATGTCAGGCCAAACTCTATAGTGCCGCGATCGTTACAGCGCCCGGCTGCCGGGTTTAACCGCCGGCAGTGCGGCAAGTTCCGGCGGCAACTTGTCCGCAGGATACGCCGGAACCTCATACTGCGCGAGGGCAATCAGGGGCACCCCCACCTCGGTCTTTCCGGCTGAACGGTCGATGATGCAGGCAGCCGCCAGCACCTCCGCGCCAAGGTCGCGCAGGCAATCGATGGTCTCGCGGATCGACAGGCCGGTGGTGACGATGTCCTCGACGATGACGACGCGGGCGCCTTTCTCGATTTCGAAGCGGCGCAGCCGGAACACACCCTGCTCGCGCTCCACCCAGATGGCCGGTACGCCGAGATGGCGCGAGGTCTCATAGGCGGGGATCAGCCCGCCGACCGCCGGACCGACGACATAGTCGATCGGCCCTTCGACCTCTGCCCGGATCTTGCCAGCCAGTGCCTTGCACAGCCGTTCCGTCTTGTCGGCATGCATGAAAACACGCGCCTTCTGCAGGAAGACCGGGCTGCGCAATCCCGAGGTGAGGATGAAATGCCCTTCGAGCACCGCGCCCGCCGAGCGAAAGATATCCAGCACTTCAGCCGTGTTCATGCCTGCGGTTCCGATCATCCATTGACGCGCCGCGCATCGCTGACGCTGGAGTTTTCCTTGAGCTGCGACAGCAGCCGGTTCAAATGCTTCAGGTCCCAGACCTCGATGTCGATCAACATTTCGGTGAAATCGGGCGCGGTGCGCACCATCGACAATGTGTGGATGTTGGCATCGTTAGCGGCCACGACTTGCGCTATATCAGCAAGCGATCCCGGCGCATTGATGGCAGTCACCGAAATACGTGCGGGAAACCGCTCGCGATTGTTCTCGTCGATGTCCCAGCGCACGTCTATCCAACGTTCCGGCTGATCGTCGAACGCCGTCAGCGACGGCGACTGGATCGGATAGATGGTGATGCCGGACCCCGGCTGGATGATGCCGACGATACGATCGCCCGGCACAGCACCCTCCGGCGCGAAACGCACGGGCAGATCACCACGCACGCCGCGGATCGGCACGGCGGCATCCCTGGGCTGGCTCTTGTCGCGCCGCGCGGCACGGCCCGGCATCTGGAAGAGCATGCCGGCGGCGTTGCGTATGCGCGACCAACCCTCTTCGCGGTGCTTGGGCTGGGCAACAGTGACGCGCTCGTCCTTGTAATCAGGGAACACCGCCTTCAGCACATCCGCCGAAGCGAGTTCGCCGCGGCCGACGGCGGCCAGCACATCCTCGATGTCCTTGCGCGCCAGGCGGTGCAGCACCGGCTTCAAGCTCTCCTTCGAAAAGGTCTTGCCGCCGCGTTCGAAGGCGCGCTCCAGAATGCGCATACCGAGGCCGGAATACTGCTTGCGGATGGCGTTCTTGGTAGCCCGGCGGATGGCGGCGCGCGCCTTGCCGGTGACCACGATCGATTCCCAGGCGGCGGGTGGCACCTGCGCCTTGGAACGGATGATCTCGACCTCGTCGCCGTTCTTCAGTTCCGTCATCAGCGGCATCACGCGGCCGTTGACCTTGGCGCCCACGCAGCTGTCGCCGACGTCGGTGTGGACGGCATAGGCAAAATCGATCGGCGTCGCGCCACGCGGCAACGCGATCAGCATGCCCTTGGGGGTGAAGCAGAAGACCTGGTCCTGGAACAGCTCCAGCTTGGTGTTTTCCAGGAAATCCTCGGGATTGTCGCCCTCGGCCAGCTGCTCGATGGTGCGGCGCAGCCAGGCATAAGCGTTGGTTTCCTTGGAGATCGTGTGGGTGGCGCCGTTGGTCTTGCCCTTGGCATCCTTGTAGATCGAATGCGCGGCCACGCCATATTCGGCAATCTTGTTCATCTCGCGCGTACGGATCTGCAGCTCGACACGCTGGCGCGACGGACCGACGATGGTGGTGTGGATCGAACGATAGTCGTTCTGCTTGGGGGTCGAGATGTAATCCTTGAACCGGCCGGGAACCATCGACCAGCTGGTGTGGATCAAGCCCAGAGCGCGGTAACAGTCCTCGATCGTGTCGACGACCACGCGGAAACCAAAAATGTCGGACAGTTGTTCGAAGGACAGCGCCTTGGCTTCCATCTTGCGGAACACCGACCAGGGCTTCTTCTGCCGGCTTTTGACGCCAGCCTTGATGTTGTGTTTCTCGAACAGGGCCGAAAGCGCGTTCTCGATCTCGGCGAGCACACCCTTGTTGCGCTCCGATATCTCCGCCAGCCTGGCGGTCACCGTGCGGTAGGCTTCGGGATTGATGAAGCGGAAGGCGATCTCCTCCAGCTCCTCGCGCATGCCCTGCATGCCCATGCGCCCGGCCAGCGGCGCATAGATTTCCATCGTCTCCTCGGCGATGCGCACGCGCTTGTCCTCGCGCATATGGTCGAGGGTACGCATGTTGTGGAGCCGGTCGGCGAGCTTGACCAGGAGAACGCGAACGTCCTCCGAAATCGCCAGCAACAACTTGCGCAAATTCTCGGCCTGCTCGGCCTTCTTGGAAACAAGGTCCAGCTTCTTGAGCTTGGTCAGCCCTTCCACCAGCTTGCCCATGTCCGGACCGAACAGTTCGTCGATCTCGGCGCGGGTCGCGGTGGTATCCTCGATCGTGTCGTGCAGCAGGGCGACCGCGATGGTCGCCTCGTCGAGATGCATGTCGGTGAGGATGGCAGCAACTTCGAGCGGGTGCGAAAAATAGGGATCGCCGGAAGCACGCTTCTGGTGGCCATGCTTCTGCATGGCATAAACATAGGCCTTGTTGAGCAGCGCCTCGTTGACGTCGGGCTTGTAGCGCTGCACGCGCTCGACAAGCTCATATTGACGCATCATGGGCGGATTCTCGCAAAGCTCAAATGAATCATGCGCCGCAGCGACGGCGGCGCATGTCACAAATAGCCACGAAAACTATGGCGCGAAAGGGCCGAAGCCCCGTCGGCTATCAATAATCGTCGTTCTTTTCCGGCGCGACCAGGCCTTCGATGCCGGCCAGCAGGTCTTCTTCCGTCATACGGTCGAAAGTGATGTTCTCTTCCGGCTCGTCGGCATCGGCCGCGACGGCAGTGCCGGTCTGATCGGTGATCGCTTCGCTTTCGGGCGCTTCCGGCTCGTCGACCTCGACATGCTTCTGCAGCGAGTGGATCAGATCTTCCTTGAGATCGCCGGGCGAAAGCGTCTCGTCGGCGATCTCGCGCAGCGCCACGACCGGGTTCTTGTCGTTGTCGCGCGGCACGGTGATCTGTGCGCCCTGGCTGATCTGGCGGGCGCGATGGCCGGCCAACAGCACCAGCTCGAAGCGGTTGTCGACCTTGTCGATGCAATCTTCAACGGTTACGCGGGCCATTCGATGCCCCTTTCATGCTCTTGATCTATTGGAAATCTGGCGGGCTCCATAGCCCGAACCAGGCCGGATTACAAGCACGACGCGCCTCGGCTGCCTTTGCCGGCTCGCGATTGATCACAATTTCTTGCGCAGCCCCTCTTGCTCTTGGAATGCCATGATGCCGGCGTTATTCCATCAAGAATAAGGGCCTGGGTATTTTCTATGAAACCTTGCCCTACGTACTTATCGCGCCTCTTATTTTCAAGAAGGATATTGCCGTGTTCGATCCACGCGAAAAAATCGCCCTTTTCATCGACGGCGCCAATCTTTACGCGACCTCGCGCGCACTCGGTTTCGATATCGACTACAGAAAGCTGCTGGCCAGCTTCCAGAAGCGGGGCTATCTGCTGCGCGCCTATTATTACACCGCGCTTGTCGAGGATCAGGAATATTCCTCGATCCGCCCATTGATCGACTGGCTCGACTACAACGGCTTCAAGGTGGTGACCAAACCCGCCAAGGAATTCACCGACGCCGCAGGGCGCCGCAAGATCAAAGGCAATATGGACATAGAACTGACGGTCGACGCGCTGGAGCTCACCGACGTCGTCGACCACTATGTCATCTTCTCCGGCGACGGCGATTTCCGCACGCTGGTGGAAGCATTGCAGCGGCGCGGCCGCAAAGTTTCCATCGTCTCGACCATGTCTTCGCAACCGCCGATGATTTCCGACGATTTACGCCGTCAGGCCGACCACTTCATCGACCTTGCGACCTTGAAGAACGAGGTCGGTCGCGATCCGAACGAACGGCCTGTCCGCCGCGCCGAGCCGGCTGTCGCGCATGATGATGACGAAGACGAATATTGATGGTAGCAGGCGGCATGCCCGCCTCGACCGAACCCTCCCACGATTGCCCGCTCTGCCCTCGCCTGCATGATTTCATCGCTGGCTGGCGCGAGCGTGAGCCGGCCTGGTTCAACGGTCCCGTTCCGGCGTTCCTGCCGCGTGACGCCGCGGCAAGGCCAAGCGAAGACAATGTGCGCCTGCTCATTGTCGGCCTTGCGCCCGGCCTGCGCGGCGCCAATCGCACCGGACGCCCGTTCACCGGCGACTTCGCCGGCGACCTACTTTACTCGACCCTGATTTCGCATGGTTTCGCGCGCGGCAAATTCGAGGCGCGCCCGGACGATAGCCTGGAACTTGTCGACACGGCGATCGTCAATGCGGTGCGCTGCGTGCCGCCGGAGAACAAGCCGACCGGACCGGAAATCGCCACCTGCCGGTCGTTCCTCGTTCCGACCATAGGCCGTTTTCCGAAGCTGAAGGCCATATTGACGCTCGGCGCCATCGCGCATCAGTCCACCGTGCGCGCGCTCGGCCTGCGTGTAGCGGCCTTCCCTTTCAAGCATGGCGCGCACTATCAGGCCGGGAACGTTGCTTTGTTCTCCAGCTACCACTGCTCGCGCTACAACACGAATACCGGCGTGTTGACGCAGGAGATGTTCGTGAAGGTCTTTGCCAACATCAGGGATAAGCTCGGTCCGGCCTGATGCAAGCTCGGTACGGAGGGTAGCGGCAAGCCGGCCACCCCACCGTTCGCATGGTAACGTTGAGCCTCAGCCCCGTTCCTTCAGCAGCCTGCCTTTTTCGCGAGCCCAGTCGCGCTGCTTTTCGGTCTCGCGCTTGTCGTGCAACTTCTTGCCGCGCCCCACCGCGAGCAGCAGTTTCGCCCGACCGCGGTCGTTGAAGTAAATCTTCAGGGGCACCAGCGTCATGCCCTCGCGCTCGATGCTTTGCGAGAGCCTCGCCATCTCGCGCTTGTTCAACAGCAGCTTTCGGCGCCGGCGCGGCTCATGGTTGAAACGGTTGGCCTGCAGATATTCCGGCAGATAGGAGTTGATCAACCAGATGCCGCCGTCTTCGACCGAAGCGTAGGAATCCTGGATATTCGCCTGCCCCTGGCGCAACGACTTGACCTCGGTGCCGGTCAGCACCAAGCCGGCCTCGATTGTGTCGAGAACCTCATAGGAGAAGCGCGCCTTGCGGTTTTCCGCGGCGACCTTGTTGTTGGGATCGGCTTTTCTGACCTGGTTCATGGCATCAATTTCAAATGATTGGCGATGCGTCCCCGCAAACGGAGTGTTGGAAACGCATCTGAAAAGAAGCCATCAAATGGTCATGCGAAGCTAGCCCCGCAAGAGCCGTAACAGCTTAGTTGATCAACCCCGCAACGCGCATGGCCGCATCGATCTTGGCGGCCGTGCTCGCTTCGACCGTCATCAGCGGCGAGCGCAGGACATTTTCCACCTTGCCGAGACGCGACAATGCGTATTTGGCGCCAGACACGCCCGGCTCGACGAACAGCGCCTTGTGGAGCGGCAAAAGCTTGTCCTGCAGTTCCAGCGAACGTTCCTTGTCGTTGGCGAGCGTTGCTTCCTGAAACTCGGAGCAGAGCCGTGGCGCGACATTGGAGGTGACTGAAATGCAGCCGACACCGCCATGCGCGTTGAAGCCCAGCGCGGAAGCATCTTCGCCCGAAAGCTGGATGAATTCCTTGCCACATGTCGCGCGCTGCTCGGACACGCGCTCGATCTTGCCGGTCGCATCCTTGACGCCGACGATGTTCTTGAATTCGCTGGCCAGCTGCCCCATCGTCTCGGGCATCAGGTCGATCACCGAACGCGGCGGGATGTTGTAGATGATGATCGGCAACTTGGTCGCCTTGGCCACCGTGGCGAAGTGCTGATAGAGCCCGCGCTGGGTCGGCCTGTTGTAATAAGGCGTCACCACCAGCGCCGCGTCCGCACCGGCTTCCTCGGCAAACCGCACCAGGCCGACCGCTTCCTCGGTGTTGTTGGAGCCCGCTCCGGCAACCACCGGCACCCGCCCCTTCGCAACTTCGATGCAGACCTTCACCACGTGGCGATGTTCTTCATGCGAAAGCGTGGGCGACTCGCCAGTCGTACCGACCGGAACCAGTCCCTTTGTGCCTTCCTCGATCTGCCAGGCGACAAGCGCGCGAAAGGCTTTCTCGTCGAAACGCCCGCTCTTTTCGAACGGTGTCACGAGCGCAGTAAGCGAGCCTCTCAGCATGTCTTCAAACTCCACGGACCCAGAGGGTTCCAAGCTTCGGTTTCAATGTTTCTCTTGTGGTGCCAAACGGCAGTTGGCCCCAGCCCATCGAAGGGCCGCGCACCATAGTCTCGACACTGTTCTGGAGCAAGTAGAGCCGGTGCAGAAGACGGCAAACGAAACAGAGGCGCTAACCTTTCGTTCACCATCTCTTCATCGCGGCTCACTAGGCTCTTTGCAATCGATGCCTATCTGTAGCGCGCAACCACTTTGAACAGACCGGAATCATGACCGCCAGACGGTTCTATCGTTATGCATTGTTTGGGGCGCTGGTCGCGCTGGCGCCTGCCATCGCGATCGGCAGCAGCGCCGACACGCGACCGACCGAAGCACTGCCCATGTTCCCGGCTCCCGACAAGGCGAGCCTGCCCGTCTTCGATCTCACCCAACTGAAAAGCGGGCTGGACGCCCTCACCGCCAGGAACTTCGCCGCGGCGCGCGCGGCGCGCGACAATCTGCCGGTCTCCTCGCTCGACCATCATATCCTGGCTTGGGCGATCGCGCTTTATGGCGGCGACAAGGTGCCATCCGATGAGATCACGGCGGCCGCGCAACTGCTGCCTGGCTGGCCTGGAATGACGACGCTGCGGCGCAACAGCGAACGCGCCCTCGCCCGGGAAAACCCGACGCCCGATATCGTCATCAAGGCCTTCGACGGCAGCCGGCCGCAGACGGCGGAAGGAACGATCGCGCTGGCCAGGGCCTATGTGGCGAAAGGCGACGCGAAGGCGGCACAGTCCGTCCTGTCACCTTTCTGGCGCACGGAAAAGCTGGAGGCCAGATACGAGACGGCCATCATCAATGAGTTCGGTCCGATCATCCCGGTGGCGGATCACCGCTACCGCATGGAGCGCATGTTCTATGCCGATCGCGTCGATTCCGCGCAGCGCGTCGCGACACTCGCCGGCGCGCAGCCTTTGGCCGACGCCTGGGCGGCCGCCTCGCAAGGCGACAAGAAGACACCGAAGCTTTTGGCAGCCGTGCCGGCCGACCAGCGCGGTGCCGGCTACCTGTTTGCCCAGGCGGAATATCTGCGCAAGCGCAAGAAGTTTGCTGAAGCGGCAGCGGTTATGCTGAAGGCGCCGACCGACCGTGCCGCGCTGGTCGATCCCGACGCGTGGTGGATCGAGCGGCGCGTGCTGTCGCGCGAACTGGTCGACCAGGGCGACATGAAGACGGCATACAAGATTGCCGCCGCGCATGCCGCTGAAAGCCCGATCAATGCAGCGGACGCTGAATTCCACGCAGGCTGGTATGCGCTGCGTGGGCTGAACGACCCGGCCAAGGCGGCGGAGCATTTTTCGCGCATCCCCACTCTGGCACAGGGCGCCCTTTCACTGTCGCGCGCTTATTATTGGCTCGGCCGCGCCGCTGAAGCTGGCGGACCGGGCGATGCCAAGGCCTATTTCACCAAGGCATCGCTCTTTGGCACCACCTTCTATGGCCAGCTCGCCGGAGAGCGCGTCGGCAACCGTACGCTGAACATTGCCGACCCGCAGTCCAGCGACAGCGACCGCTCGACCTTCGCGGCGCGTGAGGCGGTGGCGGCCATCACGCGGCTGCAGGAAGCGGGCTATCAGCGCTTTGCCGACACACTCTATCTCGATCTCGCCGGCCAACTGACCAGTCCTGGCGAATTGGCATTGCTGGCCTCGATGGCCGAGAAACAAGGCAATCATTTCCTGGCGCTTCGGATCGGCAAGATCGCCGCCGCCAATGGCATCAATGTAGGTGCATTGTCGCACCCGATCGGCGTCATTCCTGACAGCGCCAATATTTCCGGGTCGGGCAAGGCGCTGGCCTATGCCATTGCCCGCCAGGAAAGCGAATTCAATGTCAGCGCGGTTTCTCGCGCCGGTGCACTCGGCCTGCTTCAGCTGATGCCCGGCACCGCAGAACAGCTGGCGAAAAAGGCCGGCATGGCCTTCAGCCAAGCCAAGCTGACCACCGACGCCGGCTACAACGCTACGTTGGGGGCGACGTTTCTTGGGCAGCAGTTGGACCGCTACAACGGCTCCTATGTGCTGACTTTCGCCGGTTACAATGCCGGACCGCGCCGCGCCGACCAATGGGTTGCCCGGTACGGCGACCCGCGCGGCAAGAAGATCGACGAGATCGTCGACTGGATCGAGCGGATTCCGTATTCGGAAACAAGAAGTTACATCCAGCGCGTGATGGAAAACTACGAGGTCTACAAGATGCGGATCTCCGGCCAGTTCGACATTGTCGGCGATCTGGTCGATGGGCGAAAATGATCGCCCGAAACGCCTGTCTTCAGATCGCGGCCATAGACAACCTGTAGGTGAAATAAAAGGTCAAAAGTGGAAATAACCGCCACCGCTTGTGAGCTGTAAAATGGAATCGTCTTCCTGTTTCAATGACCTGCGCGATTTTCGCGGAAAGGTTGCGGATTTTTTATTCACGCCACGCAATATCCCTCGATAATCGGCTCGATTGCGTTGAACGAACGCCTGATTTGACGACGCCTCCTCTCATCTGTAGCCCTTTGAAGAAGACTACGGCATCGGGAGGCACTTCGGCGTGGCGGAAGCTTTTTCGGATTTCTTCTATTCCGCCCCGGACGGGCTGAAGCTGCACGCCAGGGTTTATGGGGAACAGCATGGCGAGGTCCTGCCAGTCGTCTGCCTGCCGGGCCTAACCCGCAATGCACGAGACTTTCATGAACTGGCGCTTTGTCTGTCGACCTCCGCGGAAACAAAACGCAAGGTTGTCGCCGTCGACTATCGCGGCAGGGGACAATCCGCCTACGACCCCAATGTGGCCAACTACAATGTCGGCATTGAAGCCGGCGACATTCTGGCCGGGCTCGACGCGCTGGGGATTTCGGAAGCGGCTTTCATCGGCACCTCGCGCGGCGGGCTGATCATCCATGTGCTTGGCATGATGAAACCCTCGGTGCTGAAAGCCATCGTGCTCAACGATGTCGGCCCGGCGCTGGAAATGGCGGGCCTCGCGCACATCAAGTCCTATCTGGAAAGGGCGCCGCGGCCGGAAAGCCTCGACGAGGCCGTTGAGGCGCAAAAATCGGCACACGGTGCCGACTTTCCGGCACTTGGCGATACCGACTGGCGACGCATGGTGGCAGCCATCTATCGTACCGAAAACGGCAAGCTCACCCCGGACTTCGACCCGAAACTGGTGGATACGCTGGCTGGCGTCGATCTGTCCAAACCCTTGCCGACCCTATGGCCGCAGTTCGACGCGCTGACCTCGATACCGATGCTGGCCATCCGCGGCGCCAATTCAAGGCTGTTGTCTGGTGAGACCCTGAATGAAATGGCGCGCCATCACCCGACATTGCAGACGGTGACGGTGCCCGGCCAAGGCCACGCGCCTTTCTTGGAGACAGGTGATCTGCCGCAACTGATCGCCAATTTCATCGATCGATCGGAGCGGCAATCATAGCTTCGGCCGCTCGTCGCATTCACGAGATCGGCCAAGACACCTCAAGGCATCAATCGTAGGGTCTTCTTCGAATGGATCGCGCCCAATTCGTTTTCGAACCGAGCACGATCAGGCGCGCTTTTTCTCTCCGACAGCGGTCGAGGCCTTCTTTGCGCGCGGCTTACGGGCCTTCACGACGGCCGGGGCAGCGGCTTCCAGCGGCGAAACAGCGGCCGCATTGGTGCTTTCGACGGGCCGCGTTTCAAGAACCACGACACAGCTGTCGAGATCGTTCGTCGCCAGATGGGCGTAACGCATGGTCATCTGCAGCGTCTGGTGGCCGAGCCACATCTGAACGCGCCTGATGTCGATGCCGCCCTGAACCAGCCTGGAAGCACAGGTATGACGCAATATGTGCGGCACCACCTGGTCATCTGCGCCGAGGCCGACTTCCTGCTTCGCCTCGTTCCAGATCTGGCGGAATTGCGGCTGATTGAGCATGACGAACGGGCCTTTCGGCCGCCGGCCTTCACCCGAAAAAGCGACTGTGTCGCGCGCGCGCTGCGTCAAAGGAATGGTGCGGCTGCGGCCGGATTTGGTGATCCAGAAGCTGACGCGCATCGGCTGCAGATCGTTCCAGATCAGCCCGAGGGCCTCGCCGAGGCGGCAGCCGGTGTCGACCAGGAAGACCGAGAGCCGGTAAGCGTCTTCGCTGCGGCTGCGAATGGCCGCGAACAGCCGCGCCTCCTCGTCCTTTTCGAGGAAACGGATTCGTCCCGCCCGCTCCTTCTGGCGACGGAACTCTGGCAGACTGTGGATATCCCCCATTTTTTGAGCCTTGCGCAGCAATTTACTGAGCGCAGCCATCTTACGATTGATGGTTGCGTTGCTGTTGCCACGTTGGCGCAGGGTACCGACCAGGTTGTCGAGAGTGCCTTGGTCGAACGTACTAAAGCGTTCGCCAAGCAAAATCTCGTCTATTTCGCCGATGAACGAACTGACATTGTATTTATGTCGTCCATCGTCCCACAATATGTCGCGATAGGCTGAAAATAGTTCGCCGATCCGATAGGATTTCACCTCCCTTATATTGCCGGTGTTGTATTTCACCCGGATATTCTGAGACGTAAAAACTGCAAATCGATCGGAGAGCGTGCTCTCCTGAAGCGCGTCTTGAGACATCTTTTTGCCACACCCCCCTGTGGATGCCCAAAGGCTTAACCACAAGGAGCCGTCCTTTCAAGAGAGCAACTTGCAATCGCCTCATTCCGGCAAACGACCGGAATCCCTTCGAAGCGACCTGCAAACTTGCTTCAGCTACCGTTCCACCCCCTTGATCCTTCTTCGTTCCCAAGCCCAACGCAGAAACAAAAGAACCCGGGCGCAGAACGCCCGGGTTCGATATGTCATAGGAGACGCGACATCTCTTAGAAGTCGCGCTGGAAGCGCAGGATACCGCCAACGCCGTCCGACTTGGCGTGATACTTGCTGTTGCCGACATTGAAGTAATCAACTTCGGCCGTGATGGTGAAGCCCGGAACCAGCTGGTGCGCGATGTTCGCAGCGAGACCGAAGGTCTTACCCTGGTCGTACGAAGCCTGCACGTTGAACGAGGTCTTCTCGTTGAACTTGTAGGTACCGCCACCCCAGACAGCCCAGTTGCCGTCCCACTGCTTGTAATAGGTGTGGTTAATACCCTTATCCAGGTCTTCGCCGCCGTAGCCGCCCATCACCCAGAGATCGATCTGGTCGGAGACCTTGACGTCGACGCGAACCTTGGCGGCGACTTCTTCCAGATTGCTGTCGTAAGCGACAACACCGACGATGCCACCCCAGCCAGCGGTGTACTTCACGCCGCCAACAATGTGCGGCACGTAGCTGTCGATGGTGTAGGCCTTGTCACCCTGTTCGAGCGAGACGATCGCCGAGAAGCCGCTGCCGGCGTCGAAGGTGTAGCTGATCAGGTTGGTGTCGAAACGGCCATAACCAACGATCGTATCGTCGATGACGTTACCGGCATAACCCGAGAAAGTGTTGAAAGCCGATTCGTCCTTACCGACGCGCAGGCCACCGAGCTGGATCCAGGCGAAGTTCAGCGTAACACCGTTGGCTGCAGCATAGTTGGAGGCACCGGCCTGATCCCCAGACGAATTGGAGAAATCGAAGCGGGTCTCGGTGTAGGTCTTCAGGGTGCCGAGCTCGGTTTCCTGGCCGGTCCAGGTCTTCAGAGCGAAGCGGCCGCGCTTCCAATAGGTATCCTGCAGCTTGCCGGTCAGCACGTCACGAACATTCGTGGTGCCTTCGCGATCGCCCACGCCGATGTCATAACGGATGTAACCGCCGACGCGCAGGCAGGTCTCGGTGCCCGGGATGTAGAAGTAGCCAGCGCCGTAGACGTCGCAGATCTTGACGTATTCAGCGGGTTCCGGCTCGGCAACGACGACAGCGTCGGCGGCGCGCGCACCGGAGACTGCGAGCAGTGCCGCAGCGGAGCCGAGGAGAAGGCTCTTGATGTTCATTTTCTGACCTCCAGTCAGAATCGAACGTCATTTTCGTTGGCGCAGCCGGTGAATGCGGCATATCACGTTGTTATTGCTTCGTTTTCTTATTCAGAAAGACACCGCGCGGCTATAACAAGCACCGCGTTGATTGCGCCGCATAGCGTAAACGCCACTCAGTTAAGGGCGCGGACGATTTGATTTGAGCTGCCTGGAAGGTGGCGGAGAGGATGGGATTCGAACCCACGAGACCCTTTTGAGGTCTACTCCCTTAGCAGGGGAGCGCCTTCGACCACTCGGCCACCTCTCCGTTGCCGGGCTGGATAAAGAAAAGGCCGGCCACAATCAATAAGCCAACGCAGTTCGAACTCAAAAAACCGCGGCATCCACAGCGACGATTCTCCTGGGAGCCGGTCGAGCACTGCGATTCTTGAGAAGATTCGCCCGGAAACGCGGCTTTTCGGGACCTGGCGGAACCTCCTTGGTTAATGAGAGCTTTCCGCCATGGGCAAAATCGTGTCATTTGTGCAACAACGCTACCCGATCACGTCCGGACTGCCCTTCCGCCTGCACGATCCTTATTGAACCGGGCCGCCCGATGGGTAATGTCGATCTCGAAGAAGCGGCGCGCAGCGCATCTTTTTCAGCATGGGGATGGGGCAGGGAACGCTGTCCTTCAGCAAAAAATACCCAGACCCGTTTTTAAACTTTTGACTGGAGGTCAGAAAATGAACATCAAGAGCCTTCTCCTCGGCTCCGCTGCGGCACTGCTCGCAGTCTCCGGTGCGCGCGCCGCCGACGCTGTCGTCGTTGCCGAGCCGGAACCCGCTGAATACGTCAAGATCTGCGACGTCTACGGCGCTGGCTACTTCTACATCCCGGGCACCGAGACCTGCCTGCGCGTCGGCGGTTACATCCGTTATGACGCTGGCTTCGGCGACGTCGGCTCGTTCGATGGCGCTCGCGCCAACGACCGCCTCACCGGCAAGGACCAGGGCACCTGGTGGAAGCGCGGCCGCTTCGCGCTGAAGACCTGGACCGGTCAGGAGACCGAGCTCGGCACCCTGAAGACCTACACCGAGACCCGCTTCAACTTCGGCAACTCGCAGAACTACGGCTCCAACAGCACGGCCAGCAGCTTCTCGCTGAACTTCGCCTGGATCCAGCTCGGTGGCCTGCGCGTCGGTAAGGATGAATCGGCCTTCAACACCTTCATCGGTTACGCCGGCAACGTCATCAACGATACGCTGGTTCCTTACGGCGACTTCGACACCAACCTGATCAGCTACACCTTCGATGCCGGCAACGGCCTCTCGGCGATCGTGTCGTTCGAACAGGGTTCGGGTGGCGAATCGCGCATCCGTCGCCCCGGCGACACCTGGGTTATCGACAACAACACCATCGACAGCTACGTCCCGCACGTGGTTGGCGGCGTGAAGTACACCGCTGGCTGGGGTGCGATCACCGGCGTCGTTGCTTACAACAGCAACTATGAAGAGTGGGCTGGCAAGGTTCGCTTGGATGTGAAGGCGACCGACCAGATCGACCTGTTCATCATGGGCGGCTACGGCACCGACGACAATATCGACCGCAGCTTCTACAAGCAGTGGGGCGGCAACTGGGCTGTGTGGGGCGGTGGCACCTACAAGTTCAACGAGAAGACCTCGTTCAACGCTCAGATTTCGTATGACGACGCCAAGAACCTCGGCGTGGCTGCAAACATCGCGCACCAGCTGGTTCCGGGCTTCACCGTCACGGCCGAAGTCGACTACCTGAACGAAGGCAACTTCGGCAAGCCGGACTACACCGGCAGCTGGACCAACGCCAACAAGAAGAACAGCGTCGGCGGCCTCATCCGCTTCCAGCGCGACTTCTAAGAACAGTCCCTACGGACTTTCTGAAAACCCGGCGGGCAACCGCCGGGTTTTTTCTTTTTTCCTTCGTCATGCCGTTCCAGCGATCAGCAGCCAGTGCTTGCGCGGTTCGGTCGGTCGCTGTAGCCAGAACGCGAAACACCATCCGGGGCCTCTCCATGCCAAAACATCCTCCGCTGTCACCGATCGTCGCGGCGCTGCCGGCGACAGTGCCCTTCGTCGGCCCGGAGGCGCAGGAGCGCGACCGCGGCAAACCGTTCCGGGCTCGCCTCGGCGCCAACGAAAGCAGCTTCGGCCCGTCGCCGCGCGTCGTCGAGCGCATGAAGGCGATCGCCGGCGAGATGTGGATGTATTGCGACCCCGACAATCACGACCTGAAGCTCGCCGCGGCGGCGCATCTCGGCATCTCGGCCGACAACGTCGTGGTCGGCGAAGGCATTGACGGGCTGCTCGGCCTGGTGACGCGCATGTATGCCGGGCCGGACTTGGCGGTCGTAACCTCGCTCGGCGCCTACCCGACCTTCAACTTCCATGTCGCCGGCACCGGCGGGCGGCTGGTCACCGTTCCTTATGAGAAGGATCGCGAGAGCCTCGACGGGCTGCTGGCGGCGGTAAAGCGCGAAAACGCGCCGCTGGTCTATCTCTCCAATCCCGACAACCCGATGGGGAGCTGGTGGGAGGCGGCGGACATCAACCGCTTCATGGAGGCCCTGCCCGCAACCACCATGCTGGTGCTGGACGAAGCCTATGGCGAGCTCGGCCCTGCCTCGGCACTGCCTGCGGTCGACGTCAGCCGGCCTAACCTCATCCGCATGCGCACTTTCTCCAAGGCTTACGGGCTGGCCGGCATACGGCTTGGCTACGCCTTCGGCGAAGCCGGAGTGATCAGCGACTTCGAGAAGATCCGCAACCACTATGGCGTCAGCCGCATGGCGCAGGAGGCCGGCGTCACAGCGCTGGCCGACCAGGACTGGCTGCGGGCCGTGGTGGGCAAGGTCGAGGCGGGGCGCAAGCGAATCGCGACAATCGCCCGCGACAACGGTCTTACTCCCCTGCCCTCGGCCACCAATTTCGTCACGGTCGACTGCGGCCGCGACGGCGCCTTCGCGGCAAAAATCATGCAATCGCTGCTGTCGCGCGACGTCTTCATCCGCAAGCCGATGGCGCAGGGGCTGGATCGCTGCATCCGCATCAGTGTCGGCCTCGATCATGAGCTCGACATACTGGCCGAGGAACTGCCGGGCGCGGTTGCGGCGGCCCGAGGCAACTAGGCGCGACACCCAGCGCAGCCTACTCAATAGAATAGCCTATCGCGCGGAACCGGTATGCTCAGGCGCGCCTGGGCTTCGGCGCCGTCAAACCGCATGACCGCAACATCCAGCGGCGGCCGTCGCTGCGCAGGTCGGTGAGGCTGAGCGGCTCGACATCGATGTGGCGGAAGCCGGCAAGCGGCGCCTGCAGCACATGCAGGATCGCGGCGCGGACGACCGTGGCGTGGGTGATAGCGACCGTATGACCTGGCTGGGCGACAAGGCTGTCGAGCAAATCCGAGACGCGGGCCGCGACAGCCGAGAAAGGCTCCCCTTCCGGCGGTGACGTGTCGGGATCGGTCAGCCAGCCCTGCGCCGCTTCCAGGGCCACCCGCTCGACCGCCTCGAAGGCGAGGCCGGCCCAGCCGCCATAGTGCTGGTCGCGCAGCGCCGGCGTTTCCACTGCGTCCAGCCCCAATGCTTCCGCCGTCTGGCGCGCGCGCCGGGCTGGAGCGGTGAGGAACCTATCCGCCGGATCGACAAGCCTGGCCAGGCGCGCCGCGGCGGTCACGGCCTTCGGCTCAAGCGGCTCGTCGGACGGGAAAAAGCCGCGCCGGCTGGCCGCGCTGGCGCCGCAGCAGATCAAGGTAAGACGTACGAGCATCAGGCAAGCATCTGGAATCACGGCCCCAACTGCCGGCAGGCTAGCACAAGTCCAGCGCGCGGCGGCGCCACGCGGCTCGACATGGCTGGGGAGGAAATTGCCCGCAAGGCTTGCGGGTCCGGCGATCAGCTTTCAAACTGCCCGGCGAATCCGCAGCGTCCTGGTCAATAGGATGCGATTTCACCAATCCGTCGATTTTCTGCCTGCGACGGAGATTTGCAAGGCTCTTGTAATCCGGCCGCCATACTGAGCCGCGATGACAGATCGAGCCCGAGAAGGACAGCATGCAGGCGACATACTTCAATCCGCGGAGCATGATCTACGGGCTTCTCTCCGTCATTCTCTGGCCAGTCATCTTCACCGCCAGCATGATCGGCTCGTATTTCGCTTTCGAAAGCGACCATCCGATCCTGTGGTTCAACGTCGTCTACCTCACCAGCATCGCCGTCATCGCGCTTTTCGAGCGTTTGATGCCTTATGAGCGGAGCTGGCTGGAGCCGGATGGCGAGACGTTCAACAATGTCGCCCACACCACGGTGACCAAGGGGCTGACGCAGATCGCCGCCGCCATCACCACCTCGTTTCCGCTTCTGTTCGCGACCATCGCGCAACCGGCGCTGCACCCTTCCTATTCGCTGTGGCCAAGCGAAGCGCCGATGTTCGTGCAAGCCGTTCTCGGCCTGGTGATCGCCGAATTCGGGCTCTATTTCGCGCATCGGCTGAGCCACGAACGCCTGACGCTGTGGCGGTTCCATGCGCTGCACCACAGCGTGGAGCGGCTGTGGGTGCTCAACACCGGGCGATTCCACTTCGTCGATTCGCTGTTCAAGATGCTGCTTGGCCAGTTGCCGCTCTATCTTCTGGGCGCGCCGCTGCCGGTGTTTCTGTGGCTGGGCGCGGTCTCGGTGTTCATCGGCCTGCTCACCCATTGCAACATCGACATGCGCACCGGCCTGCTCGACCGGATCTTCACCACGCCGCGCATCCATCGCTGGCACCATTCGCGCGACCTGCGCGAAGGCAACACCAATTATTGCGAGAACATCGTGATATGGGACCAGGTGTTCGGCACCTATCTCAACCCGCCGCGCCCATCCTCGACCGACATCGGCATCAGCGGAACCATCGACAAGAGCTTCCTCGGCCAGATCGTGCAGCCCTTCTCCAAGGCCGGCATGCGGCGGATCATGGGCAAGGCTCCGCGCGAAAGCGACAGGAGCGTCCCAAAAAGCCAGGAACAGCCGGAGCGGCAGGAAGCCTAGGATGCATCCTGCTTGAGCGCGGACACCGCCATCTCGCTGTCGCGGATGTGTTCGTTGGCGTCGGGCTGGCGTTGCACCAGAAGGATGAACAAAAGATCGGTGAGCGCCAATTGCGCGTCGCGGGCCGAAATGGCGGAGGAGCGCACGCCATCGTCGTCGCCGACTGAATAGAGCACGACATCGGCGATGCGGCTGAGCGGATTGTTTTTCAGCGATGTCATGACGATGACCGCGGCGCCGCGGGCCTTGGCCAGTTCGGCGATACGCAGCGTCTCGATGCTGGCGCCGGAATGCGAAAGCGCGAAGAGAACATCATTGCGCCCAAGCGAGGAGGCGCTGGCGAGCTGCACATGGCTGTCGCTGTCGTGCAGGACGTTGCGGCCCAGCTTCATCAGCTTGATGGCGAAATCGCGCGCCACCAGCGCCGAGGCGCTGACGCCGGCAAGATGGATGCGCCCGGCCTTGTCCAGCCGGTCGAGCACCTCGCCGATGGTCTGCTCGCTGTTGACCGACATGCTCTGCTGCATGGAGGCGAGCTTGGAGGCGACCAGCTTCTGCAGGACGGTCATATAGCCGTCGCCGCGCTCGATCGAGCCATGCACCATGCCGGCCGGCGCGTGCCATTGCTTGGCCTTGGCCTCGCTGACGGCGAGCTTCAATTGCTGATAGCTGGAATAACCCAGCTTCTGCGAGAACTTGACGACGCTGGACTGGCTGCGGCCGGTCTGCTCGGCCAGCGCCGCGGACGACAATTGCAGCATCTCGTCGGGATTATCGACGATGAACTGGCCGATCTGCCGATCGGCCGGCGCCATGGTGTCGAGCGTGGCGTGGATCTTCTTGAGAACCGACATAGAGCCTGCTTCTTTGCCAATCGGGCAAGGAATAGAATATTCCAACGCAGGTTGACAGGGAAGAATATCCCGGTCAACTCTCGCCATGGTACCGCCAGTTCAACAGCTGCCGGAATGGACCCTGAACCATGGACAGATTGCGCATTGTCGGCGGGCAGCGACTGCAAGGCGCGGTCGCCATTTCCGGTGCCAAGAATGCGGCGCTGCCGCAGATCGCGGCATCGCTGCTCAGCCCCTCCCCGCTGGAACTGACCAACCTGCCGGCGGTCAGCGACGTGGACAACATGCTGAATGTGATTGCCCAGCATGGCGCCCAGATCAGCCGTTCGGCCCAGGCGGTGACGATCGACACCAGTGCGGCCGCTTCCAGGGAGACGACATACGACACGGTGCGCAAGATGCGCGCCACCGTGCTGGTGCTGGGGCCACTGCTCGCCCGCTTCGGCCAGGCGCAGGTATCGCTTCCCGGCGGTTGCGCCATCGGCGCGCGGCCGGTGGACATGCATATCAAGGCACTCGCACAATTGGGCGCCGACATCGGCATCAAGGGCGGGTCGATCGTGGCCAACGCGCCGGACGGCCTGACCGGCGCACGCATCGTGCTCGGCTCGCCCTCGGTCGGCGCCACCGAGACGGCGATGATGGCGGCAACGGCCGCCAAGGGCGAGACCGAGATCGTCAATGCCGCACGCGAGCCGGAAGTGGCCGACCTCGCCGCCTGCCTTGGCGCCATGGGCGCCACCATCGAGGGCGCCGGCACGCACCGCATACTCGTGCAAGGCGATACGCGCTGGCGCGCCGCCAGCCATCACACCATTCCCGACCGCATCGAGGCCGGCACCTATGCGATCGCGGCGGCCATCACCGGCGGACAGCTGGAACTGACGCATGCGCGGCTGGAGCACCTCGCCTCGGTGGTGCAGATCCTGGAGGCGACCGGCGTCAGCGTGTGGCCCGGCGACCGTGGCCTGATCGTCTCGCGCGACGGGCCGCTGCGTTCCGTCGACGTCACCACCGAGCCCTATCCCGGCTTTCCGACCGACCTGCAGGCGCAGTTCATGGCGCTGATGTGCTGCGCGCCGGGCGCCTCACTGCTGCGCGAAACGGTATTCGAAAACCGCTTCATGCACGTGCCGGAACTGATGCGGCTGGGCGCCAACATCACCTTGCAGGGAACCTCGGCGCTGGTGCGCGGCGGCAACCCGCTGCGCGGGGCGCAGGTGATGGCAACCGATTTGCGCGCCTCGGTTTCGCTGGTGCTGGCGGCGCTGGTGGCCGAGGGCGAAAGCGTGGTCAACCGCGTCTACCACCTCGACCGCGGCTATGAGAGCCTCGACCGCAAGCTGCGCATGTGCGGCGCGACGATCGAGCGGTTCCGCGAATGAGCGCCGCGCCGCATTTCTATCTCGGCGTCGACGGCGGCGGCACCGGCTGCCGCGCCCGCATCGAGGACGAAGGCGGCACGGTGCTCGGCCAGGGCCTGTCCGGACCGGCGACGACGCGGCTTGGCATCGAAGCCGCATGGGCCTCGATCGCGCGCGCCTTCGGGGCGGCCGCCGAGGAGGCCGGCTTCGGCCGGGCCGAACTCAAGCACACCTTCGCCGGCATCGGCCTGGCCGGCATCGGCCGCAAGGGCGCGCTGGAGGCGCTGCGGGCGATCGAGCATCCCTTTCTCGGCATCGACTTCACCAGCGATGGCATGGGCGCCTGCCTTGGCGCCCATTCGGGCCTCGACGGCGCCATTGTCATCGCCGGCACGGGCTCGATCGGGCTGGGTTTTGTCGGGGACCGCAATCTGCGCGTCGGCGGCTACGGTTTTCCAATCTCGGACGAAGGCAGCGGCGCCGACCTAGGACTGAAGGCAGTGCAACTGGCGCTGCGCGCCCAGGACGGCCGCCATGACCGCTCCGCCCTGCTCTCGGAAATCATGCAGCGTTTTCAAGACGATCCGATGGAGGCGGTGGCCTGGATGGATCGCGCCACGGCGACCGATTACGCGGCCCTCGCCCCGACCGTGATGCGCCATGCCGACCAGGGCGACGCGGCGGGACGGCGCATCGTGCAGGCGGCGGCCGAGCAGATCGACACGCTGGTGCGCACGCTGTTCGACAAGGGAGCGCCGCGCGTCACCTTGTTAGGCGGATTGGCCAGCCCGCTGGAACCGTGGCTGGCGCCTGATGTGCGCCGGCGGCTGAAACCGGCCGATGGCGACGCGGTGTCGGGCGCCATCATCCTGGCACGGCGGGCCGGTAGCCGGATGGCGAATTGCCCGCCTTGAGGTGGTTTGGAATATTTAATTCCATCCTATATTGACACAAAGGAATAATGCATTCTAAAAAGTTAACGGGATACTACCGGACCGGTATCGATGCGGTCCAAACGGGAATGCGCAGGTGAAGATCGTGTCCGAACAAGGCCTGATAGCGGAGCTGGAGCGACTGGTTTCCGAGGATCGGAACCCGCGCACCATGGACATGGACCTGTTGCCGACGGTCGAATTGCTGCGCAGGATCAACGACGAGGACCAGGGCGTCGCCGGCGCGGTCGCCAAGGTGATCCCTGAGATCGCCGCCGCCGTCGACCGCATCGCCGCCGCCTTCCGGAAGGGCGGCCGCCTGATCTATATGGGCGCCGGCACCAGCGGCCGCATCGGCGTGCTCGACGCCTCCGAATGTCCGCCGACCTTCCGCGTGCCGCCGACCATGGTGGTCGGGCTGATCGCCGGCGGCTATGACGCGCTTTTGAAGGCGACCGAGGGTGCGGAAGACAGCCAGGCCAAGGGCGCCGAGGCGCTGGCCGAGATCGGGCTGACCGCGAAGGACGTGGTGGTCGGCATCGCGGCCAGCGGGCGCACGCCCTATGTCATCGGCGGGCTGAACCACGCCAGGAAGATCGGCGCCACCACGGTGGCGCTGTCCTGCAACCCGCAATCGACGATTGCCGATATCGCCGAGATTGCCATTTCGCCCGTGGTCGGCCCGGAAGCGCTGACCGGGTCGACGCGGATGAAATCCGGCACCGCCGAGAAGCTGGTGCTGAACATGCTGACCACGGCCAGCATGGTGAAGATCGGCAAGACCTATCAGAACCTGATGGTCGACCTGAAGGCGTCGAACAGGAAGCTGGTGGCGCGCGCGGCGCGCATCGTCATGCAGGCGACCGAGTGTACGCTGGAGGAGGCTGAAGCGGCACTTGCCAAGACCCATAACGACGTGAAGCTGGCCATCCTGATCACAATGACGGGGATGAACCTCGCCGAGGCGCGGATTGCGCTGGAAGGTGCTAACGGCTTCCTGCGAAAAGCGATCGAACACGGCGGGCCTGCCGCGATGTGAGGCTGTCGGCATCGATCCGGACTTGGACAAAGAAGACCATTTCGACCAAGAAGAACATAAAGGGAGGATGAAATGACCAGTCAATTCAAGCGCCTGCTCGGCCTGACCGCGGCCATCGTGCTCGGCGCCACCGCATTTGCCGGCACCGCCGACGCGGCCAAGCTGCGCATGGCCTGGGCGCAGGATGCCACCGGCCTCGACCCGCACAAGCAGACAGCCTTTTCCTCGCTGCGTCTTTTGGAACTCATCTATGAGCCGCTGGTGCGCCTCGATGCGGAACTCAAGATCGTGCCCGGCATCGCCAAGAGCTGGGCCTTCTCCGCCGATGGCAAGGAACTGACCTTCAAGCTCGACCCCAAGGCGAAATTCCAGAACGGCGCAGCGGTCACTCCGGCCGACGTCAAGGCCTCGTTCGAGCGCATCCTCGACGAGAAGACGGGGGCGGCCAACCGCGCCAACTATCTGTCGATCGCCAGCATCGAGACGCCGGACGCGGAAACCGTCACCTTCAAGCTGTCGCAGCCGGACGCGCCGATCCTGACCGCGATGACCGACACCAATTCCTCGATCGTTCCGGCGGCCGACATCGCCGCCGGCACCATCGGCACCAAGGCCGTCGGCTCCGGCCCGTTCAAGCTGGAGCGCTGGGACCCGAATTCCAAGGAAATACTCACCGCCAACAAGGACTGGGCCGGCGGAGCGACCGGCGTCGAGGGCATCGAGATCAGCGTTCTGCCCGACGAAACCGCCATCCTGGCGGCGATGCGCACCAGGCAGATCGACTTCGCGCTGCTCAACGACCCGCTGATCGCCACGCTGGTGCCGAAGGAGCCGAAGCTGCAGCTGAACCGCGCGCCGGTGCTTGCCTATCACGTGTTGCAATTGAACCCGGCGCGCAAGCCGATGAACGAGCTGGCGGTGCGCCAGGCCATTTCCTGCGCCGTCGACCGGCAGGCAGTGCTCGACACCGCCTCGCTTGGCGAAGGCAAGGTGACCGGCCCGCTGACCATGCCGTTCTTCGCCTCCGATCCGAACACGCTGTTCTGCTACAAGCGCGACGTGGAGAAGGCGAAGAAGCTGATGGCGGATGCCGGCATGACCGGCGGTTTCACCGCCACGGTCATCGCCGCCACCGGCGAGCCGCCGACGGCGGCGGCCGAGGCGCAGGTGCTGCAGGCGCAGCTCGCCGAGATCGGCGTCAAGCTGGACATCAAGATGATGGAGCTGAACGTCTATGTCGACACCTGGCTGAAGGGCGATTTCGACATGGCGATCGCGCTGAATGGCGGCCGGCCTGATCCATATACGATGTACAACCGCTACTGGACCAAGAACGGCAACCTGCAAAAGGTCTCGAACTTCGCCGACGACACGCTGGACGCGCTTCTGCAGAAGGGCCGCGTCGAGACCGATCCGGAAAAGCGCAAGGCGATCTTCGCCGATTTCGACAAGGAGCTCGCCGAAAAATCGCCCTGGGTGTGGCTCTACACCTCCTATGGCTATACGGCGCAGCAGAAGAACGTGCAGGGCTTCGTGCCGATGCCGACGGGCTCGCTGGCCAGCCTCGGCAAGGTGACCGTCGGGCAATGACGCGGACGGCCTTACCTTTCCTTCAACCGGGAGGGTAAGGCGCCTCGCCTGACCGAAACCCGCACATCCCGACACCCCGCACATCCCGACACAAGGGCACGTCGCGTGAACTATCTGATACGGCGCCTTGCGGCCTTCCCCCTCGTGCTGATCGGGGTTTCGATCGTCGTCTTCATCGCCATCCGTCTCGTGCCGGGCGATGCCATCACCGCGATGCTGGGCACCGAGGCCGGCCTTTTGACGCCGCAGCAGCGCTCGTCGCTCGCTGCCTATTTCGGCATCGACCAACCCTGGCCGGTGCAATACTGGCGCTGGTTCACCGGCCTGTTTTCGGGCGATCTCGGCATTTCCGTCACCTATGGCAAGCCGGTGCTGGCGGTGATCCTCGAGCGTTTCCCGCTGACGCTGGAACTGGCGCTGCTGTCGATGCTGATCGCGCTGGCGATCGGCGTGCCGGCCGGCGTCTTCGCCGCCACCCGCAACGAGCGGCCGGCGGACCTTGGCGTGCGCGTCGCCGCCATGATCGGCCAGTCGACGCCGAGCTTCGTCGTCGGGCTGGTGCTGATCTACATCCTGTCCGCGGGTTTCGGCGTTTTGCCGACGATGGGCGCCTTCACCCCGCTCTGGCAGGATCCGCTGCAGAATCTCGGCCAGATGATCCTGCCTGCGGTCACGCTGGGCTGCGCCTTCGCCGCATCGGTGACGCGGGTGTCGCGCTCGGCCATGCTCGACGTGCTGAGCGACGACTATGTGCGCACGGCGCGGGCCAAGGGCGCGCCGGAACGCAGCGTCATCTGGCGGCACGCGCTGCCCAACGCGCTGGTGCCGGTGGTGACGCTGAGCGGCATCGAATTCGGTTACCTGCTGGGCGGCGCCGTCATCGTCGAGCAGATCTACGCGCTGCCCGGCCTTGGCCGCATGGTGCTGGAAGCGATTTTGCAGCGCGACTACGCGCTGGTGCAGGGCTCGGTGCTGTTCATCGCCCTCAACTTCATGATCGTGAACCTCCTGGTCGACCTCGCCTATGTGGCGCTCGACCCGCGCATTCGCCTGGAAGGCCGGTGATGGGCATGGTCAGAGCCATCTTCGCGCATCCCAGCGGCCGCATCGGCGGCGCGATCGTGCTGGTCTATGTTGTCATCGCGCTGTTCGGCGCCTTCGGCCTGACCCCGCACGATCCGCTGATGCAATACCGCATCGACCGGCTGCACGGGCCGTCTCCCTCCTACTGGATGGGCACCGACCTGTTCGGCCGCGACGTGGCGAGCCGGCTGATGAAGGGAGTGGGCCAATCCTTCACCGTGGCCTTCTTCTCGGTCGCGGCGGCCGCGCTCTCCGGCACGGTGCTCGGCCTCACCGCCGCCTGGTACGGCAAACGCTGGGACACGGTGATGATGCGGCTGATGGACGTGCTGCTGGCTTTCCCCGCAATCCTGTTGGCTCTCTTGGTGGTGACGATCATCGGACCCGGCACCTGGACCAGCGTGGTGGCGATCAGCATCGTCTACACGCCGATCTTCACACGCGTGGTGCGCGGCCCGGCGCTTTCGCTGAAAACCCGCGACTTCGTCGACGCCGCGCGCACCTTCGGCTCCAGCCGTTTCTACATCCTGACCCGCCACCTGCTGCTCAACCTCGTGGCGCCGCTCACCGTGCAGGTGACGCTGGCGCTCGCCTGGGCATTGCTGACGGAGGCGGGCCTGAGCTTCCTCGGCCTCGGCACCCAGCCACCGGCCGCCTCGCTCGGCCTGATGTTGAGCGACAGCCGCAATTTGATGGAACAGGCGCCGTGGCTGCTGGCATTCCCGGCACTGGCCATCATGCTCTCCATCCTGGGCTTCAATCTGCTCGGCGACGCGCTGCGCGACATCCTCGACCCGAAGACGAGGAGGGCGTGAGATGAAACCCATTCTCTCCGTCCGCGACCTGCATGTCAGCTTTGGCCGAGCGCCCGATGCCAAGGAAGTCGTGCATGGCGTGAGCTTCGAGGTTGGCGTCGGCGAGGTGCTGGCGATCGTCGGCGAAAGCGGCTCGGGCAAATCGGTCACCGCGCTGTCGACCAACCGGCTGATCGATTATGCCGGCGGCCGCATCACCAGCGGCACCATCGAGCTGCTGCGCGCCGACGGCACGGTCACCGACATCGGCAGCGCCAGCACGCAGGAACTGACGAAAATCCGCGGCGCCGAAATCGGCGTGATCTTCCAGGAGCCGATGACCTCGCTGAACCCGGTGCTGAGCATCGGCGCGCAGGTGGAAGAAGCGTTCCGGCTGCATCGCGGCCTGACCGGCAGACAAGCCAAAGCGGCGGCGCGCGAGGCACTGGAGCGGGTGCGCATCCCCGATGCGGAGCGGCGCCTGTCGGCCACGCCCGACCAGCTTTCCGGCGGCATGCTGCAGCGGGTGATGATCGCCATGGCGCTGGCCTGCAACCCGCGCCTTTTGATCGCCGACGAGCCGACGACGGCACTCGACGTGACGGTGCAGGCGCAGATCATGGCGCTGCTGGCCGAGCTTCGGCGCGAGACCGGCATGTCGATGATCTTCATCAGCCACGACATCGGCCTGGTGGCCGGCATCGCCGACCGCGTGATGGTGATGCAGGACGGCCACGCGGTCGAACAGGGCGAGCTCGGCCAGATCCTCGACCATCCGCAGCATCCCTATACCAAACATCTTTTGCATGCCGTGCCGCACTTTTCCGGCGGCGACGCGGCACGGACGGACACCATCCGCGCGCAGGCGGACGAGATGCGGCCGACGGTGGCCAAACCGACGCTCGCGGTGGACGATCTCGTCGTGCGTTATCCCTTGAAGAGCGGCTGGCTGAGCCGGCCTTTCGGCGCGGTTCACGCGGTGGATGGCGTCGGCTTCGACCTTTTGCCCGGCGAAACGCTGGCGATCGTTGGCGAAAGCGGCTCGGGCAAGTCGACCACGGCGCGCGCCGTGCTTGGTCTCGTGGCGCCGACGCGCGGCGCGTTCTCGGTCGACGCACATGCGGCGCGGCCCGGACAAAGCCGGCTGCCGGTGCAGATGGTGTTCCAGAACCCCTATGCCTCGCTCAACCCGCGCCTCAGCATCGAGCAGATACTGGGCGAGCCGGTGATCGCCGCCGGCCAGCGCATCGACGCCACTGTGCGCGCCAGGATGACGGCGCTGCTCGCGCGCGTCGGGCTGCCGCAGGACAGCCTGGCGCGTTATCCGCACCAGTTTTCCGGCGGCCAGCGCCAGCGACTGTGCATCGCGCGCGCGCTGATGCTCAACCCCTCGGTGGTGGTGCTGGACGAGGCTGTCTCCGCGCTCGACGTTTCGGTACAGGCACGCGTGCTGGAACTTCTGGTCGACCTGCAGCGCGAATACGGCCTTGCCTATCTATTCATTTCGCACGACATGGCGGTGGTGGAACGTATCGCGCACCGGGTTGCCGTGATGTTTGCCGGCCAGATCGTCGAGATCGGCGAGGCGAAATCGGTGCTGTCCGATCCGCAGCATCCCTACACGAAAAAGCTGATCGGCGCGGTGCCGACCATCGCGCGGCGGCGCCAGCATTTCGAGCTCGATACAAGGCAGGTGCCCTCGCTGGTCAGGCCGCTCGGTTTCGAGCCGCCGCCGGCGACATGGCGCGAATATGGGCGCGACCACAAGGTGCGTGCGGAGGCCTGAAGGGGAACAACAAGGAATGGCCAGCGACGATTTCCGCCAGCGTTTCGACCGTGCCTTTGCCCCGCTGCAGGGGGCGATCGAAGCCGGCCGCATCCCCGGCGGCGTGCTGGGCCTGGCGACGCGCGACGGCCAGCGGCTGACCCGCGCCATCGGGCTGGCGCAACGCGTGCCGGGCGAGCGGCCGATGCGGGAGGACAGCTGGTTCGACCTCGCCTCGCTTACCAAGGTGATCTTCACGACGCCGCGCATCCTGGCGCTGGCCGAGGCAGGCGCGATCGATCTTGATGCGCCCTTGACCACGGCCCTGCCGGACCTGCGCCAATACGATGCCGATGCCTGGGAACGGCAGGTGACGTTCCGCCAGTGCCTCGGCCACCAGACGCCGTTCCCCGCCGTCGCGCCGATCTACACCTATGGCCGCGACCCCGATTTGTTGCGCACCTTCGTGCTGCAACGCGAATGGCGCCGGCTGGACGAGCCGGTCTATTCCGACATCAATTTTATTCTTCTCGGGCTCGCCATGGAGCGGCTGTCCGGCAAGACGATCCGCGCCATGGACGCGGGGCCGGGTTTCGCGTTCTTTGCCGAACCGGAGCGATCGGCGGCGACGGAGGACTGCACCTGGCGCCACCGGGTTTTGAGTGGCGAGGTGCATGACGACAATTGTTCCGCCCTGCAAGGCGCCGGCCATGCCGGGCTGTTCGGCACGGCCGGTTCGGTGCTCGACTTCGCGCAAGGCCTGCTCGACGGCAGCGGCGCCTCGGCAAGCGCCGTCGCGCTGATGCGGAAACCGCTGTCGGCCAGGCGCACACATGGCTGGGAACACGCTTATGCCGGCTGGTCGGGTGGCGATGGTTGCAGTGCCGGCACGATCGGCCATACCGGCTTCACCGGCACCGGGCTGTGGATCGACTTCGACGCAGGCCACGCCTGGACCTTGCTCACCAACCGCATTCACCCGACCCGCCATTTCGACAGCGGCATTGTCGATCTTCGCCGCCAGGTCGGCGACCTCTTGAACGGAGCAGAACCATGAACCCCATCTGGTCGGTCGGGCTGATGACCGGCACCGTGCTCGACGGCAATATCGACGTCGCGCTGTTGAAGACCGACGGCGAACGCATCGAGACTTTCGGGGCCTATGCGCTGGTGCCCTACGACGCCCCCATTCGCCCCATGCTGGAGGAAGCGCAGGCTGCAGCCCGCGTCTGGAATTTCGAGGGGCCGGAACCGGCGATCTTCGCCGAGGCCGAGGCCGCATTGACCCGCGCGCAATCGGCGGCGGTGAAAAAGGTGGTGGAAGAGGCCGGCATGACGATGGCCGAGATCGGCGTCGTCGGCTTCCACGGCCAGACCGTGCTGCATCGCGGCCCGCAGAAGGGCCGGCCTGGCGACACGCGCCAGCTCGGCGACGGCGCGCTGATGCAATCCATTCTCGGCACAAAAGTGGTCTACGACTTCCGCACCGCCGACATCCGCGCCGGGGGCCAGGGCGCGCCGCTGGCGGCGGTCTATCACGCGGCGCTGCTTGGTACGGCCGGCGCGCACGGTGACAGCGCCATCCTCAACCTGGGCGGCGTCGGCAACGTCACCTGGTGGGACGGCAAGGGCGACATCGTCGCCTTCGACACCGGCCCGGCGAACGCCCCGATCAACGACTTCATCAAGGCGCGGGGCTTGGGCGAAATGGATCGCGACGGCGCCCTTGGCGCCGCCGGCAAGGTGGACGAGGCGCGGCTGGCGAAGCTGCTGGAGCACCCCTATCTCGCGGCGCCCTTCCCGAAATCGCTCGACCGCTTCGACTTCACCGCGGCAATGGCCGACGGTTTGAGCGATGAGGACGGCGCCGCCCTGCTCACGGCGTTCAGCGCTTCCTGCGTCGGCAAGGCGCTCGACCTTTTGCCGCGGCGGCCGAAGACGCTGTTCGTGTCGGGCGGCGGCCGCCACAACCCGACATTCATGGCGATGCTGACCAGCCGCGCCGGCGTCGATGCGGTTTCCGCCGACAAGCTCGGCTGGCGCGGCGATGCCGTGGAGGCCGAGTGTTTCGCCTTCCTGGCGGTGCGCGCGCTGCGCGGCCTGCCGATCAGCTTCCCCAGCACCACCGGCGTGCCGAAGCCGATGACCGGCGGACGCATCGCGGGGTGACAGGCGGCCTCGCCTCCCCACTCGCGGGGCGGCGGGTCAGCCTTCTTCGCCGACCCGCAAACTCTTCGCCAAAAAGGTCCGCGTGCGGCCTTTCGGGAAATCCGGCAGGGTTCCGAAGGGCTGATAACCCTGGCGCTGATAGACCTTCAGCGCGGTCGGATTGAAGGTATCGATATAGGCACCGTGGCAGCCGCGCGCGGTGGCCTCGTCCTCGGCCGCCTGCAGCATCCTTGCCGCCATGTTCTGGCCGCGCAGGCTCTCGTCCACCCAGAGCCACTGCACGTAGAGCCAACCCCAGGCGGTGTAGCCGGAGATGCCGGCGGCCAGCCTGCTCTTGTCATCGCGAACCAGCACCGCCAGCGCGCGCCGCTCCGCCGGGCCGACATCCTGAACGTTGAACGCCGCGAGGCTGTCGCCAACGACGGCGAGCACCACGGGGTCGGGGGTCTCGGTGACTTCGATCTTCATGCGGTGCCTTCCAGTCCCTGCCTTACCGGCAAAGCCGATCCGGGACTTGGTGTAGCGGCCTTCGCCGGCCGCTTCAACGGCGCGGCGGTGCTGTTGGCATCGATCGGGCCGATGCCTGCGAAGATCGCGAATAGGCGGACAGGTCCTCCCCCTCAAAGCCGATTGCGCAGCAAGGTCGCGACCACGAAGAGCGCGCCGACCGAGGAGGTGATGATGCCGATCGGCAGTTCCTGCGGCGGCAGCAAGGTGCGGGCCAGGAGATCGCTGGCCAGGAGCAGGACGGCGCCGAAAACCGCGCAGGCAATGACCAGCCGCAGATGGAGCTGTCCGGCGAAACGGCGCGCCAGATGCGGGATCATCAGGCCGACAAAGCCGATGACGCCGGCGACCGAGACGAGGATGGCGGTGGAGAAGGCGGCCGCCAGGAAGGTGAAGGTCCTGAAGCGGGCGACCGGAACGCCGAGGCTTTCGGCGGTGTTCTCGCCGGCCAGGAACGCGTCGAGCCAGCGATGGTAGCGCAGCGCGAAGGCCAGGATGACGGTGGCGCCGAGAAGCGCCAGGCCGATATTGCTCCAGCGGGCGAGACCGAGCCCGCCCATGGTCCAAAACAGCACGGAATGGGCGGCGCGCTGGTCGCCGGCGAAGACCAGGTAATTGGTCAGCGCCGTGAACAGGAACGAGACGGCGAGGCCGGCGAGGATCAGCCGTTCCGGCCCCTGGCCGCGAATGCGGGCGACAAGCAAGAGCACGACGATCGCGGTGAGGATGCCGCCGGCGAAGGCGGCAAGCGGCAAGGTCCAGATGCCGAGCCGGTCGCCGAAGACGGTGATGACCGAAACCGCGCCGGCGGCCGCGCCTGACGACAGGCCGAACAGGAACGGGTCGGCCAGATCGTTGCGCGTCACCGTCTGCAACAGCGCGCCGACGACGCCGAGGCCAGCGCCGACGCAGATGGCGAGGATCGCCCTCGGCAATCTCAAGTCGACGACGATCTTCTCGACCGGCACCGAAACGGCGGCCGCGTCGAGGCCGACGGCGCGCGCAAGTGCCGCGATCACGTCTCCCAACGGAATGACCGTCGAGCCATAGGCGATCGACAGCAGCGCCAGCAGGACAATCAGTGCCGCGCCAATACCGATCGCCGCGCCGTAGGACCTCGTCACGTTCAGAAAGCCTCCGGGTGCATGGCCTTGGCGATCTTGTCGATGGCTTCGATGTTGGCCGGCCCGGGCGTCAGCTCCGCATAACGAAGGGCGACGAAGCGGTTGTTCTTGACCGCGTCCGTTTCCTTCATGGCCGGGTGGCTTTTAAGAAAATCAATCAGCTTCCGGTAGCCGGCCGCATCCTGGTAGTCGAGCAGGACCAGGAATTCCGGGTTCCTGGCGGCGACCGTCTCCCAGTCGGTGTTGCCCCAGCTGGTCTGCATGTCAGCCATGATGTTGGTGCCGCCGGCGGCCTCGATCATCGCGGTCGGAATGGCGAATTTGCCGGCGGTGAAAGGCTTGTCCTCGCCGGAATCGTAGAGGAAGACGCGCGTGCCGCTGCGGTTGCCGACCTTGGCGGTGATAGTGCCAAGCCTTTCCTTCCAGCCGGCGACCAGGGCGTTCGCCTTCTCTTCCTTGCCGAAAATCTTGCCGAGTTTCTCGACGTCGCCAAACAACAGGTCCATCGACGCCGCCGGGCGGTTCTTGTCGACGTGGATACAGCTTTCGGTGAGAAGCAGCGTCTTGATGCCGTGCGGGGCCAGCGTATCAGGCGTCACCTCGCCGCCGGGCTTCATGCCGTAATACCAGCCGGCGAAGAAGAAATCGGGCTCGACCGCGAGCAGGTTTTCCAGCGTCGGATACTTCGGCGCGAGTTCCGGGATCGCGCCCTGGGCGGCCTTGAACGCGGCATCGACCTTGTACCAGCCGGTGATGCCGGTCAGGCCGACGATCTCGGGCTGCAGCCCCAGCGCGAAGGCCATTTCAGACATGTTGAGATCGTTGATGACCGCGCGCTTGGGCGGCGCGTCGAAAGTCAGCGGAACGCCGCAATTGTCGACGGTGACCGGGAAGGCAAAAGCCGCCGATGCAAACAGCGAGAGGGCAAGACCAAGCGCAAGACGTTTCATGGGAACTCCGTTGGGATTGTTCAGCGGGAAAGGCGGATCGGAACGTCGAAGACCGTCAGTTCGCGGTCCCGTTCTTCCGGATGGGGGAACCGCAACACGTCGATCGAAAAGACCTCGCGCACCAGAGCGGGCGTCAGCGTCTCGACCGGCGAGCCGAGCGCGCGCAACCGCGCCTTGTCCATGACGGCGACATGGGTGGCAAAGGGCGCGACCAGCGGCAGGTCGTGCAAGACGGTGACGACGGCGATGCCCAGCCTGGCAACGAATTCGAGCAATTCGCCGCGCGCGCGGGGGTCGAGGTGATTGGTCGGCTCGTCGAGGAACAGCACGGTCGGCCGCTGCGCGATGGCGCGGGCAAGCTGGGCGCGCTGGCGCTCGCCGCCGGAGAGTGAGCCCATGGCGCGCGCTTGCAGCGGCAGCAGGCCGGTCTGACCAAGCGCATCGACAACGATGTCGCGCTCGTCCGCCTGGCCATGCAGGCTGGCATGCGGGATGCGACCGAGCCCGACATAGTCGAGGACGGACAGGCGTGGGTCCGGCTGGTCGGACTGGCCGACGACGGCGATCCTGCGCGCCCGCTCGGCCATCGACAGCCGGTCGAGCCGTTGGCCCTCGAGGCTGACCGTGCCCCGGCTCGGGCGCAGCATGCCGCACAGCATGCGCAAAAGCGTCGTCTTGCCGGCGCCGTTGGGGCCGATGATGGCGAGCCTTTCACCGGCTGCCAGGTCGATGCCGACTTCCTCGACGAGGCTGACGCCGGTTTCAGGCCGGTAACAAAGGCCGCGGGCCTGAAGAACCGGCCCGTTCATGGCAGAACGTCCGATGCGACGCGTGAGGTGCGTGGCGAGACCGACGCGGCCGCCGCGCGGCATACGCGTTTGCGTCGAAGAGCAGCAATACCTTCCACCGATCTCTCTTTCGATCAGGCGCGGAAGGATGGCCGGGATGACGGCAGACGCCGCCCTCTAAGCTTCCTCCCGGCACACCCCGTCCGGTCAACTCGTTGCGATGGCAGGTCTCCTGGCTCGCGGGTCTCGGCTCGGTCCTGCCTTCCCGGCCTGTCGGCCAGTGGCGTATTTCGGACTTTGCTACCGCTTACAGTTGCGGGGGCAGCCATGGCCTCGGCCCGAAGAGCCTCACCATGTTCCCTTTTCACCCCGGACCTTTCGATTCGGGGAACCATCGTCGGGCACCCTATTGGGGCGGCCGCCGCGTGGCAATGGCCATTCATGCTCGCCCGCGGAGCCGGCGGCGGGCCGATCGCCGGGCGGCGTATAACGAACGCGCGGGCGGTGGCAGTCGCAGTCGATATGGCTCCGGGCGGTGAACAGTTTGCGCAGCGAAGCGATGATCATGCCGCCTGCCCTTCCCAGTTCGGGAACGGATCGGACATGTCGCGCCACAGCTCCGGCGCGAAGACCGGACAATCGACGAGGCAGGCATCGAGCTCGGCCCGGATATGGACCTCGTTCATGGGATTGCAGCCGATGAAGACCAGTTCCTGGCGGCGGTCGCCCCACATTGGATCGAGATAGGGCAGCATGGCGTCCCGCCATTCATTGCTGTCGGGCCAGCGGTTGCGGGGAACTGCGGCCCACCACAGGCCGCGCCTGCCGGTTTTGACCAGCGCGCCGGCCTGGCTCAGTTCGCCGACATGGCTTGGCCGCGTCGCCAGCCAGAAAAAACCCTTGGCGCGCACCACGCCCGGCCACGGCCGGCTGACGAATGCCTTCAGCTTCATTGGATCGAAGGGGCGGCGCTCGCGATAGACAAAGGAGCGGATGCCGTATTCCTCGGTCTCGGGCATGTGGTCCTTGAAGCCGTTCAGCTCCTTGAACCAGAGCGGGTGCTGTTCGGCGCGTTCGAAATCGAAGCGGCCGGTGTCGAGCACCTTGCCGAGCGGGACGCGGCCGAAATCCGCCTCGATCAGTTCGGCCTCGGGGTTGAGCGCACGGACGATCTTGCGCGCCAGTTCGCGATCGGGCGCGGCGCAGGCCGAGACCTTGTTGAGCACGACGACATCGGCGAATTCGATCTGCTCGACCAGCAGATCGACCAGAGCGCGCTCGTCGGATGCGCCGAGCGAAGCGCCGCGATCGCGCAGGAAGTCGGCGGAGGAATAGTCTCGCAACAGGTTTGCCGCGTCGACCACGGTGACCATGGTGTCGAGGCGGCAGACGTCGGACAGGCTGGCGCCCGTCTCGTCGCGGAATTCGAAGGTGGAGGCGACGGGCAGCGGCTCCGAAACGCCAGTGGATTCGATCAGCAGATAGTCGAACCGCCCCTGCTCGGCGAGCTGGCGCACCTCCTTCAACAGATCGTCGCGCAGCGTGCAGCAGATGCAACCATTGGTCATCTCAACCAGCTGCTCGTTGGTGCGCGACAGGTTGGCGCCGCCGTCGCGGACGAGCGCGGCATCGATGTTGACCTCGCTCATGTCGTTGACGATGACTGCGACGCGGCGGCCCTCGCGGTTGTGCAGGATGTGGTTGAGAAGCGTCGTCTTGCCCGCCCCCAGGAAGCCGGAGAGCACGGTGACGGGAAGGCGGTTTGGACTGGGTTGGGGCATGGCTGCTTTCCGGGGATGACGATGAGGTCTGCGGCGGGTGAGGCAAAGGGTGCGGACGGGCCGTGTCGTCACGTCCGGCATCGGTGCCCGCCTTGGCGAGGTAGTTTTGTTATAACGTAACATATTTTGAAAAGGCAAGCCTCGGTTTGAAATCTCCTGTGTCGGCGGAATTGTCGTGCGGGTCTTCGGCACGGCCCGCGCGACATGACGTCGGCAATTGCGTGTGCGCAACTGTCGGTCAGGCCTTCGGGGTGAATGTCGCTAGCAGCCCGCGCAACTGCTCGACCGATTTCAGCATGTCCTGATCCGACAGCGCGCCGAAGCCCAGGACAAAACCCTGCTTGCGGGGCGTGCCCTCGTAGAAGGCGGAAAGCGGCACCAGGGTCAGGCCGAGCTTTTCGCCCGCCCTTGCCAAAGCCTGGTCGTCGATCCCTCGGAGAGTGTTTTCGTCCAGTTCCACGATGACATGCTGGCCGCATTCGCTGTTTGACACTTTCAGCCAGGCGGACAGATTGTTTTCGAGCAGCTCTACGAAACGCGCGCGACGAAGCGAATAATGTCGCCGCATCTTGCGCAGATGGCGGGTGAAATGACCGCGTTCCATGAAGCGGGCAAGCGCCAGCTGGCTTGCGGCCGGTGCGTGGTTGCCGGTCGCCGCGCGGACGTTGCACAGCGGATCGACAAGGGGCTTCGGAACAACGAGATAGGCAAGCCGCAAGGCGGGAAACAGCATCTTGGAAAAGGAACCGAGATGAATGACGCGCTCGCCGCCATCCAGGCCCTGCAGCGCCGGCAGCGGATTGCCCAGATGCCGGTATTCGCTGTCGTAATCGTCCTCCAGGACCCAGGCACCGACCGCGCGCGCCGCCGCAAGCAGCGAAAACCGCCTCGCCGGGCTCATCGTCATGCCGAGCGGAAACTGGTGGCACGGTGTTGCGCAGATCAACCTTGCCCCGGACCACTCGGCGCTGTCGGCCGGGACGATCAACCCCTCCCCGTCAACGGGCTTTGGGCGAACGGACAGTCCCCATGAGGCAAGCACGCTCTTCAGGCCGCTGTAGCCCGGCTCTTCGACAATCGCTTCATCATTCGGCGCAAAAAGGGCGCGGCACAGGAGATCAATGCCATCCTGGGCGCCGCCGACAATGAAGACCTGATCGTCCTCGCAGCGGACATTCCTGGCGGCCCTCAGATAGGCGGCGACCACTGAGCGCAGCTGCGCGTTTCCGCGTGGATCGTCGTGTTCCGCCAGCTGATGACGCGTCGTTCGCGACGCGGCAGCGACGCATTGCGCCCACGCCTTGGCTGGAAAGGCCTCGGACGAAGGCAAGCCCGGCGTGAAGGCCGGATTGCGGGATTGCGGCGCCAATGCGTGGCGCAGCGTAGCCTGGCCGCGCGCGGACAGCACCGACCCGGGCCGTGCTTCCGGCACGTCGGCGCCAGGCGCCGGCTGCGTCGAACTGCGTTCGGGAAGCATGCGGGAGACGAAGGTTCCGGCGCCGGCCCGCGCCTCCAGATAGCCCTCGGCGACGAGTTGGCTCAACGCTTCAGCGACGGTGTTGCGGGAGATGTCCAGCTCCAGCGCCAGATTGCGGGACGAAAGCAACCGGGTTCCCGGCGGCAGCTCTCCGGCGAGGATCTTCGCGCGCAGCTGGTGATAGAGCTGGCGCCCGAGCGAACGTCCCTGCCGCCGGTCGATGCCGAGCGGTGCCAGTTCACCCATATTCGTTGCCATCATTGTCCCCGCGACGCGTTCAAGACCAATGGCCCATGAAATCCGATATTTTCTGGAACTGGAAGTGGGACAAGATAACGCTTCAACATGCGGACAGCCGCTGATGACCAGCGGCCGACATCTGGAGAAGCGACAATGGCCATTGGCACCGAATCCGCACTGTATCAAACCATCCACCGGCAGCCCGCCGACCTGAGAAGGGTTCTCTCGGAAGAGTGGAAGCCGGCGGCGGAAGCGGCCACGATATTGGCCGGTGCGCGGCGCGTGTTCCTGGCCGGCATGGGCACGAGTTATTGCGCGGCCCTGGCCGGCGCCTGGATGCTTCGCGCCGCCGGCGCCGATGCCCGGCCGGTCAATTCCTACGACCTCGCATGCTACACGGATGCCTATCGGCCGTCGGAAAAGGACGTGTTCATCATCCTGTCTCACACCGGCGTGAAGCACTATTCGCGTGTGCTGTTCGATGTCGCCAGGCAGGCGCGCTGCCGCGTCGTGGCCATTGCCGGAACCGAGGCGGCGATCGGCGATGCCGATGCGGTGCTGCGCACGACGCAGCGCGAGACTTCGGCTGCCTACACCTCGTCCCACCTCTGCGCCATGGCGGCCATCGCCCAGATCGCAACCGAACTGGGGGATATCCGTCGATCTGACGGGACCGCCGGTTTCCGCCGATGCCTGGAGGCGATGCCGAGCCAGGTCGAGGAGGTGATCGAGCGCGGCGAAGAACTGGCGCCGTTCGCGCGCCGCTCGGCCAGCCGCGCGAACTACGCGGTCGGCGCCGGGCCCAACGAAGCGTCGGCCTGGGAAGTGGTGATCAAGGTTCGCGAGGCTGCTTTCGGCAAGATAGACGGGCTCGGGCTGGAGCAATATCTGCATGGCCCGGTCGTATCGCTCAACGCCGGCGACGGCGTGCTTCTGGTGAACTACCCCGGCGCCTCGACACGCCGCGTCAACGTGGCCGCCAGGGTCTTCGACATGATCGGCGCCGACATGCTCGTTCTGGGAGACGCACCGGAGCAGCCGACCGACGCCGCCGTCTTCCCCCTGCCCTCCACCGACGAACATCTCTCGCCGATGCTGTCGCTGCTGCCGATGCAGTTCTTCGCCTATCACATGGCGGCGGCCCAGGGCGTCAATCCCGACATGGCGCGTCGTGACACGCCAAAATACCACGCCGCGATTGCCGAACTGCTCAGGGCCTGAGGGGCGAAGCGATCCGAGACAAGGGCAGGTGGTCGTGGGTGATCCGGGTCACTCAGGAAATTGACGGTGAACGACCTTCGGAAGCCGGGGCATGGACCTGGTCGGCCATTGCGTCTTTATGCTCCCGATGCATAGTCAGGTTCGTCCAACGCGTTTTCGTCCGGCAATGGTCTAGCGACTGATCGCGCCGGACGAAAACGCGGTGGCGGTCGCGTTGCCCTTGCTCGGCATCGCCAGAATGCGTTTCGCGAACGGAGGCGCTGTTCAAGCCCTCCTCTAATCAACACCCCAGTCTCCCCGGCAGTTGGACCGCGTTGCTGGATCCCGCTTCCGTCGGAGCTCGCGAACGCAGCCCCCACTTGACTTGTTTTTATACAATGTCTAATATTGCACATAGTTCAATTATTGCCGCAAGGTTGAACCCGCCGAGCACCGGAGCAACTAACATAGGCACTCCTCGGCCAGGGATCAGTCCAGCAAAACGACGGCGATGCATCGCCAAGCCGGCGTAGTTGGACGCGAATTAGACGTCACTCGCATTTAGACATTGTATATTTTTGGAACACGCCATGGCCAGCAGACCGCAACTCGGGAAAAGTCAGCGCACACGTCTTCGTATCGCCGAGACCGCCCACGCGCTGTTCGAGCGCCACGGCTTCGACGCCGTGACCATGGAACAGATCGCCATCGAAGCCGACGTCGTACGCGGAACGCTTTACAACCACTTCCCGGTGAAGGAGGCCGTGCTCGTCGAATGGATGCACCTACGCCTGGCCGAAGATTTGGCCCCTTTGATAGGGCAGGTCATGACGCAGCGTTCATTTTCGGCCCGCATCTCGACCCTGCTGGACGCGTCCGCGTTATGGTGGGAGCAGCACCGGCAATACGCAGCCGCCTATCTCCGCTTTCGCTTCCAGCAATTGAAGCAAGGAGAGGCTGGGCAGACGTCCTCCGACATGGCCGCCGCCTATGCGGCTCTCATCGCCAAAGCCCAGGAGGTTGACGAAGTGCGCGTCGACGAATCCGCCATCCGGCTCGCCAACTATCTGCATTTCCTCATTCTCTACGCACTGATGACTTGGCTTGAAAGCCCGACGGCATCGTTGCGCGATGAGCTCGCGCATGCGTTCGAGTTCTTCATGCTCGGCGCGAAACCTCGTTGATCCATTTCCTCTTTTCATTGCGAGAAACAATATGACCATCAACTGGCCTGTAGCCGTTTGCGCCCTGATCGTCGCCGTCATCGGCGCGATGCACCTGGTGTACACGCTGTTCGGAACCGAACTTCATCCTCGCGAAGAAACGGCGCTGAAAACACTCCGCAGCGCGACACTGCGCGTCAGTCCCGGCGCATCGATGTGGCGCGCCTGGATTGGCTTCAACGCGAGCCACAGCCTGGGCCTGATCCTGTTCGGCGCGATTTACGGCTATCTGGCCTTGTTGCAGCCCGCGGTGCTCGAACTCCCCGCCTTGTCCGCGGTCGGCGCGGGGTTCCTGGCCACAATCGTGCTGATTGCAAAGCGTTTCTGGTTCAGCGTGCCTTTCATCATCATGTCCGTAGCCTTGGTGCTCTATCTGGCCGGAATGGTGATGGCGCACGGATGACCCGACGCGTCGGCTGACTTTCGAATTTCCAGACACCCCCGCCTTCAATTTTGGCGACGCGTTCTCCGTGGCCATCTCCGGCCATGGCCGCCACCCGCTGCGGGCGACCGGCACCGGCGCCCGCATCGCCTGCGAGCCGCCTTCCACGGCCATTCAGTCCCATTCCATTCCCTTCACTCATGGAGAGCCAGATGAAAACCGCCTCGCCCCAGCCTGTCGATCGCGCCCTCCTCGCCTGCGGCGTTGCGACTGCCCCGGTCTTCTACGCCGTCGTTGCCCTGCAACTGGCGCTGAGGCCGAGCCATGACATTCGGACCCAGCCTCTCAGCCTTCTTGCGCTGGGTGAGCTCGGCTGGATCCAGATCGCCAACTTTCTTTTGACCGGTTTTCTGGCGCTCGCTGGCGCGGTTGGGCTGCGCCGGGTTTTGCGTGACCAGCGCGGGAGCAGTGCTGGCCCCATCCTCGTCGGCCTTTACGGCCTTGGCATGATTGGGGCCGGATTGTTCGGCCCCGACCCGCTCCCTTCCCCGGGCCAAGCGCCGCAGATAAGCGCCACCGGCGCCTTGCATCTGGTGGCATTCCTGGTCTCGTTCCTGTCACTGATCGCGGCTTGCTTCGTCCTTGCGCGCCGGTTCAGTGCCGCGGGCAAGCCCGGCTGGATGGTCTACAGCATCGCCACGGCCCTGCTTGCCCCGGCGCTTGTTGCGACAGGCATAGCCAATCCTTCCTTTGCCGGTGTGATTATCGGAGGCGCCGGCGTCGTGCTCTTCGGCTGGTTTTCGCTCGTCTCTTTCGAGCTTCGCGACTCAAACGTCGTGTCGTGAGACTTGCCCAGCGCGGCACCAATTCGTCTTCCTGGACCACGCCCTTATTGGTCCTGAAAAAGGCTACGCGCGCCGGCATCGAACGAAGCGCAGGCTGCAACTGAATTGCAAGTTGCAGCCCTGAATCGGAAAATCCGCCCGGGACATCAACCGCCTCGTCACAGCGCGTGTCATCGCTCTTGAATTAATTGAACGTTCGTTTTATTATCCTCCAATCGGGAGGAGACGATGGCGAGAACAACGGGCTCTGACGGCGGCAGGACGCAGGCGGCGATCCGGGATGCGGCGCTGTCGCTGATCGCGCGTCACGGCTACGAGGCCGTCTCCATGCGCCAGCTGGCCGCCGAGGTGGGCGTGCAGGCCGCCGCGCTCTACCGCTATTTCCCGACCAAGGAAGACCTGCTCTACACGCTGATGCAGGACCATATGAACGGGCTGATCGCGGCCTGGGAAGGCGCACGCCCCGCCACGGTCGACCCGACGGCGCGGCTTGCCGCCTATGTCGAAAACCACATCGCCTTCCACATCGAGCGCCGCTCCTCGACGCATGTCTCCAACATGGAACTGCGCAGCCTCGCGCCGGAGCGGCTGACCCACATCCTGAAACTGCGCACGGCTTACGAGAAGGAATTGCGCACCATCCTGCGCGACGGCGCCGAGAAGGGCGTCTTTGCCGTCGACGATATCGGCCTCACCGCCATGGCACTGATCCAGATGATGACCGGCGTCATCGTCTGGTACCGGCCGGGCGAGCGGCTGTCGATCGACGGCGTCACCGAAACCTACCTATCCATGACCATGCGCCTTGTCGGCGCGCCACAGCCTGCTGGGGAGCAAAGGCATGTACACGCACACGCTTAATTTCGGATTGAACGAGGACGTCGAGGCAATCCGAGACCTGACGCGGCGCTTTGCCCAGGACAGGATCGCGCCGCTGGCGGCCGAGATCGATACCAGCAACGAATTTCCGCCGCATCTTTGGCCCGAACTCGGCGCACTCGGCCTGCTCGGCATGACCGCCGATCCGGACTATGGCGGCTCGGGCATGGGCTATCTGGCGCATGTGGTGGCGATGGAGGAGATCAGCCGTGCCTCGGCCTCGGTCGGGCTCTCCTACGGTGCGCATTCCAACCTGTGCGTCAACCAGATCAACCGCTGGGCAACGCCGGCGCAGAAGGAAAAATACCTGCCCAAGCTCTGTTCGGGCGAGCATGTCGGCGCGCTCGCCATGTCGGAGCCGGGTGCCGGCTCGGACGTGGTGTCGCTGCGCCTGCGCGCCGACAAGAAGAACGACCGCTATGTGCTGAACGGCACCAAGATGTGGATCACCAACGGCCCCGACGCCGAGACCATGGTGGTTTATGCCAAAACCGACCCGGAGCGGCATTCGCGCGGCATCACCGCTTTCATCATCGAGAAGAGCTTTGCGGGGTTCTCGGTGGCGCAGAAGCTGGACAAGCTCGGCATGCGCGGCTCCAACACCGGCGAACTGGTGTTCGAAAACGTCGAGGTGCCATTCGAGAACGTGCTGCACGAGGAAGGGCGCGGCGTGGAGGTTTTGATGTCCGGCCTCGACTATGAGCGCACGGTGCTGGCCGGCGGCCCGCTCGGCATCATGGCCGCCTGCATGGACGTGGCGATGCCCTATGTGCACGAGCGCAAGCAGTTCGGCCAGCAGATCGGCACCTTCCAGCTGGTGCAGGGCAAACTCGCCGACATGTATACGACCATGAATGCCTGCCGCGCTTACGTCTATGCCGTGGCGGCCGCCTGCGACCGCAAGGAGACGACCCGCAAGGACGCCGCCGGCTGCATCCTTTTTGCCGCGGAAAAGGCGACCTTGATGGCGCTGGACGCGATCCAGCTGCTTGGCGGCAACGGCTACATCAACGACTATGCGACCGGCCGCCTGCTGCGCGACGCCAAGTTGTACGAGATCGGCGCCGGCACCTCAGAAATCCGCCGCTGGCTGATCGGCCGCGAGATGATGGCGGAGGCGATCTGAGATGAAGCCCGCGCGACATTTCCGCCGCGCGGGCTGTCTTCTAGCGCTCGGACAGCGCGATGGCTTTCGCTTTCGCCCATCGGCCAAGCACCTGACGCTCTTCAGCGGTGGCCAGGCGATTACCGTGGCCGCGCACCTGCACCACATGGTGCTGGCGATTGAGCTCGATGGTGAGCAGACGCTTGATGTTGCCCTCCACGCAGCGACGCAACGACCAGATCGAAGCCTGCCCGGAGATGCACTTCTGCGCGTAGCTGGACACGCAGTGATGCATGGCGCGGGACTCGGCCACGAGCTCGTCGGCGGTGACGAGTTGCGTCACCGTGAACTGCTCCTTACGCACGCGCACCTCCCCCGCCGTCGGCTTCCAGCTCCAGTCGTCGAGCGGCGAACCGGCCCAACGCCCCTCGGGCTCGCCGCCCGCTGCCCGGAAGGCCCGGCGCCGGGCCGCCTCGATGCGAGCGATAGTCTCGAGGTCGCGATGCCACTCGGCCATCTGGCGCTGCAGCGAGGCGAGCGTACGGCCGTTGAGGCTGTAGCCGGGCTCCCGCTCGCGCCGCGCGGCAAGGTAGTCGCAGAGATCGTCGATCTCCGCGATGGTCGCCACGTTCACGCAGAAGAAGCGTGCCACCTCGCGCCAGAAGACGAAGCCGGCACGCGGCGTCCGCGCGATCTTCGAACGGGCAATGCGCAGCGCCGAGCCGAGGTCGCCGGTGTAGGAGCGGGCCACGGCCAGCCAGATCGCCTCGTCGAAACCGAGATCGCCGGGCGAGTTGAGGAACCAGTGGACTTCCTTGCGGGAAAGCCACGTTCGCGCCTCCTCCTTCCACAGCGAACGACCGCGCGCGGCAACCACGTACCAGCGCCGGCGCAGCGCGATTTCGTCGGCGTCGAGACCGGAACCGTCGAGCCAGATTTCTTCCAGCGCATAGGGAACCGGGTAGAGCGCGAAGAGATGGCGTGCCGCGGCCAGCTGCAGGCGTGCGGCATCGCGCGTCTTCAACATGGGGCGCCATGCCTCGGGTTCGCGGGCCATGACGCCGGCGAACCCTTGCCCGGCGTCGTTCAGCGCACGCGCGAAGTCCGGAGCCGGACGCGGCGCGCGCTGGACACGCCGCAGCGTCGCTTCATAGCAGGCAATGCGTTCGCGCTCGGCCTCGCGCCGGCGCTTGATCGTGGACTTGGCCATGGCCGTTCATCCTTGGTGAAACCCTGTCAGCCGGACGCGCGTCGAGCGCCGGCACGGAATGTGTCGATCTCGGTCTCGCGGTCATGGACGGGTCTCCTTTCGGTTGAACGGGGCGGCTCTCTAGGCCGCCAACGGATTTCGGGCAAGTGCGGAAAGAGTATTGTTTCCAATGCGATAAGTGCCTGTTGCATTCGCGCAACTGAGGCTTTGGACAAACCGGTGGCGTCGGCGGGGAGCACCTGGCTCCCCGCCGTTTCAGTTGAAGCCGCGCGGCGCTTCGAACGTCGGCTTCACCACCACCTGGTGCGCGTCGCGCCACAGCACTTCGCGGTGGCGGTCGATCCTGACCGCCCGCACCGGCAAGCCGCCCTCTTCGATCAGCCAGGCGCAATAATGCGCCCGGGCGATCATCTCGCGCGCGTCGTGGTCGAACCAGCACACGCCCCAGATCGAGTTGCGCCGCTTGAAATGGCGCGCCACCCGGCCCGGCACCGGCAGGTGCTCGTTGAACCATTCGAACTCGTCGTAGAGCTCGCGCAGAATCCAGTCCGGCGCGCCGATCCGGTGGAGATACCAGGACGCCCGGAAGAAGCCGGTCTCCACCCGGCTGTCGGGGTGGATAAGCGGCGTGACGAACCGCACATACATGATGACACTGGCGGCGCCGCGCGCCGCTCCTCAAACTTGCTGATGTTTCTGGCTAAAAAGTCGCCGCCCTCAGGCGGCTTGCTCGCACGCCCGAGGCAGACATTCGCGGGAAAGCAGAATTCTGCTTTTCATCGTCGCCTCCATCACAGTGTCATGCGCGACCAGACAGACGAGGCTTCGCGCGGGGCGTGGCCAATACATCGAAACGATTTGCGCCGCAAGGCCGGTCTGCCGAGAAATCGCGACGAAACTATAGTAAAACGCCGAAATGTTCCCTATAAGTTCCTCATACGTTCAAATGGAGCGTATTGGGGGGACATCATGAAACTGAAACAGCTCTTGAAGCTATTGATCCCGCTCGGGCTTCTGGTCGCGGTTCCGCTCGCGGTTTCGAGCCCGGTCTCGGCGGCGCAGCAGCAGGGTTATGCAACGGTCGAGCAGCTGGCGGCGGCGGTAGAAAAGCGCCTGCGCAAGGATGGCCGCTTTGTCGACATCAAGCCCAATCCCGACGACCCCGCGCAGATCGATCTTTCGCGCAAGAACGGCGAAGGCGGCCGCATCCGCATCGACGTGACCTACCTGCTCGACCAGGTCCGGGGCCTTCCACCGGCGGAGGCCGGAGAAGCGATCGAGACCTTCATCGGCGCTTTCGCCACCCTGCAAGAGGGGTACACCAGCGATCCGGCGCGGATTTTCGCCAATGTGCGCTCCAAGGGCTACCTCATGCAAAGCGGGGGAGACCTGACAAAGCGCGCGGTTTTCCAGGAACTGGCTGGCGATCTGATCGTGCTCTACCAGATGGACGAGCCGACGGCGCTGCGCACGCTCGACCGCTCGGAAACCGGCGGCCGCAGCCTCGAGGAACTTGCCGAACTCGGCCGCAAGAACCTGAAAGAGCAGATCAAGAAGGTGATCGAGCAGCGGATCGGCGACGATGTGTCGGTGTTCGAGATCGACGGCAATGCGCCGCTTTCGGCCGCCCTGCTGCTGTCGGACTGGTTCCACGGTTATGTCGCCAAGAGATTCCCCGGCGGCTATTTTCTGGGCGTGCCGGAGCGCGACTTCGTCATCGCGTTCAACAAGAATGCGCCGCAAGGGCTGCAAATGGCGCGCCAGCTCATGGACGAGTTCACCAAGGACGACCAGAATATCATGTCGCCGCTGCTTTACGAGCGGCGCGGCGGCAAGCTCGCGGTCGTGCACGAACCCATTTGAAACGAGGTCTTAATGCCAGCGCTCACCTCTTCGGTCTCCACCTCCTCCGAAACCTTCCGCGCCAATGCCGAGCGCATGCGGGCGCTGGTCGCCGACATTTCGGACAAGGCGGCAACGGTCCAACGCGGCGGGACGGAAGAGGCGCGCGCCCGCCACACCCAGCGCGGCAAGCTGTTGCCTCGCGACCGGCTGGCGCAACTCCTGGACACCGGCTCGCCCTTCCTGGAGATCGGCCAGTTCGCCGCCTGGGGCATGTATGACGATGCCATTTCCGCCGCCGGCATGATCGCCGGCATCGGACGCATCGAAGGCCGCGAGGTGATGGTGGTGGTGAACGACGCTACCGTGAAGGGTGGTACCTATTATCCCGTCACGGTGAAGAAGCACCTCAGGGCGCAGGAGATCGCGCTGCAGAACAGGTTGCCTTGCGTCTATCTGGTCGATTCCGGCGGCGCCAACCTGCCCAACCAGGACGAGGTGTTTCCCGACCGCGAGCATTTCGGCCGCATCTTCTACAACCAGGCCAATATGAGCGCCGCCGGCATCCCGCAGATCGCCTGCGTGATGGGTTCCTGCACGGCCGGCGGCGCCTATGTACCGGCGATGGCGGATGAATCGATCATGGTGCGCAAGCAAGCGACCATCTTCCTCGGCGGCCCGCCGCTGGTTAAGGCGGCGACCGGCGAGGATGTCAGCGCCGAGGAACTGGGCGGCGCCGATTTGCACACGCGCCAAAGCGGCGTCGCCGACCACTATGCGATGGACGACGAACACGCGCTGGCGATCTGCCGCCGCATCGTGCGCAACCTCAACCGCAAAAAGGAGAGCGGCCTCGACTTGCGCCAGCCCGTGGCGCCGCTCTACGACCCACGCGAAATCCTCGGCATCGTGCCGACGGATCTGCGCCAGCCCTATGACGTGCGCGAGGTGATCGCGCGCATCGTCGACGGCTCGGAGCTGGACGAGTTCAAGCAGAATTACGGCACCACGCTGGTCACCGGCTTTGCCCATATCCATGGCATGCCTGTCGGCATCATCGCCAACAATGGCGTGCTGTTTTCGGAGAGCGCTGTGAAGGGCGCACATTTCATCGAACTGTGCTGCCAGCGCAAGATCCCGCTGGTGTTCCTGCAGAACATCACCGGCTTCATGGTCGGCAAGAAATACGAGGCCGGCGGCATCGCCAAGGATGGCGCCAAGCTGGTGACGGCGGTGGCGACCGCGCAGGTGCCGAAGGTGACGATGATCATCGGCGGCTCGTTCGGCGCCGGCAATTACGGCATGTGCGGGCGCGCCTATTCGCCCCGCTTCCTGTGGATGTGGCCCAATGCGCGCATCTCGGTGATGGGCGGCGAGCAGGCGGCGATGGTGCTGGCGCTGGTGCGGCGCGAGAACATCGAGCGCAAGGGCGGCAGCTGGACGGCCGCGGAAGAGGCCGAATTCAAGCGCCCAACGCTGGAAAAATACGAGCGCGAGGGCCACCCGCTCTATTCATCCGCAAGGCTTTGGGACGACGGCATCATCGACCCGGTAAGGTCACGCGAGGTGCTGGCGCTTTCGCTGTCGGCCGCGCTCAACGCGCCGATCCCCGACACGAAATTCGGCGTGTTCAGGATGTGACGCCGTGCACTTGTTTTCACCGAAGCCAATACAGTGCTGTTCAAATGGGCCAGTCGAAGAATTGCATTGCCCGACAGCGACAATTTCTTCTATTGATTACGGTGTTCAATATTGGGCACATGGGGATAAATTTGCGACATCTTCGTTCTTTGAATATTTCCGTTCTGGCTTGCATGCTTCTTGCAGCGACTTCAAACATAACAACCGCCGGATCATTGGCGGGAAATCAGGGCGACAAGCGGTTCCCTCCGACTTTGCCGGACAATCCGAAAGACCCCTGCACCAAAGCGTGGAAGGCCTATGTGGCGGCTGGAGGCCACTCAGCCTACGCAATCACGCCCTATTCTCGCGTGCGGGATATCTTCGTCATTTGCGGCAATTCGTTGAACGCAAAGACGCAGGCGGCTGCGGAAGAAAAGGCGATGGCAAGCTGCGTGAGGACCCGCGACAGTTACAAGGGCAAGATCAACATAGGCGGCAGCTGCGAGATCGCGGCTTCGAAGTAAGCCGCGCGCGTCTCTCCGGCCGCAAAGCCGCGTTGCTAAGTCCAGCTGCGTGCCGGCCTTGCCATGATGGTGGCGGCCGGCACTACGGGGCAAGTGTCGATGCTCGGCCCGAGCGCCGCATTCGACGTGCAAATCCCGGACGCGACGTTCGGCGTGTTTGGGATGCGAGGTCTCCTATGGCCGCCGTTCCGAACCCGTCCGGAAGGAGTTCGCCCATGGCCTCTCCCGTTACCGATGCGCGTATCACGACCCTCGTTAGTCGTCTGATCGAAGCCAATGAGCTCGAGATTGCCGCACGGGAGCGCGAGGACACGCGTGCAGGAAACCGTCAGGTGGATCGGATGCGGCTCGTGCTGGATGAGCTTGTTAACTCCCCAATCGGGCGCGATACACTTGAGCGTCTGATGACACATGAGATGCCCGAAGTGCGCCTGCGCGCGGCCGGCCGAGTTATGGGGTGGGCGCCCAAAAAAGCCATTCCTGTACTCGGATCTCTGGTCGCCAATTGGATGCCGAAAGACCCGAAAAAGGGATATGTCGCCGTTGGCCTTTCTGCCGGCTGGAAACTCTACGAATACTTCGGCGTCAAGGATTTCGACCACAATAAGCTCATCGAGCCGTTGCGCACCTATGGGATCGAGCTGCCGAGGCGGCCAGACTAGCAGCGGAACAATCGAAGACGCGACCGGCGCGCGATGGCGCGCCGGCAGCACCACAACTACCCGGTACCAACACGAGGAAAGACTACCGATGCAATTCCATCGCGGCCGCCTGATCGACCATATCCATCTGCGCGCGGCCGACCTTGAAACGACCAGGCGCTTCTACCGCGCAGTACTCGAAGCCATCGGCCACGCCTCCTCCATTCATGAGGGCGAGACCTTCTTCTCGGCCGACGAATTGTGGATCGACGCCGCCAGCGGCCAGACCTCGCGCGTGCATCTCGCCTTCCAGGTGCCCGATCGCGAGACGGTGGCGAAATTCTACCAGGCGGGCCTTGCCGCCGGCGGCAGGGACAATGGCGGACCGGGCGAGCGCAGCTATCACCCCGGCTACTACGCCGCCTTCCTGTTCGACCCGGACGGCAATAACATCGAGGCCGTCCACCATGGCCCCTTCGAGCGCTCGGCGCCGTCGGTGGTGATTACGCCGAAATAATCAAGTCCGGCACCTTAATTGCCCTTACCATTGGAGGCCCCGATGTTTTCGAAGATCCTGATCGCCAACCGTGGCGAGATCGCGTGCCGCATCATCCGTACCGCGCGCAAGCTGGGCATCGATACGGTCGCCGTCTATTCCGACGCCGACGCCGCCTCCCTGCATGTCGCCATGGCCGACGAGGCGGTCCATATCGGCGCCTCCCCGGTCGGCGAGAGCTATCTTAGGGCCGAGCGCATCATCGCGGCGGCAAAGCAGACGGGTGCCGAGGCCATTCACCCCGGCTACGGCTTCCTTTCGGAAAACCCGAATTTCGTCGATCAGGTGGCGGCGGCGGGGCTGGTCTTCATCGGCCCGTCGGCCGCGTCCATCCGCGCCATGGGCCTCAAGGATGCTGCTAAGCGGCTGATGGAAAAGGCCGGCGTGCCTGTCGTGCCCGGCTATCACGGCGAGGCGCAGGACATCGTGCTGTTGGCCACCAAGGCGCGCGAGATCGGCTATCCGGTGCTGATCAAGGCGCGCGCCGGCGGCGGCGGCAAGGGCATGCGCCGGGTCGATCATCCCGATGATTTTTCCGAGGCACTGTCCGGCGCGCGGCGCGAGGCCAAGGCCGCCTTCGGCGACGACCGCGTGCTGGTCGAGAAATATGTCGACAAGCCGCGCCATATCGAGGTGCAGGTGTTCGGCGATAATTTCGGCAATGCCGTGCATCTTTACGAGCGCGACTGCTCGGCGCAGCGGCGCCATCAGAAGGTGATCGAGGAGGCGCCGGCGCCCGATATGACGCCGGCGCTGCGCAAGGCGATGACCGATGCCGCGGTGAAGGCCGCCAAGGCGATCCAGTATTCCGGCGCCGGCACCATCGAGTTCATCGTCGACGCCTCGAAGGGACTGTTGGCCGACCGCTTCTGGTTCATGGAGATGAACACGCGCCTACAGGTCGAACATCCGGTGACGGAAATGATCACCGGCGTCGACCTCGTCGAATGGCAGCTGCGCGTGGCTTCCGGCGAAAAGCTGCCGAAGGCCCAGGACGAGATCGCGCTTTCCGGCCATGCCTTCGAGGCGCGGCTCTATGCCGAGGATGCGACCAAGGGCTTTCTGCCGGCGATCGGCACGCTGCATCACCTGCGCTTTCCCGAGACCGCGCCGGCGGGTGCCAGCATGCGCGTCGAGACAGGCGTGCGCCAGGGCGATGCCATCTCGCCCTATTACGACCCGATGATCGCCAAGCTTGTCGTGCATGGGCCCGACCGCGCGAGCGCGCTGGCCGCGCTCGGCGAAGCGCTGGCCGGTACCGAAATCGCCGGCTCTGTCACCAACACCGCCTTCCTGGCTGCGCTGGCCGCCGATGAGGATTTCGCCGCCGGCGATGTCGACACCGGCCTTATCGGCCGCAAGCAGGAGGCTTTGACGGCGATCGCCCTTCCCGGCGACGATGTCATCGCGACGGCAGCACTTGCGGCGGCGGACGTCTCCATCCCTCGAAACGGTTCCGACCCATGGTCGTCACTTGTCGGCTACGCGCATTTCCACGCCGGCGCGCGCCGCATCAGGCTGAAAGCCGGCGACGAGGAAATCGCTGCCCGCATCACCGCGCGCGACGACGGTGGCTTCGATGTCGCGACCGAGACGGGCGTGCACGCCTTGCGGGCCGGCGGCGGCAAGCGGCTGGCGCGCTGGCCCGGCCACGTCACCGTCTTTGCCGGCGCCACGGGCTATAGTTTCGGCGTGCCGGATCCGCTGGCCAAGGCTGATGATGCCGGCGCGGGTGTCGGCAATCTGCGTGCGCCGATGCCGGGGCTGGTCAAGGTGGTGCGCTCGGTGGCTGGCGACGTGGTGGTCAAGGGGCAGCCGCTGCTCATCCTGGAAGCGATGAAGATGGAGCACACCATCGCCGCCCCGCATGACGGCACCATCGCCGAGATCGCTACGGAGGGCGCGCAGGTGACGGACGGAACGGTGCTGGTGCGGTTCGCCGAGACGGAGGCCTGAGCCGCCGACGATCCACGCCACGATCTCCAGCAAACAAAATGGCCGGGACAAGCCCGGCCATTCCGCTTTCATCAATCATCCCATGCGGGATCAGTCGACCTTGATCGGCGCGTACTTGCCTTCATGCCACTGGTTGATGTCGTACTTGGCGTTCTTCAGGTCACCCTTTTCGTCGAAGATGACTTCGCCAACCACGGTGCTGATCGGCTTGCCGTCCTTCAGCGCGGCGGCAACCTTGCCCGGATCGTCGCTGCCGGCGCGCTTGATGCCTTCGGCGAAAGCCTGGATCGTGGCGTAGGAGAACAGCGTGAAGCCTTCCGGCACGAAGCCCTTGGCCTTGATCTTCTCAATCGCTTCCTTGGCTTCCGGGCGGGCCTGCGGGTCAGCCGGGAACACGAACATCGTGCCTTCGCCAGCCGGGCCGGCAACCTGCCAGAATTCCGGCGAGGCGATGGAGTCCGGCATGATCAGCTGGTACTTGAAGTTCTGCTCGGCCGACTGGCGCAGGATGAGGCCGGCCTCCGGATGATAGCCGCCGAAATAGACGACATCGGCCTTCAGGTTCTTCAGCTTGGTGACCAGTGCCGAATAGTCCTTCTCGCCGGAATTGATGCCTTCATAGAGCACTTCCTTCAGGCCGCCCGCGTTCATCGTCGCCTTCACGGCGTCGGCGACACCCTGGCCATAGGCGCTCTTGTCGTGCAGCACGACGACGTTCTTGCCGGCATACTTCTTGGCAATCCACGGACCGATGAAGGCGCCCTGGGCGTCGTCACGGGTGTAGAGGCGCATGATCGTCGACCAGCCCTTCTTGGCGGCGTCGTCGGTCATCAGCGGGTTGGACGAGGCCGGGCTCATCATCAGCGCGCCGGCTTCGGCATAGACGGCGGAAGCCGGAATGCTCGAGCCCGAGCAGGCGTGACCGTCAATGAACATGACGCCGTTGCCGACGATGCGGTTGGCCACCGAAACGGCCTGCTTAGGGTCGCACTGGTCATCCTCGATGTCGATCTTGATCTGGCGTCCGTTGACACCGCCGGCGGCGTTGATGGCGTCGGCCGCGGCCTGCGCGCCGTGCTTGAACTGGTCGCCGATGGTGGCGAGCTGGCCCGTCATCGGCCCGACAACCGCGAAGGTGATGTCTTCGGCATAAGCGGCCGAGGCGCTGAGCGCCATGCCGAACAAGGCAGCGCTCAAAAATTTGGTCTTCTTCACTTTAAACCTCCCAAGGCTTGCGCAACCCCCTGGCCACGCTTGGCCGAGAATGGCCTCAAAATTCCACCGCTCGTCAAGCCCGTCGAAGCGTTTTTGCAATCGTCGGGTTAATCGCGCCGGCCAAATGCCGGGTCGAAAATGCGAAAACCGCGCCGGTCTTGTAACGACCGGTCGCGGTTTTCTTTCGCCGGGGCGGTTTCGAGCCAGATGGCTTCGAAAACGACCCGCCTTCCCTGTTTCGCCGGGCGGCCTTGCTGGCCGCTTCCGTTTCTTCAATTCGCCGTTGGAGCGGCGAGACCATCCCCTCGCGGGGCGGAATTCAGTGCGTGGTCATCCAGTCGCGGGCTTCGCGCAGGGCATGAGCGATCTCGCCCTTGGTCATGGAAGCCGAAAGTTCGGACCGCAGTTCCGCGGCGCGGGTCGAGCCCTTGATCGCGGCGATGTTGAACCATTTGTGAGCCGTGACTACGTCGGTCTCGCAGTCGCGGCCGGTCGCATACATCATGCCCAGTTCGAAGAGAATGTCGGCTTGAGCGGTTGCGCCCATCGTACCGAACCCTGCTTCCAGCATCTCGAAACGTGCCATTTCAAATCCCCTTGTCTGACCCTGTCTGCTCCTGAAAGCCGCCACCCTTTTCTTCAGTGGGTGTGCGCTCTTCCGATGCTTCGAAGAATGAAGGGGACGCTTGAATCCGTCGTTAAATGGCTTGCTTAACTGGAAGAAAACAAAGCTAAAACAAGAAGTAAACGTGAGAAACCGTTAAGGATAGGAAGTCCGCGATTGCTGGGTTTTCGCTCAAATTCGACGAAAATCCGAACCTCGCAAAACAAGGTTTCGCTAACCACGCGAAAGCTTCGCGAATTGAGAAATGCCTCAGCAGCCGGCGAAATGCCCTTTCGAACGCCGATGAAAAAGCGCTTTTCCTTCCCCAGCGGCACGGCTTTTGTTTTATTGGGGACTGGATTAGCCTGCTTGGGCGTGAGGGATGGAGAGGCTGGACCCGCAGGTCCGGCGGAGCGCACAGGGAGGAAGGAATGTTTCGCAAACTCAGCTTGGCTGTTGCGGCCACATTGATCATGGCGGGCGCGGCCTGGGCCGACCCGATCGAAGGCAACTGGAAGACGGCATCCGGTGCCACGGCGGCGATCTCGGGCAGCGGCTCGTTCTCGATCACGCTGAAGACCGGCAAGCATGCCGGCAAGACGATCGGCTCGTTCAAATCGACGGGTGAAGGCAAATATGCCGGCACCATCACCGATCCGGAGAACGACAAGACCTACAACGGCAAGGCCTCGATCTCCGGCAAGTCGCTGAAGATGAGCGGCTGTGTGCTGGGCGGCCTCATCTGCAAGAGCCAGACCTGGACCAAGATGTAAGCCGAACAGCAGACCCGGTTGACGACAAGGCGTTTCCGCCATGCGGGAACGCCTTTTGTTTTGGGAGCTGCGGTTGCAGTTGCCTCTCCTTCTCCCCTTGCGGGAGAAGGGGCGCTGCATCTGAATTTCCGTCAATCATTTTGAACCCTGGATGAACGGTGGCCTCAGAAGGGGTTCAGCCGCGCTCGGGCATTCTCTCCAGCATTGAGGGAGAGACCAATGCTTGCGCGCCGCTTCACCATCGTCTGCCTGCTGATGACGTTGTTCGGCATGGGCTTCGCGACACTGGTTGCCGGAGACGGCCGCTCCGCCCGGGCCTGGGATCAGGCCGGCTTGCGGCTCTGCGGTCTCGCCTGCCCCGACAGCTACACCCGTTGAACACCCGACACCTCGTATCGAAAGCCGCCGCCATGAACAGCATCGCCGAAAACACCGTCGCCGTTCTGAAGCTGTTGCCGCGCGCCATGCTGATCCTGATGCTGCTGGCTGCTCCGGTGCTGGCCGTGCCGATGATGCGGACAGGCACGGGCTCGACCATCGAGGCGCCGGCACTCAAGAAGAACGGCATCGGGCTGGTTCTTCTGGTCAGCCTGCAGCGCGGCTGATCAAGCTGATTGCTCAATCAGCTAAAAGCACGGGCAGCTAGAAAACACGGACCACTAAAAAAGCATGGGCCAATGAGCCTTTGGCGGGGCGGCCCCTCCCCAGTGTCATGTTCCATCTCTATAATGGGTCATGGAAAAGCGAATCTATCCACAAGCCATCGAGACCCTGGTCATGCCGGAGCCCTATGCCCGGCAATCCTTCGACGATGCCGGCGAGGCCGTCGCCGCGCTCAAGGTGCTCTACGAGCGCAACACCAAATTCCTGCGCGACTCCTTCTCGGCACTTGCCGCCGGCGGCGGCAACGACAAGCGCTACCGCGCCTTCTATCCGGAGGTCAGCGTCGTCACCAACTCGTTCACCCAGGTCGACTCGCGCCAGGCCTACGGCCATCTGCCGACGCCGGGGCAGTTCTCGACCACCATCACCCAACCGCATCTGTTCGAAAGCTACCTGACCGAACAGCTCAGGCTGATCATGCGCAATCACGGCGTGCCGGTGATCGTTTCGGAATCGGAGACGCCGATCCCGCTGCATTTCGCCTTCCTGGAAGGAACCTATGTCGACAGTGCCGCCGCCGAGCGCATCCGCCGGCCGATCCGTGACCTGTTCGACGTGCCGGACCTCGACGGCACCGACGATCAGATCGCCAACGGCACCTTCGAGGTGGCGCTGGGCGACCCGCGCCCGCTGGCGCCCTTCACCGCCCAGCGCATCGACTATTCCCTGCACAGGCTGACGCATTACACGGCGACCAGCCCGCAGCATTTCCAGAATTTTGTCCTCTTCACCAACTACCAGTTCTACATCGACGAGTTCTGCGCGATGGCGCGCGAGTTGATGGCGAAGGGTGGCGAGGGTTATTCCGAATTCGTCGAGCCGGGCAATGTCGTCACCAGGCCGGGCACGCCGCTGCTCAGCGAAGGCACCGCGCCGGGACGGCTGCCGCAGATGCCCGCCTATCATCTGAAGCGGCCGGACCATGGCGGCATCACCATGGTCAATATCGGCGTCGGTCCGTCCAACGCCAAGACCATCACCGACCACGTCGCCGTGCTGCGCCCGCATGCCTGGCTGATGCTTGGCCACTGCGCCGGCCTGCGCAACACGCAGGCGCTGGGCGACTATGTGCTGGCGCATGCCTATGTGCGCGAGGACCATGTGCTGGACGACGACCTGCCGGTGTGGGTGCCGGTGCCGGCGCTGGCCGAGGTGCAGGTGGCGCTGGAGGAAGCGGTGGCCGAGGTGACCGGGCTTTCCGGCTACGACCTCAAGCGCATCATGCGCACCGGCACGGTCGCCACCATCGACAATCGCAACTGGGAACTGCGCGACCAGCGCGGGCCGGTGCAGCGGCTTTCGCAATCGCGCGCCATCGCGCTCGACATGGAATCGGCAACCATCGCCGCCAACGGGTTCCGCTTCCGCGTGCCCTACGGCACGCTGCTGTGCGTTTCCGACAAGCCGCTGCATGGCGAACTGAAGCTGCCCGGCATGGCGACCGAATTCTACAAGCGGCAGGTGGCGCAACACCTGACCATCGGCATTCGCGCCATGCAGAAGCTGGCCGAAATGCCGATGGAGCGGCTGCATTCACGCAAGCTGCGCAGCTTCTCGGAGACGGCGTTCCAGTAGGAGGCCGTACTCCGAGCGGCGGTGTGCGGCGTCGGCCTCAACCGACTATAGTGACGGCGGTTGCCGAACATCAGGTCGCCGATGACGATCAGACTCCAGCGATCCCCCAGGGCCTCGAGAATCCGATTGATCGGGCAGCCCAGCGCAGGGCATTCACGCGCACTCCAAAAACCGATTGCAATATAAAATCAGTTTATGTAACCTACAACCGGTTGCGAGATGCAATCAGTCAGGCAGATATGCCGCGTGGCTGATTGCAAGCGATGGAGGCGGAGGGATGCTCAAGACCGACGGCGTTATCTAGATGATCCCAAAACCCTGTTCGCAGCAGCGTGCAAAACTGTTGAGGGAGACGAAAAGATGAATGCCCCCGCCTCTATCACCATCTCGCCAATCCTCGTTGCCGACCTTTTCGTCGAGGGCGAGCGAATGCCAGTCTACGTGCACGTCATCGACCATCCCAACGGGCGCATACTGGTCGACACCGGCATGACGGAGCTGCACCCGGCAGTGGTGGCCGCCTTCAGTCCGCGCCTGTATCCGCTGAGCAAGCAGGACTTCGACCTCGCCGGCATCGACATCGTCGTCAACACGCACCTGCACGCCGACCATTGCGGAGGCAACCATCTCTTCGCCGGCAAGCCGATCTACGTCCAGCGCCGGGAACTCGACAACGCGCGCAACGAGGACGACTACACCATTCGCGAGTGGGTCGATGCACCCGGCGTGGAGTACGTGCCAGTCGACGGTGAGCTCGAGCTACTCCCCGGGCTCCGGCTTGTCCCGGCGCCCGGCCACACAGCCGGCATGCAGGTCGTCGTCGTTGAGACTGGCGGGCACCCGGTCGTCGTTGGCGGCGACGTGGCGGTCTGGTTTGGCGAGCTCGACGAGCCGCAGACCGAAGGCCAGCTGCGGGTGCGCGCGCTCGACCCCGAACTGGTCTGGCTCGCGCACGAGCACGAGCCGTGGCGACCCCGCACCGCATAAGGCATCTGGATGCCGGGCAGGCGCGCTACCGGAGAAAAGGTCGCCGTCAGCTCTCGCACTCGCCGAGTATCTCAGTCGCCGTTGACCAGCCCCAGGACAAGCCGCTGGATGTTGCCGCCCGGCCCCATCTCGACGCGATCGAACTCGCTGCTCTCCTGGCGCTGCGCCAGCGAGGCCTCCGACAGCGGCGTCTGGATCTGCTTGCGGATCTTCTGGCAGCCGGGGTCATTCGGCACCGAAACGCCGATGGTCGTCGCCTCGATCCGCTTCAACATCGCCTTCATGTGGTCGCCATGGACTTTCTCGTGACGCCGGATGCCGTCGATGAAGACGTCCCAGCGTTTCTGCACCGCCGGCGCAAGCGCATTGGCGGGCTTCGGCAGCGTATAGGTGATGGTTAGCTTGGGCGTCGCCGACACCAGCGTGCAGCCGCCGCCCTGCGGCACGTAATTCCTGGACCAAGTGAGCGTGAAGAAGGTGTGGGCGATGACGCGGCGGCCGCTGCTGCCCACCGCCGGGCCGTTCTGGCCGATGGAACTGTAGAGCTCAGCGCCGGATGCGCCGGTGATGGCATAAGGCTTTTCCTGTTCGATGGTGCGGCCACCGGCCTGCGCGGAGGAGGCCGCCAAGACAAAGCCGGCCGTAGCCGTCAGCAGGACAAGTCCGTTCTTCAAGATCATCGCGTTTCCAGGATAGGGCATTGCATTTTTCGCGCGCACCATAGAGAGCGCTTGCCCTACCATCAATGAGCCGCAATGTTTCGAGCTATGACCGCCATGGACAGCGCCCGTATCCTGTTTCAATTCCTGATCGCCGCCTGCGCGGTGGCGTCCTCCGTCGCGCTTCTGGCCGGATTCTTCGGCGCCTTTCATCCGGCGTTGGATTCCTTCTCGCATTTCCGCACCCACCTCGCGGCGCTGCTCGTCTTGTTGGCGCTGGTGATGATCATTGCCGGCCCGCGCTGGCAGGCGGTGCCGTTCCTGGTTTTTGCGATCGCCTGCCTTGCGACGACGACCAGCCTTCCGGGCCTCGGCAAATCACAGGCCGGCTTCACCGCCAAGCCGGACGACCGCGCCGTCTACCGGCTGCTGCAGATGAACCTGCGCTACAACAACCCGACGCCTGAAAAGGTGTTGTCGCTGATCGACAGCGTCAAGCCGGACGTGGTGACGCTGAACGAGGTTTCCGACATGTGGGCGGGCAAGCTGAAGCTCCTGTCCGGTGTCTATCCCTACAGCATCGCCTGCCCGTTTCCGAACGGCTTCTTCGGCGTGGCGCTGCTGTCCAGGCAGCCCTTTGTCGAAGGCAGCGAGCCGCAATGCAATGACCGTGGATCGATGGCGACGGCCCATATCGACTTCGGCGGCACGGAAGTGGCGGTCGCCGCCGTCCATATTGGCTGGCCGTGGCCGTTCAACCAGTTCCGCCAGATCCGCAGCCTGAGCCACCCGCTGGCAACACTGGGCGAAGACGCCGTCGTCGCCGGCGATTTCAATGCCGTGCCGTGGAGCGAGGCGGTGCAACGGTTCGCCAGAGCCGGCGCCTTGACGCTGGTGCCCTCCGCCGGCCCGACCTGGTTTTACCGGAGGCTGCCCGCCGCTTTGTCCTTTGCCGGACTGCCGATCGACCAGGTGTTGTACAAGGGCGCCGTGGTGGTCCACTCGGCCACGCTTCTGGAAGACACCGGCTCGGACCACCGGCCGGTCCTCGTCGAATTCTCGCTGAAGCCGGCGGCGGCGGAACCGGAGGGCGGACCGAAAACGGCGACTGTTTCGGCCGAACGACCCGAACAACGCAAATTGGTACGCGGCGGCTGACCGCCGGCGCCTCCCGGGATTTCAGGCGAAGACCTTATTGCGCTTTCTGCAGGGCGGTGACGAGTTTCTGGACATGGCCGCCAGGGCTGTGCTCGCGCATGTCGAAGGCGACCTGCCTGGCTTCGTAGTCGGCGGTGGCGGCGGCGGTCCTGCGCTCGGCTTCGCGGCGTGTCTTGATGCATTGCGGATCGTTGGCGAGGTTGAGACCGGAAACGGAGCGCTCGCCGGCCGCGACCATCTGGCGGGCGATGCGGCCGTGGGTTTCCTCATGTGCCCGCACGCCGGCGAAAAAGACCTGCCAGCGCTTGCGCAGCGCCGGCGACATTTTCGAGGTGACGCGCGGATATTGGTAGGTGAGGTCCAGGGTTCCGTCGGCGCGCAGCAAACGGCAGCCGCCAGCTGACGGCTCGGTCTTGTAATCCCAATTGAGGGTGTAGGACGTGCGGGCGATGGCGCGCGTGGTGAAGCCGTGCCGCGGGCCGCTCTGGTCCATGGCGGCGACCAGCGCCTTACCGCTGTCGCCCGCGATATCGTAATTCGTGGTGTGGACGACCACCTTGGCACCGGCCATGGCGAGGCCGGGCAGGCTTCCTGCAATCAAAAGTCCGGCCAGACAGCGAACCGCGGCGTGACGCATCAATGTTCCTCCCAACCCTCCGCCAGACCTTCAATGGTCGTCTTTTTCACGGAAGCTTGATCGAGCCTTGCTACGTCTCTGCGGTCGAATTAAGGCGCTAAGGTGCCCCATAGCGCCTTAGTCCCCAACTACATGTTCTGATAGACCGGCCCCTCGCCACCCTGCGGCGGCACCCAGTTGATGTTCTGGTTCGGGTCCTTGATGTCGCACGTCTTGCAGTGCACGCAGTTCTGGGCGTTGATGACGAAGCGCACATCCTTGGCCGTCGGATCAGCGGCGGCATTGCCTTCCGCGTCGACCCATTCATAGACGCCCGCCGGACAATAACGCGTCGACGGTCCGCCGAAGACGTCGTGCTCCGAACTCACCTGCAAGGCCGGGTTCTTGACCTGGAGATGGACCGGCTGGTCCTCCTCATGGTTGGTGCCCGACAGGAAGACAGACGACAGTCGGTCGAAGGTCAGCACGCCGTCCGGTTTCGGATAGACGATCTTCTGGTGCTTCGATGCCGGCTCGAGCGCGGCGGCGTCGGTCTTGCCGTGCTTCAGCGTGCCGAAGGGCGAGACGCCGAACAGCGTGTTCAGCCACATGTCGAGGCCACCGAGGCCAACGCCGACGATGGTGCCGAAACGCGACCACAACGGCTTGACGTTGCGAACCTTCTTCAAGTCCTTGCCGATGTCGGTGCCGCGCCAGGCTTCTTCATAAGAGGCCAGTTCGTCATTGGCCCTGCCGGTGGCGATGGCTTCCGCGACGTGCTCGGCCGCCAGCATGCCGGACAGGACGGCGTTGTGAGAACCCTTGATGCGCGGCACGTTGACGAGGCCGGCCGCGCAGCCCATCAGCACGCCGCCGGGGAAGGACATCTTCGGCACCGACTGCCAGCCGCCCTCGGTGATGGCGCGCGCGCCATAGCCGATGCGCTTGGCTCCGGCGAAGGTCGGCGCGATCGCCGGATGCGTCTTGAAACGCTGGAATTCCTCGAACGGCGACAGATAAGGGTTCTTGTAGTTCAGGTGCACGACGAAGCCGACCGCAACCTGATTGTCTTCCAGGTGATAGAGGAAGGAGCCGCCGCCGGTCTTCATGTCGAGCGGCCAGCCGAAGGAATGCTGGACGAGGCCGAGCTTGTGGTTCTCCGGCTTGACCTGCCAGAGTTCCTTCAGGCCGATGCCGAACTTGGCGGGCTCGCGGCCTTCGGCGAGGTTGTATTTGGCGATGAGCTGCTTGGCGAGCGAGCCGCGCGCGCCTTCGCCGATCAGCACATATTTGCCCATCAGCGCCATGCCGGGCGCGAAGTTCGGGCCATGCGAACCGTCTTTCTCGACGCCCATGTCGCCGGTGTAGACGCCGGTGACCGCGCCCTCTTCGTTATAGAGCAGCCCGGCGGCGGCGAAGCCCGGATAGATTTCGACGCCGAGCGCCTCGGCCTTGCCGGACAGCCAGCGGCAGACGTTGCCGAGGGAGACGATGTAGTTGCCGTGATTGTTCATCAGCGGCGGCATCAGGATGTTCGGCAGGCGGAAGGAACCGGCCGGTCCCAGAACCAGGAAATGATCAGCCGTCACCTCGGTCTTGAAAGGGTGGTCGCTCTCCTCGCGCCAGCCGGGCAGAAGGCGGTCGATGCCGATCGGGTCGACGACGGCACCGGACAAGATGTGGGCGCCGGCCTCGCCGCCCTTTTCCAGGACGACAACGGAAAGATCGGGGTTGACCTGCTTGAGCCGGATCGCCGCGGCGAGCCCCGCCGGCCCCGCGCCGACGATCACCACGTCGAATTCCATGCTCTCCCGTTCGATCTCGCTCATCAGGTCCCTCCGCACTGGCTTGCCGTTCCGGCATCTTGCTGGCTCATGCGCTCCATAGCGCATCATTCCGCGACGCGAAACCGGCTCGCAACGACAGCACCGTTCCGCCGGCCGGCAAAGCTTCACGTTGGCGCAGAATATTTGACGTTCACGTAAACGTCAAATAGAGCGCAACCCTTGAAAACGGGAGCTTTTCGCGGAACCGGATATCGGTCATAGTCCTGTTCATGCGCAGTCGTGGGCCAGCCGGCTTAACATTATCGCGCCTATCCCCTGCCCCAGGCCGACTATGGCCGGCGGCCATCCTCGGTTTTCTCCTGACGATCTCGACTGGCGCGGCGCAGGACAAGCAAAAGGTCTGGGACAGCGGCCCCTATTCCTTCTCCGACGAGCTGGGCGGTTTCCGCATCACCGGCGTTTCCGGCAAGGGCACGCGGCAGGACCCGATCGTCATCCAGGAAGAGCTGAGGTCGGCGACGCCGATTACCCTGACCATCAGGGCGATCCGCCCGGTCATCCCGTTCGATCCGTCCGGAGACTATGTCAGCGGCATCCTCTACATGCGTGTCGTCACGATGAACAACAGCGGCCATCCCTGGCAGGAATTCCAGTTCGAGCTGCAGAAGATACTGGGCGAGCCGAGCACATTCAGCGATGGCCTCTCCTTCGACCAGCGCGACCCCGAGCCGGAGCATGTCTCGTCGTCCAACTTCGCCAAATTCGAGCGGCTGCTGGAGCCCTATGACCGCCTGCTGTTCTCGCAGGGCAAGATCGACCCGAAAAAGTCCGGCGAGTTCGAATTCCTGATCACCGATTATACGCCGCGCTGGGCCTTCTACATCGTGCAGGACCCGCGCATTCCCTCGACCTGAACGATTGTTTCCACCCTGCGAGACCCTGGCGGCGGCCGGCCCGAAGGGTGGCCGCAGGGCCTTGTCAGCATAGTGCGAGGCCGACGCGGCGCGCCGCTTTCCGAAAAGCCCGCAATCAGTCATACTTGCGTCATGCGCAGCACCGGCCAGAGGTGGTTTCCAGCTTGGTGCCTTCCCACCGCCCGGCGCCTTGCGAGCCTGGCGATCCTTCCCGGTTTCCTTGCAGTATCAGCACCTCACAGCCATGCCGGCGAACACAAGGCGTGGCCGTGCGGCCCCTACGCCGTCTCGGACGAACTCGGCGGTTTCCGCATCTCGGGCGCTTCCGGCAAGGGCACGCGCACCGATCCCATCGTGATCGACGAGGAGCTGGATTCGCCCGAGCCCGTGACGCTGACCATCCGCACCACCCGCCCGATCGTGCCCTTCGATCCTTCCGGCGACTATGCCTCGGGGCAGCTCTATCTGCGCATCAACGCGCTCAACAACAGCGGCGAACCGTGGGTGGAGTTCGAATTCGAACTGCAGTCGGTTCTCGGCCAGCCGAGCGACGACACCGACGGTCTTTCCTTCGACCAGCGCAACGTGACCCCCGACAACATCCACTCCAGCACTTATGCCCAATACCACCGGGAGCTGCGCCCCTATGACCGGCTTCTGTTCAAGAAGGGCCAGGTCGACCCCAAGCATGTCGCGGAATTCGAATATCTGGTGACCGACTACACGCCACGCCTGGCGATCTACATCCTGCAGGAACCGCGCGTGCCGGTGATGTGAACAGCGGCCTCTTCGCGCGGGCTCCGCTCTTGCAAATCGCGGCCGGCCGGCAGATGGTGCCGGCATGACTGCCCCCAATCTCGACCATGGCGCGGACCTTTACGGGCTGCTCGCCTTCTATGCCGAAGCCGGCGTGGATGAAGCGCTGAGCGACGAGCCGATCGACCGCTTCGCCGAAGCGCGGCAGGCCGTCAACGCTGCGCCGATTGCAGCGGCGCAAGCCAGTGAAGCGACGGCTCCGACGCGCGCGGCCCCGGCGCCAGCCGCACGGTCGGCGCCCCCGCCCATGCCGGCGCAACCCTCAGCGAGCGTGCCGGATGAGGCGCAGGCGGCCCTGGCGCGCCAGCTTGCTGCCCAGGCCTCGACGCTGGACGAACTGCGACAGGCCATGGCCGGCTTCGACGGCTGCAACCTTAAATTCACCGCCAAGAACCTGGTCTTCGCCGATGGGAACCCCAATGCGGCGCTGATGCTGGTGGGCGAAGCGCCTGGCCGCGACGAGGATTTGGAAGGCCTGCCCTTCGTCGGCCGTTCCGGCCAGCTGCTCGACCGCATGCTGAAGGCCATCGGCCTCGACCGCAGCTCGGCCTATATCGCCAATGTCATCCCTTGGCGTCCGCCGGGCAACCGCACGCCGACGCCGCACGAGACCGAAATCTGCCGTCCGTTCATCGAGCGCCAGATCGAGCTGGTCAATCCGAAGGTGCTGATCAATCTGGGCGGGCCTTCGGCGAAAACCCTGCTCAACACCACCGAGGGGATTCTGAGGCTGCGCGGCAACTGGCGCGTCCATATGACGGCCAGCGGCACCGCCATTCCCGCGATGCCGACGCTGCACCCGGCCTATCTGCTGCGCACGCCCGCCCACAAGCGCCTGGCCTGGCGCGATTTCGTCGAAGCCAAGATCAAGCTGCGCTCCCTCGCCTGACGACAAAAACCAAGCGCCGCGACCCGTATCCGGTTCTCGGCGCATGATTTGTTCGGCACTTTGGCCAGTTCATTCTCAGGCAGGCTGACGGCGCAGCCCGACATATTGCAGCTCGGCGAACAGCGCGACCGCCACGGCCTGGGCGCTGACGAAGGCGATGCCGAGCAGGTTCGGCGAGATGGCGCCCGAGACGAGCAAGCCGAAGCTGGCGACGACCCAGAGCACGTTGATGGCGATGATCTCGACCAGCATGGCCCGCGACACCGTCTGACGGCGCGACACGGCGAAGACCATCGCCACGAAAGGCACCAGGGCAACGCCCGCCCAAAACAGCAGGCCGGAAGGAATGCCGAGCAGCGGGCCGAGCAACGACGCGCCGGCAAGCGCCAGGACGGCAGTGGCGCCCGTGGCGACGGCATCAAGCAGCAGCACGTTGCGGAGGAACGGGGTGACAGTGATCGGCATTGGCTTTCTCCTGTTGGTGATGCGGCGGACCGTTCCGGCATCTGATGACCGGACAATGCCAAGGCCGTTCATGCCTGGCGATTACGCGCCAGGTAATGGAAATAACTTTCTTCCGATCATAGATTTGCAGCCATCCGAGGAGCTTCAACGCGCTGCTGGCCTGCATTGCCCGCCGTCCGCGCGACAAGAAAGAAAAGACCACGATGACCACGCCCGAAACCTCAGCCGGCAGCCTGATCCGCGAATGGCGCACCCGCCGCCGCATGAGCCAGCTCGACCTCGCCATGGAGGCGGAAATCTCGCAGCGGCACCTCTCCTTCGTAGAAAGCGGCCGCGCCATGCCCTCTCGCGACATGGTGCTGCGGCTGAGCGAGCAGCTGGCGGTGCCGCTCAGACAGCGCAACCAGATCCTGTTGGCTGCCGGGTTCGCTCCGTCCTTCTCGGAGCGCAAGCTTTCCGATCCCGACCTGGCACCGGCCATGGACGCGGTGAAGCTGGTGCTGAAGGGGCATGAACCGTTCCCGGCGCTCGCAGTCGACCGCCACTGGAACCTGATTTCCGCGAACGCGGCACTGGCGCCGCTGCTTGCCGGCGTCACCGATCCTGCCCTGCTCGAGGCGCCGGTGAACGTGTTGCGGCTCAGCCTGCACCCCAAGGGCGTCGCGCCCAACATCGTCAACCTCGCGGAATGGCGCGCGCATCTGCTTGAACGGCTGAAGCAGCAGGTTGCGGCTTCGGCCGACCCTGTTTTGGAGAAACTAGAGGAGGAGCTGCGCTCCTATCCCGTCCTGTCCGCCACGCGGGCACCGAAACCGGAGGCCAACGCCTTCGTGCACCCGCTGCGGCTGAAGCTGGACGGCACCGTGCTGTCCTTCATCAGCACCACCACGGTGTTCGGCACACCGCTCGACGTGACGCTGTCGGAACTCGCCATCGAGACCTTTTTCCCGGCCGACGAAGAGACGCGCCACGCGCTGGCCTGCCTTGCGCTCGAACGCACAAAGGCAGTCGGCAAGGCCTGATCAGCCGGGCGGTTGCGACGCCTTGCGCGAGGCGGCGCGTTCGAGGCCGAGCTGCCGCTCACGCAGGATGATGAACAGGCCAGCGGCGACCACGATGGCGCCGCCCACCAGCATGTGCAGGGTGGGCACGTCGCCGAACGCGAAATAGCCGACGACGATCGACAAGAGCATGGACGTGTATTCGAACGGCGCCACCACCGACGCCTCGGCGTGGCGATAGGCCGAGGTCATCAATATCTGCCCGAGCCCGCCGCAGAAGCCGGCAAGGATGAGCAGCAACACTTGACGGGTGGCTAGCGCCTGCCAGCCGAACGGCACCGTCAGCAATGCTACCACGCTGGCGGTCAGCGAAAACCACAGGACGATGGTGGCGGTGCGCTCGCTGTGAACGAGGCTGCGTACCAGAAGCATGGCGACCGCCGAAATCGCGGCGGCGATGAAGGCGGCGATGACGCCGAGGACTTCCTGGTCGCCAAGTGCGGCGCCCGAGCGCAGCAGCGTCAGGGTCGGCCAGGAGATGATGAGCACGCCAACCAGCCCGACCGCCACCGCGCCCCAGCGGTAGATGCGGATGGTTTCGCCAAGGAAGATCGCGCTGAACACCACGACCAGCAGCGGCTGGGCATAGTTCAGCGTGATCGCCTCGGGCAGTGGCAGCCGGGTCAGCGCGAAGAAGCCGAAACCCATGGCGCTGACGCCGACCACGCCGCGCGCGATGTGGTTGAGCGGCCGTTTCGTGGAGAAGGCGGTGCGCAGCTCGTGCCGGAAACCGAGGAAGATCAGGATCGGAAAAATAGCGAAGAAGGAGCGGAAGAAGACGATCTGGCCGGCCGGCAGTTCACCGGCGGCCTTGATCAGCGACGACATCGCTACGAAGACGGCGACTGAACAGATTTTGAATGTGATGCCGACCAGCGTGCGCTGCTGGCCGGACGATGCGTCCGATGTCACTGCATGCCAGCGTCCTGGATCGCTCCCCAGATGCGCGACGGAGTTGCCGGCATGTCGATGTGCCTGATGCCGTAGGCGCGGTAGAGCGCGTCGGTGACGGCATTGAGCGTCGCCGGCGTAGCGCCGATGGTGCCGGCCTCGCCTGCCCCCTTGATGCCGAGCGCATTGGTGGTCGACGGCACGTTGCGGGTCTCGAAATGGAAGGACGGCACGGTGTCGGCGCGCGGCATGGCGTAATCCATGAAACTGGCGGTCAGCAATTGCCCGTCCTCGCTGTAGACCGTGTCTTCGGTGAGCGCCTGGCCGATGCCCTGCACGACGCCGCCATGCACCTGCCCGGCCAGAAGCAGCGGGTTCACCGTTACGCCGAAATCGTCGACGATGGTGTAACGCGTAATCGCGGTGGCGCCGGTGTCGGGATCGATCTCGACCTCGCAGATATGCGTGCCGTTGGGATAGGTGCATTCGTCCTGCAGGAATTCGCCGAAGCCGCGCAGATCGTCCGGTCGCTTGGCCGCCTTGGCAATCGCCGCGAAATCCATCGACCGGTCGGTGCCGACGATGCGAGCCATGCCGCCCTCGAGCTCGATGTCGGCGGCGGCCGCCTCCATCTCGTCGGCGGCAATGCGCCTGATCTTCTCGGCGAGGTCTTCGCCGGCACGCGCGGTGGAAACACCGCCGAGCGGGATCGAGCGCGAACCGCCGGTGCCGCCGCCGGCCTTCAATTCGTCGGTGTCGCCCTGTCGAACGTGGATCCTGTCGATCGGCAGGTTGAGCTTGTCGGCCAGGAACTGCGCATAGGCCGTGGCGTGGCCCTGGCCGTTGGACTGCGTGCCGATCTTCAACGTCACCGTGCCGTCGCCATTCAGCTCGACATGGGCCGGCTCGGAACCGGGGAAGGCGCAGGCCTCGACATAGGTGGCCATGCCGATGCCGCGTATCCTGCCGCGCCGTTTTGCGTCCTCCAGCCGTTCTGAAAATTGAGTCCACGCAGCCCGTTGCATGGCCTGGCTCATGTGGCCCTCGAATTCACCAGTGTCGTAGAGCCTGCCTGTCTGGGTGCGATAGGGCATCTGCTGTGGGCGGATGAAGTTGCGGCGGCGGATCTCCTCGACCGGCAGGCCGAGGTCGTGCGCGCAGGCGTCGACCAGCTTCTCGATCAGCAATGCCGCCTCGGGCCGGCCGGCGCCGCGATAGGCGTCGACGGGCGTGGTGTTGGTGTAGACGGCGGTCACCGAAACATCGAGCGCCTGGATGTCATAGACGCCGGTCGACATCGAAACGCCGACGACGGGAATGTAGGGACCGTATTGCGAAACATAGGCGCCGAGATTGGCGGTGAGGCCGATGCGCAAGCCGAGGAAACGCCCCTCGCCGTCCATCGCCATTTCCGCGGTGGCGAGGTTATCGCGGCCATGCGCGTCGGTCAGGAAATGTTCGGTGCGGTCGCCTGTCCATTTGACCGGCGTGCCAAGCCGCTTGGCCGCCTCCAGCACAAGCACGTGTTCGCGGTACGCGAAAGCCTTCGGACCGAAGCCGCCGCCGACATCGGGGGTGATGACGCGCAGCTTGTCGCGACCGATGCCGAAGACGCCGGCCACCACATATTGCATCGAATGCACGCCCTGCGAGCCGGTGGTCAGAACGAAGCGATCCTCATCGGCATTCCATTCGCCGATGGCGGCCCGCGCCTCCATATAGTTGCAGATCAGCCGGTTGTTGACGAAGTCGATGCGGGTGACCCGCTTGGCGCGGGCGAAAGCGGCGTCGGTCTTGGCCTTGTCACCGATATGATAGGCGTAGGCGCGGTTCGAGCCGAGTTCGGGCCAAACCAGCGGTGTTCCGGCATCGAGCGCCGTCGCGGTGGCGCCGGCGGCGTCCAGGCTGTCGTAATCGACCTCGATCAGTTCGGCAGCGTCCTGCGCCAGCGCCCGGCTATCGGCGACGACGAAAGCCACGGCATCGCCGACATAGTTGACCTGATCATGGCACAGGATCGGGATGTCGCGCGTCGGCGCGCGCGTGCCGTCCGGCTGCGGCTGCATCACCGTGGAACGCAAAGCCCGCAGATGACCGAGATCGGCGCCGGTCAGCACCAGATGCACGCCGGGCGCAGCCTTAGCGGCCTCGGTCGAGCCGATGGAAAAGCGCGCCTTGGCCGCCGGCGAGCGCAACACGTAGCCGTGCAGGACACCGTCTGGGCGAATATCGTCGGTATAGCGACCGCGGCCCGTGATGAAGCTGACGTCTTCGACGCGGCGGACCGCGGCGCCCATCCCGAATTTCGGAGTGACGGCCGTCATGGGAACCTCGCAGCGGATGGCGAAAGGATGGATCAGGTTGAGATAGACCTACCGCCAGTTTTGTCGAGGGGTGGTTTCGTGTAAAGAGCCGCAACCTCAATAATCTTGAACCAGCGTCTGCTGGTCTCGCCAGCCTTTCAGGAAAGCCACGGATGCGCACAGACACCGGCCAGGTCTTCAAGCTCGAAGACTACCGTCCAAGCGACTATCTCATCCCCGCCATCGACATGGCTTTCGCACTTGCACCGGACGCAACCAGGGTTGTGGCGACATTGACGGTGGAACGCCGGCAAGGCGTGGCCGCGGGCACGCCGCTGCTGCTCGACGGCGACGAGCTGAAGCTGGTCCGCGTCGAGATCGATGGCAAGCCGCTGAAAGAGGCCGCCTATGCGGTAACGCCCGACCAGCTGACGATCCTTGCTCCGCCAGCCGCACGCTTCAGCCTGACCATCGAGACCGAGGTGAACCCGTCGGCCAATAGCGCCCTGATGGGGCTCTACCGTTCGAACGGCGTCTATTGCACGCAATGCGAGGCCGAGGGTTTCCGGCGCATCACCTATTTCCTCGATCGGCCCGACATCCTGTCGGTCTACACGGTGCGCATCGAGGCGCCCAAGGCCGAGGCACCGCTGCTGTTGTCCAACGGCAACCCGGTCCGCCATGGCGAACTTGCCGGCGGCCGCCACTTCGCCGAATGGCACGACCCCTTCCCCAAGCCCTCCTACCTGTTCGCGCTGGTGGCTGGCGATCTCGGCAGGCTGGCAGACGAATTCACCACCATGTCCGGCCGCAAGGTCGAACTCGGCATCTATGTCGAGCACGGCAAGGAAGCGCTGGCCAGCTATGCGATGGACGCCCTCAAGCGCTCGATGACATGGGACGAGGAAAAGTTCGGCCGCGAATACGACCTCGACGTCTTCAACATCGTCGCCGTCTCCGACTTCAACATGGGCGCGATGGAGAACAAGGGCCTCAACATCTTCAACGACAAATATGTTCTGGCCGACCAACAGACCGCGACCGACGCCGATTTCGCCAATATCGAGGCGATCATCGCGCATGAATATTTCCACAATTGGACAGGCAACAGAATCACTTGCCGCGACTGGTTCCAGCTCTGCCTGAAGGAAGGGCTGACCGTTTATCGCGACCATGAATTCTCGGCCGACCAGCGTTCGCGCCCGGTCAAGCGTATCGCCGAAGTGCGCACGCTGCGCGCGCACCAGTTCCCGGAGGATCAGGGGCCGCTGGCGCATCCGGTGAGGCCGCGCCGCTACCGCGAGATCAACAACTTCTACACGGCGACCGTCTACGAGAAGGGCTCGGAAGTGGTGCGCATGATCCGCACCATCCTGGGCGCCGAGATGTTCCGCGCCGGCATGGACCTCTATTTCGAGCGCCATGACGGCGACGCCGCCACCATCGACGACTTCCTGAAAGTGTTCGAGGACGTTTCCGGCCAGGACCTGTCGCAATTCGCGCTCTGGTATCACCAGGCCGGCACGCCGCATGTGACGGTGAGTTCTGCCTACAACGCAAGCACCCACGAGTTCACGCTGGAGATCGAACAGTCGTCGCCGCCGACGCCGTCGGAGAGCCGCAAGCGGCTGATGCACATTCCGCTGGCCTTCGGGCTTGTTGGCCCCGATGGTGAAGACCTCGCTTTTGGCGAGGTGAGCGGCGCCACGGTGGAAGACGGCGTCCTTCACCTGCACAAGCGCCGGCAGACAGTGGTTTTCAAAGGCCTCAGCGAACGGCCGGTGCTGTCGCTGAACCGAGGCTTTTCCGCGCCGATCACGCTGTCGCTGGAGCAGAAGCCCGAGGACCGGATCTTCCTCGCCGGCAATGACGGCGACGCCTTCTCGCGCTGGCAGGCCTTCAACACGCTGCTCACCGACGCGCTGATTGCCGGCTTCCGCCGCATGCTCGGCAACAGGCAGCCGGAGTTCGCCGCCTCGCTCGGCGAGCTTGCCGGCCGCATCGCCGCAAATGCGTCGCTGGAGCCGGCCTTCCGCGCCCTGGCGCTGACGCTTCCCGCCGAAGCCGACATCGCCCGCGAGATCGGCAAGGGCATCGACCCGGACGCGATCTTCGCCGCACGGGAAGCGCTGGCCCGGTCGATCGCGACGGTCAATGAAGAGGGTTTCAGGCAGCTCTACGCTGAATTGAACAGCGATGGTCCGTTCCGGCCCGACGCCGACGGCGCCGGACGGCGCGCCCTGCGCAACGTGCTGCTCGACTATCTGGCGCTGCTGCCAGGCGGCGCCGAATTCGCCGCCCTGCACTTCGCCAGCGCCACCAACATGACCGATCGCGCCGCCGGCCTGACCGCGCTGGCGCATCGCCATGCCGGCACGCCGCAGGCCGTGGATGCACTGGCGCGGTTCGAAAACGAATATTCCAGCGACGCGCTGGTGATGGACAAATGGTTCCTGATCCAGGCCAGCGCGCCGGGACCCGCCGCGTTGGACACCGTGCGTGGGCTGACCGCGCATCCCGCCTTCTCGATCGGCAACCCGAACCGCGTCCGTTCGCTCATCGGCACCTTCGCCGGCGCCAACCAGACCGGCTTCCACCGCGCCGACGGCGAGGGTTACCGCTTCTTTGCCGAGACGGTGCTGGAGGTGGAGAAGCGCAATCCACAGGTCGCGGCGCGGCTCGCCACCGCGATGCGCTCCTGGCGGTCGCTGGAACCGGTGCGCCAGGGCAAGGCGCGCGAGGCGCTGGTGTCGATCCTCAAGGTGGAAAAGCTCTCGGCCGATCTGAAGGACATCATCGAGCGCACGCTGGCCTGAACCGGCCCAAGTGGAAGCTTTGGCCGGCGATACAGAAAACGCCGGTCAAATTTATTAAATCTTTAATATTTTCTCCCCGCCCACTGGACAAGGCGAATCACCTTTGATTCTTTAGTGACGATTCGGAAGTGCGGTGTAACCGGGTCATCATCGGGGTTTTTGGGGAGAGCCAGTCAATGGCCAAGGCGGACGCGTTGCGCGCGCCCGGACGGACAGCTTTTGAGCGGCGCGGGCAATCGCGACGCGGTGGCGCCTTCGCAGGCAATGCCCGGCTCATCTCTGCTCCGACCTACGGCCAGTTGCTCGCCGCCGAGCCGGTTCTGCGCCGGCTGATCCCCTCGCTCATCATCCTGTTTCTCATTGCCATCGCCGGCCTGCGCTGCCTGTCGCTGATGAACTGGCACGACGAGATCGACCGCAACGCCAAGGCGATCCTGACACTCGCAGCCGGCGAACTGGCGAAGTCCGGTCCGGCTAGCGGCGCCAGCGACCCGCAGGACCTGATCGAAGAGGCCGTGCGCCAGGGCTCGCTCAGCCCCGACCATGTGCTGGCGCTGACCGACCGGAACTTCAAGGTGCTGGCGGTATCGCCCAAATCGACGCGCTGGCAGGGCCGCGCGCTGGATACGGTCGTGTCCGGCGGACAGCCTCTGTTCCTGTTCGGCGAACGCGCCGGCGTGCTCGACGTGCAGATCGGCGAGCAGAACTGGTACGCCGCCGTCGATCTGAGACCCGATGGCAAGGGCGCCGCCGCCGTGCTGGTGCCGCAGGACGCCGTCTTCGTCGAATGGCGCAAGGCCGTCTCGCTCAATGTGACGCTGTTCGTGCTGACCGCCGGCGTGCTGCTCGTCGTGCTCTACGCCTATTTCTGCCAGGTGACGCGCGCTAAGAGCGCCGACCGCATCCTGGCAGAATCGCTGCAGCGCATCGACATGGCGCTGGTCAGGGGCCGTTGCGGCTTGTGGGACTGGGACATGGTGCGCGGCAAGATGTACTGGTCGCGCTCGATGTACGACATGCTGGGCTACGAGCCCTGCGAGACGATGCTGTCCTTCGGCGAGGTCGACGAGATCATCCATCCCGAGGACGGCAATCTGTTCGAACTGGCCGAACGCATCGTCGCCCGCGAAATCGACCAGATCGACCAGGTCTTCCGCATGCGCCATGCCAATGGCCAATGGGTGTGGATGCGCGCCAGGGCGCAGGTGATGGACCCGGACGCGCCCGAAATCCAGCTCATCGGCATTGCCGTCGACGTCACCGAGCAGCGCCATCTGGCACTGCGCTCGGAGGCCGCGGACCTGCGCCTGCGCACCGCGATCGAGAACATCAACGAATCCTTCGTGCTGTGGGATGCGGCCGAGCGGCTGGTGATGTGCAATTCCAAGTTCCAGTACGACAACGGCCTGTCGGACCGCAGCGTCATGCCCGGCACCGAGCGCACCGAGATCGAGGAACGCATGCTGGCCTTCGCCTCGGAGCGGCGGCTGGCCAACACCAACGGTCCGAATGGCGGCGTGAGCATCGAGCGGCAGCTTGGCGACGGCCGCTGGCTGCAGGTGAACGAATTGAAGACCCGCGACGGCGGCACCGTCTCGGTCGGCTCGGACATCACCCAGATCAAGCAGCATCAGGACAAGCTGATGGACAGCGAGCGCCGGTTGATGGCGACGATCCACGACCTCAGTCTCGCCCGCCGCGCCGAAGAAGAGCGCGCCCGCGAACTGGTGGAGCTGAACCGCAAATACATCCGCGAGAAGGACCGCGCCGAGGCCGCGAACCAGGCCAAGTCGGAGTTCCTGGCCAACATGTCGCATGAGCTGCGCACGCCGCTCAACGCTATCATCGGCTTCTCGGAGCTGATGGAACAGGGGCTGTTCGGGCCGCTCGGCTCGTCGCGCTACGACGAATATGCCACCGACATCAATTCGTCCGGCAAATATCTGCTCGGCGTCATCAACGACATTCTCGACATGTCGAAGATCGAGGCCGGCCAGTTCTCGATCGACCGCGAGGAGATCGATCTCAACCCGCTGATCAGCGAAACGGTGCGGGTGGTGTCGCTGCAGGCCGCGCAGAAGTCGATCACCGTGGAAACGCGCATCGCCGACAGCCTGACGCTGGTGGCCGACCGCCGCGCCATCAAGCAGATCGTCATCAATCTCCTGTCCAACGCCGTCAAGTTCACCGGCCAGGGCGGGCATATCGTGGTCAGGGCGCGCAATGCGTCGGGCGCGCTGACGCTGACCATCGAGGACAATGGCTGCGGCATTCCGAAGACGGCGCTTGGCAAGCTCGGCCGGCCGTTCGAACAGGTGCAGAACCAGTTTTCCAAGAACCACACCGGTTCCGGTCTCGGGCTCGCCATCTCGCGCTCGCTGGCCGAACTGCATGGCGGCGCGTTGAAGATCCGCTCCACGGAAGGAACCGGCACCATCGTTTCGGTGCGCATCCCGATCCGCAAGGCGCAGCAGCCGGTGAAGGCGGCGGCCTAACTTTCCGCAATGCCCGTCAGGCAATGGCCGGCGACTTCCGTCGCCGGCGTGCTCGCTTCATCGACCGCGCTTACTCCGCGCCTTCGAGGCGGTGGCCGCGGCCACCCTTCGGCAATTCGTTCTTCTCGATCTTGCCGTCGTTGTTCTTGTCGAGCAGCGCGAAGACCTTCTTCTGGCGGGCAGTGACATCTTCCTGGGTCAGGACGCCATCACCCTTAGTGTCGTAGCGGGAGATGATGCGCTTGGCCATCTGCTCGAAGCGGGCTTTTTCGAGCGCCGCGGCAAGCTGTTCAACGGTGACCTTGCCGCCATTGTCGGCGAGGATCTTCGTCAGTTGCGGGTTCATCGCCGCCTCGAACTGGTCGAAAGTGATGCCGCCGTCGTTATCCTTCAACGCCTTCTGCAGACGCATGCGGACACCGTCGCGCATGCCGTCGCCCTTTTCCTGCGCATAAGCGGCCGTGCCAACCACACCGGCCAGGGCCACGAACGCAAATGCCAGTTTTGTCGATTTTCTCATCGGTATCTCCTGTTGCATCGTTACCCCCGATGCTTCGGGAAGGGGCGCGAGGTGTCAGTGCCTCATGACCGCTTCCCACGCAGCAAAAGGTCGAAATCCTTCCGCACCTTTTGCGACGTCTCCTTGAGGTGCGCTTCCAGCACCCCGAAATCCGGCAGATCGGTTGCTGCCAGAAGAAGGTCGGCCAGACCGGGCGGCACATCGTTCTTGTCGAAGGCGCTGGTGAGGCACAACCTGATCATCTGGGTAACCGACAAATAGAGCGAATATGCGTCGCAGAGCTCGCGCGTCGTGGTCGCATCGGCATAGTCGGGCGCCAGCCGCGCCAGCGTCTCGGCGGTGCCCGGCGTGCGTTCGGCACCGGTGAGGCGGCCGGTGATCGTCGCCACCTGCGCGATGAATTCGAGATCGATCAACCCGCCCGGAATGAGCTTGATGTCCCACAGATCGTGCGCCGGCTTCTCCTCTTCGATCAGCTTGCGCATTTCGCCGGCATCGGCACGCACCTTGGCGGCATCCCGCGGCAAAGCCAGGATCGCGGCCACTTCCGCTTCGAGCTCCGCTCCCAGCGAGGCATCGCCGGCGATGGCGCGGGCGCGGGTCAGCGCCATCTGTTCCCAGGTCCAGGCCTCCTGGCGCTGGTATTTGCGGAACGAACCGACATGGGTCGCCACCGGCCCCTTATTGCCGGACGGGCGTAACCTGAGGTCGAGTTCATAGAGCACACCCTCGGCTGTCGGCGCCGAGACGGCGGCGATCAGGCGCTGTGTCATGCGCGCAAAGTAGTGCGACGGCGCCAGCGGCCGCTCGCCATCGGAATCCTCGGCATCCTCGTCGTGATCGTAGAGCAGGATCAGGTCGACATCGGAGCCGGCGGTCAGTTCGCGGCTGCCGAGTTTGCCCATGCCGAGCAAAGCGACGCGCCCGCCGGCGATGCGGCCATGACGTTGCGCGAATTCGGCGCTGACCGCTTCGAGTGCCGCGCCGATGGTGAGGTCGGCGAGGTCGGAGAAGGCGCGGCCGGCGCGCGTGGCGTCGATGGAGCCGGCCAGCAGGCGCACCCCGATCAGGAATTTCTGCTCGGCGGCGAAGATGCGCAACCGGTCGAGCACGTCCTCATAAGCGCGGTCACCATCGATGAAGGCGGCAAGCCGGGCAGACAAATAGGCGCGGTTCGGCAGTTCGGTCAAAAGTGCAGGATCGAGCAGCCCGTCGAACACATGTGGACGGCGCGTGATGATGGCAGCCAGCCGCGGTGCCGCGCCCATGATGGTCGCCATCAGCCGCAGCAGGCCGGGATTGGACTGCAGCAGCGAGAAAAGCTGGATGCCGGCGGGCAGGCCGGAGAGAAACTCGTCGAAGCGCATCAACGCCTCGTCGGCGCGGCGCGTCTTGCCGAAGGCTTCGAGTAGCGCCGGCGTCAGTTCGGTCAACCGCTCACGCGCTTCGGCCGAGCGCGTCACCCTGTAGCGGCCGAAATGCCAGGTGCGGATGACGCGGCAAATGTCGCTCGGGCGCTGGAAGCCCAGGCGATGCAAGGTCTGCAAGGTGTCGGGGTCGTCGACATCGCCGGTGAAGACGAGGTTGCCGACGCCGGCCGAAAGCTCCGGCGCCGCCTCGAACAAAGCGGCGTAATGACCCTCGACCTGTAGCAACGCGGCGCGAAAGGCTGCGGCGAAGGTCTCGGCGTCCTTGTAAGCCAGCATGCGGGCGATGCGCTCCAGCCCCTCGTCGTCCTCCGGCAGCATATGGGTCTGTTCGTCGGCCACCATCTGCACGGCGTGCTCGACCCGGCGCAGGAACCAGTACTGGTTGGCCAGCACGTCGCGCGCCTCGGCGGTGATCCAGTTGCGCCCGGCCAGTTCGCCCAGCATCGGCACGGTCTCGCGACCGCGCAGTTCCGGAAAACGGCCGCCAGCGATCAGCTGCTGGGTCTGCACGAAGAATTCTATCTCGCGGATGCCACCGCGGCCGAGCTTGACGTTGTGGCCCTTCACGGCCACCTCGCCATGGCCCTTATGCGCATGGATCTGGCGTTTGATCGAATGGACATCGGCGATCGCCGCGTAATCCATGTATTTGCGCCAGACATAGGGCTGCAGTTCCTTGAGGAAGGCTTCGCCGGCCGCAATGTCGCCGGCAACCGGCCGCGCCTTGATCATGGCGGCGCGTTCCCAGTTCTGGCCCCTGCCCTCGTAATAATTGAGCGCCGCCTCGACCGGGATGGCCAGCGGCGTCGAGCCCGGATCAGGACGCAGCCTGAGATCGGTGCGGAAGACATAACCGTGTTCGGTACGGTCCTGCAGGATGCGGACAAGGCGGCGGGTGAGCCGCGAAAACAGTTCCGTGGCGTCCAGCGGATCGATCACCGCCGGCGCGAAGGGGTCGAAGAAAACAACCAGATCGATATCGGACGAGAAATTCAACTCGTTGGCGCCGAGCTTGCCCATGCCGAGCAGGACCCAGCCGGATTTCAGCGTCGGGTTCTCGGGATCGACCAGCTTCAGCTTGCCCTGCCCATGCGCGTCGCGCAGCAGGAAATCGACCGCAGCGCGGATCGAGGCATCGGCCAGGCTGGAAAGGCGGCGAACGGTGAGCACCGTTTCAGAGACGCCGGCGAGCTCGGCAAGCGCGATCAGGAAATGCGCCTCCGCCTTGAACTGGCGAAGCTCCATCATCAGGCTCTGTTCCGAAACGCCCTCGGCACGGGGAGCCATAGCAATCGCCTGCCCGATCGCCGCGAGCCGCTCCTCGACGGTTTCATCGAACAGCGCGTCGAGTATCTGCGGCCGCCGCCGGGCGAGATCGCGCAGGAAGGGAGAAAGGTCGAAAACGGCGGCAAGGAAATCCTGCACAGGCCCCTTGGCGGACAGGAACCGGGCGAGACGCGGCAGCTCGTCCTCGGCTGCAGCGGCGGCAACGTCGGCCAGCTCGTCTTGCGCGTGCCGGGCATCCAGCGGCGAAAGCCGCGCCTTCGGCTCCAACCGCCACAATGCCTTGGTCTTTTCCTTGCCCGCCGCGACTGCCATCATTCCGTCTCTCCCCTAGAAACCTTCCCGCGCGGGAAAGCTCATGACGACGCATAGTCCGGGATCGGCGGGTTTAAGATCAAGGGTGCCCTTGTGGAATTTCATGATTGCCTTGGCGAGACTGAGCCCCAGCCCCGAGCCCGGCTGCGAACGGCTCTTCTCAAGACGCACGAAACGCTCGGTGGCCCGCGCCCGGTCGGCGTCGTCCGGTATGCCCTGGCCGTTGTCGGCCACTGACAGCATGATCTTGCCGGCGACGCGTTCGAGCGAAACCTTGACGACCGGCTTGGCGGTCGCGTCGGTCGAATATTTGATGGCGTTGTCAACGATGTTCGATAATGCCTGCCCGACGAGCTCGCGATTGCCGTCGACCAGATAGGGTCCGGTCAGCCCTGCCTCGATCATCACGCCGGCCTCCTCCGCCACGGGCTCGTAGAGCTCGACGACGTCGCGCACGGCGGCGGCGAGATCGACCTGCGTGACGTTCTCGGACGAATAACCCGCCTCCAGCCTGGAGATCATCAGGATGGCGTTGAAGGTTTTGATGAGCTGGTCGGACTCGGTGATCGTGCCCTCCAGCGCCGCCTTGTAGTCGGCGGCGCTGTGTTTGCCGGACAGCACGGCCTCGGCCCGGTTGCGCAGCCTGGTCAGCGGTGTCTTGAGGTCATGGGCGATGTTGTCGGAGACCTGCTTCAGCCCTTCGTTGAGCGTGGCGATGCGGGCCAGCATGGCGTTGAGGTTTTCCGACAAGCGGTCGAACTCGTCGCCGGCACCGGTAACCGGCAGGCGGCCGGTGAGGTCGCCGCCCATGATGCGCCGGCTCGCCTCCGAGACGTTGTCGATGCGTTTTAGTGCGGCATGGCCGACGAAGAACCAGATCGCCAGGCCACCCAGCCCCATCATGCCGAGCGTCAGCATGAGCGCGCGCCGCACGACGGAGCGGAACTGCTCCGGCTCGCCCATGTCGCGGCCGACCAAAAGAATCATCTGGTTGGGCAGGCGCACCACCAGCGCAATGGCGTTGTGCCCCTTGCTCTGCTTGGCCTGGGCAGCAGGATGGCTGCTGTCACCCGCCGCCTGCGACTGCTCACCACCGGTCTCGCCGTAGCGTTCGTAGGAGAACGGCAATTCGGTCCAGCCTTCGCGGGCAATCACGCCGGGTTCGATGCTCTGGACGTTGCCGGTCAGGATCTGTCCGTTCGGATCGGCGATCATGTAGAGATTGGCGCCCGGCGCCCGCGAGCGTCGCTCCACGGTGCGCACCAGGAAAGGCAGGCCGCCGCGCTGATAGGCGCGGGCAAGGCCCAGCGCTTCCTCGTTGATGGTCTCCTGCGTCTGCGAGGTCAGCATGCGCGCCGACAGCGAGGTCATGTAGAAGACCAGAAGCATGGCGCAGAGCGCGAACAGCAACAGATACAGCGCGGAGAGCCGCGCCGCCGTCGTCCTCATGATGGCCGGTAAGGTCAGCGCCATAGGCAGCTAGCCGCTCTTCAGCATGTAGCCGGCGCCGCGGATGGTGTGCAGGATGGGCTTCTCGAAACCCTTTTCGATCTTGCCGCGCAGCCGCGACACATGCACGTCGATGACATTGGTCTGCGGATCAAAATGATAGTCCCAGACATTTTCCAGGAGCATGGTGCGCGTCACCACCTGGCCGGCATGGCGCATCAGATATTCAAGCAGCCGAAACTCGCGCGGCTGCAGCACGATTTCCTTGCCCGCTCGCTTGACGGAATGGGACAGACGGTCGAGCTCGAGATCGCCGGTGCGATAGACCGTCTCGGTCTCCTTCGCGCCGGCGCGGCGGTTCAGCACCTCGACGCGGGCGAGCAGTTCGGAAAAGGCGTAGGGCTTGGTCAGATAGTCGTCGCCGCCGGCGCGCAGACCGGTGACACGATCGTCGACCTCGCCGAGCGCGGAAAGGATGAGGACCGGGGTGGCATTGCCGCGCGAGCGCAAGCCGGCGATCACCGACAGCCCGTCGCGGCGCGGCAACAGGCGATCCACCACCATGACGTCGTATTCGCCGGAATCGGCGAGCGCAAAACCGGTCTCGCCGTCGCCGGCGACATGGGCGGTATGACCCGCCTCGGTGAACGCCTTCTCCAGATAGTCGGCGGCCTCCCGATCATCCTCGATGATGAGAATCTTCATGGGATCGTTATACGCAATTTCGGACGCTCTGGCGGCAGTCATTGCAACATCCCTAAAGTTTTGCGGCAGCGGGCGACGAGGCCCGCTGCCGCCGAGGTCGGACACCGAAGACTGACAGACTGTTCCGACCAGGTTTCCTTTGCGGCGATCCGGGGGTGTGGAAACCGCCGCATCGGAAAACGGAAGACTATCAGCCCTTGGCGACCGGCAAGGTGATGAAGCGGTTGTTGTCGTTGCGGGTGATCTGCACCAGCACCTGCTTGCGGCCGGCCTTCTGGGCGTCGGTCATCGCCTTGCTGATGTCGGACGCCGCGGTGACTTCCTGCGAGTTGATCGCGGTGATCACGTCGCCGGCCTGGATGCCACGGTCGGCGGCATCGCTGTCGGGATCGACCTCGGTGACAACCAGACCCTTGCCGTCCTCGGACTTGGTGACGGTAAGACCGAGGTCGGTCAGCGAATTGTGGTCCTTGGCCGGCGCCGACTGCTGTTCGGCCGAGGCCATCTTGTCGTTCTTCGGCAGGGTGCCGAGATCGACCTTGATGGACTGTTCCTTGCCGCCGCGCCAGACGGTGACGTCGACGGACTTGCCGGGCTGGTAGTTGCCGATGGTGCGGGCCAGATCCTTGGTCGTCTCGACCGACTTGCCGTCGACCTGGGTGATGACGTCGCCGGCAACGATGCCCGCCTTCTTGGCCGGGCTGTTGTCCTGCGAACCAGCGACCAGCGCGCCCTTTTCACCCTTCAGGCCGAGCGATTCGGCGATGTCGGAGGTGACCGGCTGGATTTCGACGCCGAGCCATCCGCGCTCGATCGATCCGCCCTTCATCAGAACCTGCACCACATTCTTGGCGGTGGAGGCCGGAATGTCGAAAGCGATGCCGACGCTGCCGCCCGAGGGCGAGAAGATGGCGGTGTTGATGCCGACCACCTGGCCGTTGAGGTCGAAGGTCGGGCCACCCGAGTTGCCGCGGTTGACCGGGGCGTCGATCTGGATGAAGTCGTCATACGGGCCGGCGCCGATGTCGCGGCCACGGGCCGAGACGATGCCGGCGGTCACGGTGCCGCCGAGGCCGAACGGGTTGCCGACGGCCACGACCCAGTCGCCGACGCGGGTCTTGGCATCGTCGGCGAAGTCGACATAGGTGAATTTCTGTCCGCCGCCGTCGACCTTGAGCACGGCGAGGTCGGTGCGCGGGTCGGTTCCGACCAGCTTGGCGTCAAGCTCCTTGCCGTCCTTCATGACGACGGTGAAGGCGCTGCCGCCATCGACAACATGGTTGTTGGTGACGATGTAGCCGTCTTCGGAAATGAAGAAGCCGGAGCCCTGCGCCACCGGGCGCGGTTCGCGATTGGGGTTATCGCGGTGCTGGAAGCGGCGGCCGCCCTGGCCGTCGGGACCGCGGAATTCCTTGAAGAAGCGCTTCAGCTGCGGGTTGTCCTGGAAGAAGTCCGGACCGTCGAACGGGCTCGCCTGGCCGTCGTCTGCAGCGGGCTGAACCTTGGCCTTGACCTGAACGGAGACGACCGCCGGCGAGACCTTCTCGACGAGGTCGGCAAAACCCGCAACCTGGGGAGCCTGGACGCGCACGGCCTCGGCCATCACGGGGGCGGTGCCGGTGGTCACGGCGACGAAGCCGATCGCGCCGGCGATGGCCACGGAAGCAGCGGCAGCAGTCAGGCGCGAGCGGGTGCGGGAGGAAATGGGGGAAGCAGTCATCGGTCTGTTGTCCTTTTGCACGCAGGTGCCAAAAGCACCCTTCGAACAAAAGGAATAAGATCGCCGACATTACGGCGCCATTTCCGGTGCATGAAATTTTGGTAATCTTGGGCGGTTGCCCGACGCTTCAATCCTGCTTCAGGATGGCGTCCAGCCTGGCCTTTTCTTCGTCGGACAGGGCTGCGGTCTCGGGCGCTTTGCGGCGGCGCGCGGCGCGCACCATGAAGGCGCCGCCGACGACCAGCAGCAGCACCGGCGCCCCCCACAGCAAGGCGTTGCGCCATTCGAAACGGGGTTTCAGAAGGACGAACTCGCCGTAGCGCGACACGACATAATCGATCACCTGCCCGTCGCTGTCGCCCGCCTTCAGCCGGTCGCGCACCAGGATGCGCAGGTCGCGCGCGAGGTCCGCGTCGGATTCGTCGATCGACTGGTTCTGGCAGACCATGCAGCGCAGGCCGGACGACAACGCACGGGCGCGAGCCTCGAGCGCGGGATCGGACAGAACCTCGTCCGGCTTCACCGCAAGGGCAGTGCCGGATGCCAGAACGCCGAGCACCAGCACGCATGCCGCCAGCGAACGAACGATGCCGGCCACGGGCTTCACGACAGACTTCCGGCAGGCACGGTCTTGGCCTTGCGTTTGGCAGGCGCGCCGACGCGCAGGCGGCGGTCGGCCAGCGACACGGTGCCGCCCGCCATCATCACCACCCCGCCCAGCCAGATCAGCGTCACCAGCGGTTTCCACCAGATGCGCACGACAACCGAGCCGTCCGCAGCCTCATCGCCCAGCGAGATGTAGAGCTGGTTGAAGCCGATCGTCTTGATGCCGGACTCGGTAGTCGGCATCTGGCGCGCCGGGTAGAATCGCTTGGCCGAGCTGATTTCGCCCGTCACCTGGCCGTTCGCGCCGATGAGTTCGAAGCGGGCGCGATCCTCGCTGTAGTTCGGTCCCTTCATCGGCATCAGGCCGTCGAAGTGCACGACACGGCCGGCGATCTCGACGGTCTCCTGCGGACGCATCGTCAGAATATGCTCGCTGCCGAACCCCAGTGTGCCGACAATACCGATCAGCGTGATGCCGAGGCCGGCATGGGCGAGCGCCGTGCCGAACACCGAACGGGGCAGGCCGGCAAAGCGGCGCAGCATGATCGGGAATGTCACCGAACCGAAGCCGGATTTGGCGGCGAGATCGGTCAGCGCGCCCATGATGAGCCAGAAGGACAGGCCGGCGCCGAGCGCGGCAAGGGCGGAACTGCCGTCGATGAAAACGAGCGTGACAATCGCTGCCAGCAGCGCCGCGCCAAAGGCGGCCATCAAACGCTGGGCGGCGGCCAGAATATCGCCGCGCTTCCAGGCCAGCAGCGGGCCGAACGGCACCAACAACAGCAGCGGCAGCATCAAAAGGCCGAAGGTCAGGTTGAAGAACGGTGCGCCGACCGAGATTTTGTCGCCGGTAAGCGCCTCCAGCCCCAACGGATAGAGCGTGCCGACCAGGACGGTGGCCGCCGCCGTGGTCAGGAACAAATTGTTGAGAACCAGCGCGCCCTCGCGCGAAATCGGCTGGAACAGCCCGCCGGCCGTCAGCGAAGCGGCGCGCAGGGCAAACAGCGCCAGAGACCCGCCGATAAAGAACAAAAGGATGCACAGGATGAAGACGCCGCGCGAAGGGTCGGTGGCGAAGGCATGCACGGAGGTGAGCACGCCCGAACGCACCAGGAAGGTGCCCAGCAACGACAGCGAGAAGGTGAGGATAGCGAGCAGCAGCGTCCAGATTTTCAGCGCCGAACGCTTTTCCATCACGATGGCCGAATGCAGCAGCGCCGTGCCGGCCAGCCACGGCATGAAGGAAGCGTTCTCGACCGGGTCCCAGAACCAGAAACCACCCCAGCCCAGTTCGTAATAGGCCCAGTAAGAGCCCATGGCGATGCCGCCGGTCAGGAAAATCCAGGCGACCAGCGTCCACGGCCGCACCCAGCGCGCCCAGGCGGCATCGATGCGTCCGTCGATCAGCGCGGCGACCGAGAAGGAGAAGCAGATCGAGAAGCCGACATAGCCGAGATAGAGCAGCGGCGGATGAATGGCGAGGCCGAGATCCTGCAGGATAGGATTGAGATCGCGCCCTTCCACCGGCGCCGGCGACAGCCGCGCGAAGGGATTGGACGTGGTCAGGATGAACAGGAAAAAGGCGGTGCCGATCGAACCCTGCACGGCAAGCACATTGGCTTTCAGCGTCGCCGGCAGATTGCTTCCGAAGGCCGCGACCAGCGCGCCGAAGAAGGTGAGGATGAGCACCCACAAAAGCATGGAGCCTTCGTGATTGCCCCAGCTTCCGGTGATCTTGTAGATCATCGGCTGCAGGGAATGCGAATTCTCCCAGACATTGACCACCGAGAAATCGGAACCGGCATAGGCCGACACCAATGCGGCGAAAGACAGCGCGGTCAGCGCGAAGCCGGTGATCGCGGTCGGACCGCCTACGGCCATCATGCGCTCATTGCCGGCGCGAGCGCCCACCAGCGGCACCACGGTCTGCACCAGCGCCAGCGCGAAGGCGAGTACGAGGGCGAAGTGACCGATCTCAACCATGGCGGCGTCCGCTATTCACTCTTCGTCTCCTGCCACACGCCCTTGGCCTTCAGCCCGTCGGCGACTTCCTTGGGCATGTAGCGCTCGTCGTGCTTGGCCAGCACGCTGTCGGCCACGAAAGTGCCATCCGGACCAAACGCGCCTTCGGTGATGACGCCCTGCTCCTCGCGAAACAGGTCGGGCAGGATGCCGGTATAGGTGACCTTGACCGAATTGTGCGTGTCGGTCACCGCGAAGGAAACCGTCGTCCCCTGCCCGCGCAGGATCGTGCCCTTCTCCACCAGCCCGCCCAGCCGGATGCGCTGGCCGGGCGCCAGATTGGCGGCGGCGATATCGGCAGGCATGTAGAAATAGGACGCCTTCTGACCGAGCGCATAGAAGGTCAAGCCGGCGGCCAGCGCCAGGAAACCCAGCCCCGCCACGATCACCGACAGCCTTTTCTGCTTGCGTGTCATGATCCCGTTTCGCCCCTACTCTGTCGCCGTCAGGCCGAGCGTGCCGGCAAAGGCGGTGAATTGCTTGGCCTCCGGGCTGTCGGCACCGAACACGGCAATGCCACGGCGCAGCGCGGCACGCGCCTCGTCGGGCTTGCGCAACACGGCATAAGAACGAATGAGGCGCATCCACCCTTCCGCGTCGCGTGGATTCTGCTTCAGTTTTTCATCGAGGCCGGCAACCATGGTCTCGATCATCGCGCTGCGGTCCTCGTCGGAAAGCGAGGAGGCTGCGGCCACTTGGTCCTCGCTCGGCCCTGCGGCCGGCCGCGAACCTTCAGCGGCCAGCGCCTGGCCGACGGCGCGACGCCACGGCGAATCCTGAGGCAGCGATGCCTGCATCTTCTGCAGCATGGCCACGGCCTCGGGCTTGCGACCCTCCTGCGACAGCGCCAATGCGAGATAGAAATTCGCCTTGGGGTTGGCGGGCTCAAGCTTGAGGGCTGCCTCAAACACCGCCTGTGCCTCGGCGGAGACGACCCCGCCGGCGCCATTGACCATGGCTTCGCCAAGTCCGGCCTGGCGCGCAGCCGTTTCGCCTGCCAAGCGAATGGCATTGCGGTAGGCGGTGACGGCATCGGGGAAACGACCGATCCTGAGATAGATCGGGGCCAGAACGTCCCAGCCACGGCCATCCGACGGGTTCTTCGTCAGATGCGCCTCGGCGCGCGCGACAAGTTCGTCCACCGAACTGTCGGCCGGGTTCTTCGCCAGCCGCTCGGCGAGCGGTTGGGACGGCAGATCGGGCGAACCGATACGGCTGTAGATGCCCCAACTCAACAGCGGCACGGCCAGCACGGCGGCCATCGACAACAGCCCCGCCAGCTTCGGCATCGTACCAGGCGCGGCGGCCGCCGTCTCGCCAGTTCCCAGCCGAATGATGCGGCGGGCGATTTCGGCGCGCGCCTGCTCGGCCTCGACCGGCTGGATCAGCCCGCGGGCGAGATCGCGGTCGAGTTCGGAAAGCTGGTCGCGGTAGACTTCGAGGTCATGGGCGTCCTGCGAATCCCGCTCCTTCGCGCTCCCCGCGAGGGGCAGCAGCACCGCCAGGCTCGCACCCAGCGTCAGCACCGCGGCTATGACCCAAAACAGCATGGAACTTCCAATAGCGGTCCGGCTTCGTCCTGCCAACACAAGCGTCCTGCGACGCTTTGACAGAATTACGGCCGGCCGCACTTGATCGAGCGCAAACGCTCAATCGAAATCGGACATTCGAAGCAGTTCGAGCGCCTTCACCGCAAATCAAATTGTCGGAGCGTCCTTTTGCGCGTCCAAAAAGGAGGCGCGGCGCTCCAACGTCAGGTCAGCGGCGTCCACGACCCGTCGGTGTTGCGGCAAGCCGTGCCACGGGCGATCTGGCCGTTGCCGCCCGAATAGACGGTGTGGCGATACTGGCGGCAGTCCTGCGAGCCGACGCGATAGGGCTGCGCGGCAACCACTTCGCCATAGCGCCCTCCCTGGTCGCTCTTCCAGGTGACCGTCTGGCCGCTGGCGGTGTATTCGAGCGCCTTGTATTCGGCCTCCAGCGCCTTGCGCTTGTCGGCCGCGGTCAAGCCGGAGCCGATATTGCCACCGATCAGGCCGTCACCCAGTTCCTCGAGCACGGTCGATGTGACCGAACCGCTGTCCTTGCCGGCTTTCGGCGCGGTGTCCGAACCATTGCCGGTCAACCCGGTCGTGGCGCAGCCGGTCAGCAGCAACATTCCGGCAACGAAGCCAATGCGAATCGTCATTCTCTCAAAAGTCCCCTCTTCGCCACGCACTGGGCGACGGTCGCGGCGATAGTGCCGATATTGGGCTGAAATTGGGCCGCATGCCAATCCCATAACTCTGTTCCTCACCGGACACTTCGCAGGCGCACAATCGCCTTGAGCCCACCGAGGTCCGAACGTTCCAGCGCGAGGCTGCCGCCATATTCGTTGACGAGGTCGGCGACGATGGCCAGACCAAGCCCCGTCCCGGGCTTGGTTTCATCGAGGCGTTTGCCGCGCTGCAAGGCATCGCGCGCCTTGTCTTCCGGGATTCCGGGGCCATCATCCTCGATGAGTATTTCGAACGGTTCGCCGCCTTCGCCACCCGTTGCCAATGGCCGGACCGTGACCCTGGCCGCGCCATTCGCCCACTTCATCGCATTCTCCAGAAGGTTACCCAAAACCTCCTCGAGATCCTCGCGCTCGCCGGCAAAAATAATGCCCTCCGGCGGCAGTGATAGCGACAGCGCGACGTTGGGATTGAGCTTCTGCATCACCCGCACCATGCGCTCGGCCAGTGGCGCCACCGGGGTGCGGTAGACGACGCTGTCGCGCTGCGCGGCGATGCGGGCGCGCTGCAAATAGTGCTCGACCTGTTTCTGCATCGAGGCCGCCTGGCCGGCGATCAGCTCGCCTTTCGGCCCGCCCAGCGCGCGGCCCTCGTTCAGCATCACGGCAAGCGGCGTCTTCAGCGAATGGGCGAGATTGCCGACCTGCGTGCGCGAACGTTCGACGATGCGTTTGTTGTTCTCGATGAGCGCGTTGGTTTCGTCGGCCAGCGGCTCGATTTCGGACGGAAAACGGCCGTCGAGCCGCTTCGCCGTGCCTTCCCGTACCATGGCAAGGGCGGCGCGCACGCGCCGCAGCGGCTGCAGGCCGAACAGGATGGCAATGGCGTTGATGGCGATCATGCCAACGCCGAACAGCGACAGGTAGGTGAGCAGCCGGCGCTGGAAAGAGCCAATCTCTTCTTCCAGTTCGCTCTTGTTGCCCATGACGCGGAAGCGGGCGATGTGGTTCTTCGAATCGAGCACGAATTCGCTCTCGAAGATTTGCAATTCCTCGCCTTTCAGCCCGTGAGCAGCGTAGCTGCGCTGGAAGCTGGAATTGAACGGGACGTCGCTGATGCTCGGCGAGGGAATTGCCTGCACCATGGAGGACGAACGCAGATGGCCGCCGACGCCGTCCGACGCAGGCTCCACCGACCAGTACCAACCCGAAAACGGTTCGGAAAAGCGCAGGTCGCCGAGATCCGGCGCGCCGATCAAAACGCCCTTGTCGGAAATGCCGACCGAGCCGATCAGGTTGAAGAGATGGGCTGAAAGCAGGCTGTCGAAGCCGCGTTCGCTGGCCTGGCGATAGAGCGTCGTGATCAGGGTGAAGATGACGACCAGCGTCAGCACGGCCCACATCGAGGAAAAGGCCACGACGCGAAAGGTCAGCGAGCGCAGCCAGAACCGCAGCGGCGCTCTCGTCTTGACCCGTTTGGTGGGAAGCGGTTCCGCTTTACGCCTCCGGTTCACGCATGCGGTAGCCCATGCCGCGCACGGTCTCGATCATGTCGACGCCCATCTTCTTGCGAAGCCGGCCGACAAACACTTCGATCGTGTTGGAATCGCGGTCGAAATCCTGATCGTAGAGATGCTCGACCAGTTCGGTGCGCGACACCACCTCGCCCATGTGGTGCATCAAGTAGGCAAGCAGGCGAAACTCGTGCGAGGTGAGCTTCAGCGGCACGCCGTCGACATCGGCTTTCGAAGCCTTGGTGTCGAGGCGCAGGGGACCGCAGGTCAGTTCCGACGAGGCATGGCCGGCGGCCCGGCGGATCAGTGCGCGCACCCTGGCCAGCACTTCCTCGATGTGGAACGGCTTGGTGACATAATCGTCGGCGCCGGCGTCGATGCCGGAAACCTTGTCGCTCCAGCGGTCGCGCGCCGTCAGTATCAGCACCGGCATCTTGCGGCCATCGCGGCGCCAGCGCTCGACCACGCTGATGCCGTCCATCTGCGGCAGGCCGATATCGAGCACGACCGCGTCATAGGGCTCGGTGTCGCCGAGATAATGCCCTTCCTCGCCGTCATAGGCGCGGTCGACCACATAGCCGGCATCGACGAGTGAATCGGCCAACTGCCGGTTCAACTCCTTGTCGTCCTCTACCACCAATACGCGCATCGTGCCTCGTGTCGTTGCTTTCGGTTGCTGAGATATAAGCCGATTCCGGCGGTAAGACGACCGCTCAGCCCTGCGGCACCACCACTTCGGCCCGGCGCGGGCGTTCGCCTTCCTTGCCTGGCACGAGGATGACGACCACGCAAACCGGCTGCCCGCCACGCGTTGACGGCGAGGCTTTGGCGAGCGTGCCGCCGTTCTGCGCCGCGACCTCTTGGCCGATGGCGTAGCAATCGGACGCCACCGTCAAAACCTGGCTGGGGCTGTCGAGAGGGGTGATCGGAAGCGCCCCTGCCGGCGGCACTGCAAACAGCCCGCTGGCGCCGAGCGCCAGCACAATCGACCGGAGATTGGAACGAAAGCTTTTCATGGTGCCCTTACTAGCGCACCGGGGCTGAACACGAAATGAACACCGGCGGCTGCGTCCCCTTTGACCTCGCACCATCGCGGCCGGATGGCGAGTTGCAGGAAGCTTAACCTATGCGGTCGGTGGCGGACAACCGGCCAAACAGGGCCACCAGCCCGGCGATCGCGCCGACGCCTTGCAGCAAGGCGTCGGTCAGCGCCGTTTCGTCGACCTGTTCAGGCGAAGCGCCAGCCAGTCCGGCGGCGCCGGTCAGGATGGTCACCAGCGCCGCCCAGATGGTGCGGGAAAGATACCAGGGTTTCATCGTTTTCATCTTCGTTCCTTTCGACGGAAAGTAGAGCTCTCAGGCAATGGAGAGGCGCTTGGAGACCGGTACGCCCCAACCTGCGGTGACGCTGAACTGCCGCACCGTGACATCGATCGCGGCAGGCGGCGCGGTGAAGTCGGCAACGATCATGGCCGCCTCGTAGAGCCAACGCGGTTCCGCGGTGACGACCGTACGCACCGGCATGCCGCCAGGCGCCGCAATCTCGACGCGATATTGTTCGACGGCTTCGCCGAGCGGGATGTCGCTCGCATCCCAGCCATCGGCGTCAACACGGCCACGGCGGATCCAGGAAAACACCACGTCGGCGCCGGCTCGCCGTGCGCGCAGATGCACTGGCGCCAGTGGCAACGCAGCCCGCTGGCCGCCGACAGCCGTGCTCTCGGCAACATTGAGGCCGGAACCGTCCAGGCCGGTCGGCCCGACCCGCCAGTTCAGCACGAGGCCAACTTCGCTGGAGCGCAGGCCGGCCGGCACGACCGCGTCGTCCAGCAGGACAAAATCCGCGCCTTCGGCGGCGCCGGCGGCCATCGCGTCCGAGGTGCCGAGCTGGCCACGCAGCAGACCGGACAGTCGCCAGAGCTGCGGCTCGATTTCCGTGGCCTGCTGGAATTGCAGAACTTCCCACACCCCGACCGTCGACCGCACCGCCGCCGCGTTGGCGCCGTTGAGCATTTGCGCCACGCTGATGCTCTCGGCCTGGCGATCGAAAAGCTCGACGAAGATCGCCCCGGCACGGTCGATACGTCCCTCGAAACCGGGGGCGAGCGGGGCGGTCAAGCGGCCCAGAACCGCCGATTTCGCCACCATGGCGCGCGCGGTGAAACCGGTCGTCTCCGGCGATGCGGAGAGCGCCTGCGTCCGCCACGGCTTTTGCCAGACCGCAACACGAAGCTGGTCGTGCAGGCTGCCCTCGCCGACACCCGCCGGCAGATCGAGAAAGACCGCGTGCGGTCGTCCTGACACGATGACCGGCGGAACCGGCGGCCTCGGCACGACGCTGCGCCAGCGCGGCACCGCACCGCGCGCGATCTGCCTTGCCGAGACGCGGCACACCAGCCCATCCTCGACGCCCGTGACCAGGAATTCGGACGGATTTCCCGAGGCAGGCAGCGTCACCACGGCGCCGGGCGCAAGTGCGTCGTCGGGCATGGCCACCGAAAAGCCGATCGTCTCGCGCTCGTACCAGGTGCGGCGCAGCCAGTCCTCGGCCAGCGCCTGCCCCTGCCCCTTTTCGAGCACTCCGGAAAACGACTGCACCTGCTGGCGGGCGCCGGCCGCACCCTGCCGCGCGAAGCGTGCGGTTGCGGATTGGTAGTCCGAGAAAGGATCACGAAACGCCAGCAGCGCCTCGGCGGGCAGTTGCTGGTCGGGCACGCGCATGGTCTCGACCGCCGGACGGTCGTCGTCCAGCACCAGTTCTGTTACCGACACAGCGGCGCCAGCCTGGCCCGCCTGCCGGAACACCAGCCCGTCGGCCTGTTCGATCACTGTCAGGTCGAACAGATCGACCAACGGTTCGAGGCTTGCCCTCGCCGAGGACGGGTCGTCGACGACATAGCCATGCACGACGCCGTCGGCGCCGGAAACGTCGGCAGCCGGCAAGCCGTGATCGGCCAGGACGGCGTTGATCAGCGCGCCGAGGTCCGGGCTCGCCAATCGTCCGTTCAGCCAGTGTCCACGCTCCCAGTTGACGCCGTCCGACCACACATCGGCGCGCTGCGGAAAAGCCGGAAACGGCCGCGCGTCCCACGCCCACAGATAGATGCGCGACAGATCGAGCATACGCCCGCCATAGGCTGGCGAAACCGGGTTCCAGGCCTGCTGGAAGCCGGGCCCAGCCGCATCCCAATGCTGCAGATGGGCCTCGATGAACCGGCGCTGGGCGATGTCGGAGCGGCTGCCGTCGGAAAAATAGGGAGCGGCGCTCTCCACCGATTTGGGATCGGGAAAGACATTGGGCTGGTTCGGGCCCTTGTCGGTCGCCGGGCATCCAAGCTCGTCACACCACGCGGCTGAAAATTGCGGCCCGCGCAGGCTCTCCGGATCTTCCGAGGAGAACAGCTGCGCCACCGCGCCGCTCGGCCACAACAGCCGCCGGCGCGTCGGCTCGAAACGCGGCCGGTCCTCGCGGGCGATGGTGAGGATGCCGGAAGGCCCCTCCACCATCACCTCGCGCGCATCGCCCAGCGTTTCGCCCACCAGCGCGATGCGGTCGTAGCGATTGCCGAACTCGGCGAAGGGCGGCAGGCACCGCGCCAGCGCGGTCGCCCATTCGGCGCCCAGCCTGGTCTTGCCGGAACCGCGCCCGCCGGTGACCAGCCAGGTCGCCGGCGTCGGGCGCCCCACCGGATATTGCACGCCATGGGCGCTCAGAAACCACTCATGCCATGCCAGCTCGGCGCCCCGCAGGCCGACCTGGCTCGTCATCCAGTAACGATTGATCCGCGACCATTTCGGCCGCCATCCGGGTGGCAAGTTCGACAATGCGTTCATTGATGCGTCCAAGAACCTCCGCGAGGTCTTCATTGCGCTTGATCTGGCTTTCCCTGGCGATGCCGCCGGTGCGCAAAATCTCGGCGATGCGATCCAGCGCGCGGATGGCGGCCGTCAGCGCATCGAAGCGGGCCTTGTCGATGTTCTCATTGGCCAGCAGTGCGCTGCACAACGTCTCCACCCGCTCCAGCGCCTGCGCCGCGATGGCTTGCACGCGCTCAGCCGCGTCGGTGCTAGGTCGCCGCGCGTGTGCCCAGCCTTCGCGCTCGGCCTGTTTCTTCAGCGCCTGCAGCGAGCGGCCGGACGCATCGGCCAGAAGATCGAGCGTCACCCGTGCGCCTTCCGCCAGCGCGCGCAACGCCCGCTGTTTCGCGTTCGGTCTCGAACTCGGCATTGCTTTTCCTGAAAACGGTCGGAACCTGACGGTTACTCAAAGTGCGCCGGCAGCCGAACAACCATGCAGGTGCCGCGCGCCGGCATCGTCTGGTGCTGGTGCAGAGACCGGCAGGCTAGATATTAAGGGGAAATCGCCGGGGCGCCGCTGCGCCACCTACACTTTTCCGACGATAACCAAATCCTAGCAAAGCATCGTAACGGTGTCAAGGACTATTTTCCTATTTTTTGAAAATGGCCGTTCATCACCGTTTGTCGTCGTAAGCCCGCAATTGGCGGCGGCACTTCGAAACGGCCTGATGGTCGCGCGCTTCTGGCACGGCGATCTCCGTGACCTTCCTCACATTCAGTCGGGCGGTTTCCGTTGTATGGAAATCCCGCTTGGGGGAAGCGTCATGTCCAACATCGATATCCTGTTCGCCGTGGCCGGCACCGTCCTGGTCGTGCTGGCGATCATCCTGATCCTGAAGAAGCTGGAAGTTTCGGCCGGGCATTCGGCCATCATCGTCATCGGCGCGGCGCTGCTGGCGCTGCCCTATGTCGCCAATTTCGAATGGACCGGAAGCGGCATCAGGTTCACCACCCGGGACCAGGGCTCGCAACTGGCCGAGCAGATCGCCGCCAACAGCGCGCAACTGGCCAAGATCAACGCCGATATCGCGGGCGTCGCCGACGCGTTGAAATCGTCGAACGAGCGCATAGCGGCGATCGAGGCCAAGCAAGGCGGCAGCGCCACGCAACCGCCCGTCAAGCCAATCAATCCCGCCTTCTTCGACAGGCTTATCCAGGAAAACAACAACGCCAAGCTGTTGACCAACCGGCGCCTGCAGGACCTCGACATGCTGAAACAATCGCTGTCGGTTGGAAACTGATCAAATTCAGCGCTTAGCTGGTCGCTAATATCGTTTATCCCTAATGGTTTGCCTTTACCCTCCCTTCACCAATCGCGCGTCCAATGGCTGAGCCCTTGCCAGTGCCGCAGCAATCGACGAATAGTCGGCCCTGACCGCCGAGAGGGCGCCGTCCGCGTTCCCGTTTGCGCGGCGAACGCGTATAATCCGATCACCGCGCAACCATCCGAAGCCAGTAACCGTCCTCGATGAGCAATTCCCAGGAACCGCGCAAGAAAAGAGGCCCGATCGCCGCCTGGTTCCTGTCGTTGGATGCCTGGCTCGATTCCAGCCTCTACGAGTTGCGCTACCGGGCCGGCGAGTTCTGGGAAAGCGCCACCATCTTCTTCCGCCGCTTCAAGGTCAAAGGCTGGCGGCGCTGGCTGGTCGAGATCCTGTCGGAAGGCTTTACGCTCGGCACCGGCGGCGCCGTCGTCATGCTGGCGCTGGCGCTGCCGGCCTTCCAGGAAACCAAGGGCGACTGGCGCGCCCAGGGCGACTTCGCCGTCACCTTCCTCGACCGCTACGGCAACGAGATCGGCCAGCGCGGCATCATCCAGCGCGATTCCGTGCCGGTCGACCAGATGCCCGACCATGTCATCAAGGCTGTGCTGGCGACCGAGGACCGCCGCTTCTTCGACCACTACGGCATCGACGTCCTCGGCCTGATGCGCGCCATGACCGAGAACGTGCGCGCCAATTCGGTCGTCCAGGGCGGTTCCTCGATCACCCAGCAATTGGCCAAGAACCTGTTCCTCACCAACGAACGCACGCTGGAGCGCAAGGTCAAAGAAGCCTTCCTGTCGCTCTGGCTGGAAGCCAATCTTTCCAAGAAAGAGATCCTGCAGCTCTATCTCGACCGGTCCTACATGGGCGGCGGCACCTTCGGCATCGAGGCGGCGGCCGATTTCTATTTCGGCAAGAGCGTGAAGGACCTGACACTGGCGGAATCGGCGATGCTGGCCGGCCTGTTCAAGGCGCCGACCAAATACGCGCCGCACGTCAACCTGCCGGCGGCGCGCGCCCGCGCCAACGTCGTGCTCAACAACATGGTCGAAAGCGGCTTCATGTCGGAAGGCCAGGTGCTGCAGGCAAGGCTGCATCCGGCCAATGTCGTCGACCGCGGCGAGCGCAAGAGCCCGGACTATTTCCTCGACTGGGCCTTCGACGAGGTCAAGCGCATCGCACCCAAGGGCACGCATTCGCTGGTCGCCCACACCACGTTCGACGCCAACATCCAGGACGCCGCCGAGGAATCTGTCGAGTTCCACCTGCGCCAATACGGCAAGGACTATCGCGTCACCGAAGGTGCGGTCGTGGTCATCGAGACCAATGGTGCCGTGCGCTCCATCGTCGGCGGCCGCGACTACGGCGCCAGCCAGTTCAACCGCGCCACCAAGGCGCTGCGCCAGACCGGCTCGTCGTTCAAGCCCTATGTCTATGCGACCGCTATGGAGCATGGTTTCACGCCGGAATCGGTGATTTCGAGCGCGTCGGTCAGCTGGGGCAACTGGACGCCCAAGAATTACAGCGGTGGTTTCGGCGGCAAGATCACGCTGCTCACCGCCTTCGTCAAATCCATCAACACCGTGCCGGTGCGGCTGGCCAAGGATTCGCTGTCGATCCCGCCGATCAAGAAGATGGCCGAGGACATGGGCGTGGAATCGCCGCTGGAATCGCACAAGACCATGGTGCTCGGCACCTCCGGCATGACGGTGATGGACCAGGCGACCGGCTATTCGGTCTTCGCCCAGAACGGCTTTGTCGGCACGCGCCACGGCATCACCCAGCTCGTCACTCACACCGGCCAGGTCGTCTACGACTGGGCCAAGGACGCGCCGCCGCCGCGCCGCGTACTGTCGGAAAAGGCGCTGCATTCGATGAACTCGATGCTGGTGCAGGTGCCGGTCATCGGCACGGCCCGCCGCGCGGCATTGCCCAACATCGTTTCGGGCGGCAAGACCGGCACCACGCAGAGCTACCGCGACGCCTGGTATGTCGGTTTCACCGGCAACTACACGGCTGCGGTCTGGCTCGGCAATGACGACTTCCGCCCCACCAACAACATGACCGGCGGCTCGCTGCCTGCGATGATCTGGCAGCGGATGATGGTCTATGCGCACCAGAACATCGACCTGAAGCCGATCCCCGGCATCGACCAGCCCTTCGTCGACAAGACGGTGGCGGCCAAGACCGAGCCCGAGAAGAAGCCGGCAGCCGACGACCAGGCCAAGGTGGCCGCCGAGCGGCCGCCCGTTCTGTCCAGCCGCACCACGCAGACCCTGCGCACGCTCAGCAAGACCTTCGAGGATGCGCCGGTGCTCACCCCGCCTACCAAACCCGAAACGCTCTCGGCGCTGTGAAGCAGCCCACAGCCTTGCACCAGCCCCGCACCGCCGCTATGCCGGCCACCATGTCGCAATGATCCCCTGCCCTGACGAGCCTCCATGCTGAAGAACGCATTGCTGACGCTTCTGGCTCTCGCCATCGCCATCGGGTTGGGCGGCGGCAGCGTCTGGTACGCGCTCGATGCCCAGAGCGGCGGCGGCGCCATCCGCATCGGGCCGTGGACGGCCTTTCCCGATATCGGCACAGCGGAGGCCGATCCCTATTCGCAGGCGCGCGTGGCCCGCCAGGGCGCGCTGGCGCTTGGCCGCGCCGAGGGTCTTTCCTTCGTCGCCGAGGCCGATTCCAACGGCGAAAGCCTGCGGCGCGAATGCAGCTACACCATCGAAGGCAGTTTCCCGACGGCGCGGTTCTGGACCCTGCACGCCGCCGACCAGGCGCTTGACCCGATCGTGTCCGGCCGGCCGCGCCAGGCGGCGCTGCAGTCGCACGAGATCCTGCGCCAGGCCGACAATTCCACCGTCATTACGGTGGCCAGTAACGCGGCGCCCGGCAACTGGCTTCCCGTCGCCGGCGCCGGTCCGCTGCGCTTCGTGCTCAATTTCTACGACACGCCGATTGCCGCCTCGACCGGGCTCTCCGACGTCAAGCTGCCGGCCATCCTGAGGATCGGCTGCGATGGCTAGGCTGTTCCACGCCATCCTGCTCGGCCTCGTCGGCGCGGCCATCGTACACATCGCCGTGCTTTTGCTGGTGCCGACGTTTTCCGAGCGCGACGCCTGGTCGAACCTGGCGATGAAGTCGGATTTCTACACCATGGCCCGGCTTGACGCGGATGCCGGCAGTCCGGCGCCGGTGAAGTCGATCGATCCGCAATTCTACGCCGCCGCCTGCCGCTTCGACCTCGCCGACGGCATGATACAGCTGACCGCGCCGGGCTCGGTGCCGTTCTGGTCGGTCTCGGTCTACGACCGCAACGGCCACAACATCTACAGCTTCAACGATCGCAGCGCGACAAACGGCCAGTTGGATGCGGTGGTGCTGACGCCGGCGCAGATGATCGAGGTGCGCAAGGCCCTGCCCGACGGGTTCCAGGGCTCGATCTTTGTCGAGGCGCCGATTGAGGAAGGCATCGTGGTGGTGCGCGCCTTCGTGCCGGATGAAAGCTGGAAGCCGGCGGTGGCGCGTTTCCTCGATCAGAGTTCCTGCGAATTGCAGCAATTCTGATCGGAAAGCGACTTACGCCGCCTCAGTGGCGCGGCTTCGACGACGGCGCGCCTTGCGTGCCCGTCTCGGCGCCCGATGCCGTTGCCGCACCTTCCTGCGGCCGCTCGTAGCGCACCCCTGGAAAGATGATGACGGACGCGGCCGTATCAACGCTTCGCGGAAGTCTGTTTGGTGCCGCGTTCCGCGGCTGGAAAGACAGTACCTGTCCCATGGTTCGCGCATTCCTCTCGGTTCGACCCAGAGCACAAACGCAACGCCTACAGGGTTGATTAGGCGCCTAGAGGGTTAACGGAGCGCTAACGGATCGCGGCTAATTTGATGCTTGTTCGCGCGCCCTCGGCCGGACTGTTGTCCGCGTCGGGATCGGAGCGCCGTGTGTTTGTACAGGCGTAACTCGTGTCATCTTCTGACTTCCGGCATATCGCGGTGCGGATGGAAACGGGAAAGGCCGAGCGGCTTTTCCGGGCCGCCATTTCGGCGTTCTGCTCGCTGCCGCGCCCGTCGCGCCGCGAGATAGCGCAGTTGGAAGACCTTGCCCTGCCATTGTTCGACGATACGCCCAATGAGGCGCTGCGCTTCGGCGCAGCCGCCCTTTCGGAAACCGAATACGCGCCGCGCCAATTGGTGCTCAGGCTTGCCGACGCCAAGGTCGATATCGCGGCGCCGCTCCTGATCCGCTCGCGGGCGTTGACGGATGTTGACCTCATCGCCCTGATCGGCCGTCATGGCTTGCCCCATGCGCGCGCCATCGCCCGCCGCAAGGACCTCAACCCCGCGATTTCGCATCTGATCCGCGCACTGGAACGGCCAGCACAGGGCCGGTCGCGCGAGATGCGCGATACCGCAACTGAGGCGCCTGGACCGGCCAAGCCCATGCCTGGCCAGGCGGCCGAGGCGGTGCGCCAGCGCCTGCGCGCGGTGATGGCCGACCCTAACAACACCGCCACCACCGCTCCGGCCAGAGCCGACACCAATCCCTACCGGAAGCTGCGCGACATGGCGCTGAGCGGCAACGCCGCCTTCTTCAAGACCGCGCTCGCCGACGCGTTGCGGATCGACTTCGCCACGGCGCATTCGATCGCGGCGGCGGACGACTATTCGCGGCTGCTCACCGCACTGCGCACACTCGAACTCGGCGACGACCACGCCTTCCTGATCGCCGTGGCGGTCTTTCCCGGCCAGTTTCCGCATCCGCAGTCGATCCGCCTGTTCCTCGACCGCTACAGGTTGCTGCCGTTGGACGTGGCGCGCGGCCAGCTGGCGCAGTGGCAGGCCGAGGCGCTGTCGCCGGGCCTGCGCGACGCGCGCGAGACAACCGCCAATTCCGACACGCCGGCGGCAACGCAGCAGGGCAAGCCGGCGTTCAAGGCGTCCTGATCGCGATCAGTTCTTCCACCGGTTCCGAACCCGGCTCGATCTCGACCACCCAGATGTCGGGGTCGAACTTCTTCTCCCGCTCCAGCCTTTTGATGACGACCTCCTCGTCCAGCGTCGTCTCGAGTTTGCCGAACAGGCGCTCGTCGGGCCGCGCGTTGTCATAACTGGTCTGCGGCGCCGGGCCGTAGAGTGTCACCTCGCCGAAGCGATCGCGCGTCAGCACGAAGACGGCGCCCGCCTCGGTGGCGCCGCGCTGGAGGATCGCCGCGAAGCCGCTCGACGAAAAGGCCCGGCGCACCAGCGCCGACACCCACAGGTCGGTGGTCACACGCATGGGCGGGCTCCGCGAGAAGCGGATTGCGGGAAATGCTTTTTCATAGGTGATTGCTGTAGCAGGGCGTGCGCTTGTGTCCAGCGCATGGTCCGTCGCCGTTTTGCCCGCGGGCGGAGAACCCGACCTCAGTTGGTCAGGCCGATCTCGCGCATCTTGGCATAGACCACTTCGTCCGGCTCGCCGGTTTCGGGCAGTCCGAACAGCGACTGGAACTCGCGAATGGCGGATTTGGTGCGGGCGCCGATGACGCCGTCCATCTTGATGTCGTTATTGCCGAAGGCGCGCAGGCCCGCCTGGATCTTGACGAGGCGGGCGTCGGTCTTCTGCTGATCCGTCATGGCATTGGCCGGCGCCGGTTTCGGGACCGTGCCTGTGGTGTCGCTGCGCGGCGCCGGTTGCGGCACCACCGAGGCGGTGGTGGCAATGCCGAGATGGTCGAGCAACGCTCCGTCGATGGCGCCGGAAACAGAGAGGCCCATCTTCTGGCGATAGGTCTCGATCGCCTTGCGCGTCGCCGGCCCGGTCAGGCCGTCGACGGTACCGTCGTAATAGCCGATCTCCTTCAGCACGCCCTGCACCCGCTGCACGACCGGATCGCTCTTGGCGACTGCCTGCTGCGAAGTGGCGGGGACTGCCGCCGCATTCGGGTCGGGTCGCTCAATGTTGATGGTGGTCTCCGGCTCCGGCACGGCCGGTACCGGGAATTGCTGGAAGCTGCGCGTGGCAAAGAAGGCGCCGGTGTGCAGGCCCGGCTGATACCACAGAGCGTTGGCCGAGACGTAGAATAGCGTCACCAGGAAGGCGGTCGAGCCACCGACCAGGACAGGGTTGTTGGCGATCATCTCGCCCAGCGCCGCGGTGCCGGTCTGCAGCATGCCGGGGCGCTTGTTGCGGGCGCCTTTCCTAGGCTGTTTTGCGGAGCGAGCCAAGGCCGGCCTCCTTTTCGTTCCTTGGCTGGGTCAACGGCAGCACGGTCGACTTGGGGGCATTCCCCTTCGGACCATCCACCGGCAGGCTGATGGTCACCTTGGTGCCCTCGCCCGGCGCGCTTTCGACCGACATCGTGCCTTCGTGCAGGCTGACGAGGCCCTTGACCAGCGACAGGCCGAGGCCGGTGCCTTCGAAGCGGCGTGTATAGTCGTTCTGGATCTGCATGAACGGCTTGCCGAGATTGCACAGATCCGCCTCGGCTATGCCGATGCCGGTATCGCTCACCCAGAAATGCAGGCGCGAACCGATGCGGCGCGAACCGATCGAGACCGCGCCGCCGTCCGGCGTGAACTTGACGGCGTTCGAGGTCAGGTTGATGAGGATCTGCTGCACGGCGCGGCGGTCGGCGTTGATCTCGCCCGAATCGGCGGCGATCTGCGTGGTCAGCCGGATGTTCTTGGCCTCGGCCTGCATGTGCATCATCGACTGGCACATCTCGACGGCGTCGACGAAGCGGAACGGCTCCGGCTGCGCCGAATAGGCGCCCGATTCGATGCGCGACACGTCGAGGATCGAAGTGACGACGGCGAGCAGATGGTGGCCGGAATCGCGCACCAGCTCGACATATTCCTTCTGGCGCGGGTCCTTGAAGCCGCCGAATATCTCGTTCAGCAGCATGTCCGAGAAGCCGATGATGGCGTTGAGCGGCGTACGCAACTCGTGGCTGACGGCGGCCAGGAACCTGCCTTTGGCGACATCGGCGCCAGCCGCCGATTCACGCGCGCCGGCCAGCGCATGCTTCAGGTCCTGCATCTCTTCGTTCGAGCGCAGCAGCGCGACGAAACCATCGCCGGCGCGCATCAGGTCGAGCCGGAACGGCTGGTGGTTGGAGGCGCCATCGCCCGCCTCGCCCCTGGGGAGGCGCACGCGCATCTCGACGCTGCGCAGCGCAGCGCCCTCGCGCATGTCGGCCAGCGACGACAGGTAGGCGACGCGGTCGGCCAGATGGATGCGGTCGAACAACCCGTTGCCGGACAGGAGTTCAGGCGCGAGCTTCAACAGCCCGCGCGACTGCGCCGACGCTTCCAGCACCTCGCCGTTCTGCGCCAAACGCAGCACCACGGCGTCGATAATGTCTTCCAGGCGCGTTGCCTCCGGCGTCGCGTCGTCATCGGCGAGCGACCGTCCGAGACCGCGAACGCGCGGCAGCCAGGTCAGGCCCCAGGCGACCGGGAACAGCCAGTGCCAGGCGGTCGGTGCTTCCACCGGCAGCAACGGCGCCAGGGCGAATTGCAGAACGAGCGCGGCGAGCGCAGCCGCGAGGCCAATGCCCGCGGCGCGGCGCGAATTGCCAATCCAGAAAGCCTCGGCCGACAGGGCCAGCGCCAGGATGACCAGCGGCGACGCGAGACCGCCACCGGCGGCGACCAGGCCGGCAAGGCCGACGGCGCCGGCGCCAAGTGCCACGCCAGCGGCCGGCATCAGGCGGCCCGTGGCAGCCACCAGCAGTGCGGTGAACCAGGACAGACCGAAGATCGCGAAAATGGTGGCAACGGTGACATCGGCACCCAGCCTGGCGGTGACCAGGACAACGGCGGCGCTGGCGAACAGGAAAGGTGCCGCCAGCATCAGGCCGATGAAACGGCGCTGGCTGCGGCGGGCGGCCTGATCGGTAACGCCAGCATGCACCAACCGCTCGCAGCCTGCGGCCACGGCGTCGGGCAAATCAACGTATCGGGTCGCTATCGAATTCAACGCAACGCACTCACACTGGTCTGCTTTGCAGATCGCTTTTGTTGATCTGAAACTCGCATCCAGCCTTTAAGGAATGAATAAAACCGGGCCGAACTAGGCCGATCACGGTGCGAATATCGGTATCCCCCGGCATCCATGCCCAGCCGATTGCGGTCATGGTAAACACCGGGTTAGCCGGACCGCCTTCAGGACTTTTCCGGCCATTTCGGACGCTATCGGAGCAGTGCCGGAAAAGACGAATAAACACAGCATCTTAGATGGTTACCGCAGCCCTAACGAAAAAGGCCGCATTTTAGCCTTGTCTAAATCGAAAATCGGGCCTTTCCAGATTGTCTAAAATTTGAGGCAAATTCTCGCATGGACCGCAAGCCGTCCTTTGCGCGGCTGTGTCAGGATCATCCTCAACAAACGAGACTGCGGCACAACGATGCCCGGTCCGGTCACAACGAGAGGGTCGTGTCATGTTCTTTCTGCTCAGAGCCGCTTTCTGGTTCTCGCTCGTGCTGCTCGTGCTGCCGTTCAGCGTCGGCTCCGACGAACAGGGCCAGAGCGTAAACCCCATCCAGGCGCTGCTGGCGGCGCGCGACGCGGTCGGCGACATTGCCGGCATGTGCGAACGCAAGCCCGACGTCTGCGAAACCGGCAAGGCCGCGGTGCACACCATCTCGGTACGCGCCAAGGAAACCGCCAAGATCGCCGCCGACATGCTGGACGACCAGCCGGCCAAGCAGGCCGAGGCCGCGCCGGCCGGCCCGTCGGACACCACGACCATCACCGGCAGCGTCATCCCGACGCCGTCCGCCCGCCCCGATCCGAACAACTGATCGGCCGGGGCGCCAGGCCCCGATCCCACTTTTGTCGCGAAAATCCCCTTGCCGATCTTCGGCATCACCCGCAGGCCGCCTCCCTCTCGGCGCCTGCGGTTTTCTTTTTCCGTGACTGTAGCGGCCGGCGTGACTATATCGCCTGCATGAGCGCCACCATCGAAGCCATACGCGACGACTTCTCCCTGCTCGACGAGTGGGAAGACCGTTATCGCTATGTGATCGAGCTGGGCGAAGCGCTGCCGGAATTCCCCGATACCGCCCGCATACCCCAGAACAAGGTGCCCGGCTGCGTCAGCCAGGTGTGGCTGACCACCGAACAGGGCAGCGGCGGCGATCCGGTGCTGACGTTCCAGGGCGATTCTGACGCGCATATCGTGCGTGGGCTGGTGGCGATCATGCTGGCGCTGTTTTCCGGCCACACTTCCAGCGATATCCTGAAGACCGACGCGGAAGCCACGCTGAAAGCGCTGGGGCTGGACGAACATCTGTCGCCGCAGCGCGCCAACGGCCTGCGCTCCATGGTCAAGCGCATCAAGCACGATGCCGAAGCGGCGCTGAAGCAGACCGCCTGAGCGTTTCGCGAAAGACTATCTACCGTCACGCGATGCGCGGGCGATAATCCTGCGCGCCCCAATGCAGGGGTTGCCTTGGTCCACGCGCCGGCGGGCGGTAGTGCCGCGCCAGTACTGCCAGGCCGGTCTTGAGCACGATCTTGGCCGAGCGCAGCGGCCAGCCGCGTTCGCTTTCGACCCGTTCGAGCCCCTTCAGGAAACAGCAGACATCGACCAGAACGCCGGACAGTTCCGGGCCGACCGCCGCCAGCGCGGCCTCGACGCGATGGCGCGCGGCGAGCGCGGCGTCGGTCAGGTCGGCGAGGCCGTCGGCGCGCCGGCCCGACGAGACCGATGCCTCCCAGTTGGCGCCCAGCCTCGGCATGATCTGGCCGCGCGTATAGTCGGCGCGCAGCCTTTCGCCCGCCTCGAATTCCGGTGGGCTCAGAAACGGCTTGCCGTCCTTGGTCTTGCGCCGCACCAGTTGCGCCAGCGGCGATTCCGACAGATTGGCCATGACCGAAACCGGACAGGTGCCGGTATCGGCGGTCACCACGCCAAGTTCGCGTTGTCGCCCGCCAAATGCGTCGGCAGGCGCGGACAGGCGCTGCGCCAGCGCAGCGCCGCTGGCCGTCAATGCCAGGCTGAACCCTTCGCGTTTGATCACGCCGCCGGAAGCGAGCGTGGCAAGCACATGCTCCTCCACCGCGATCGCACCCCGCCCCGAAGCCTCGACAAGCAGCCGGCCCGCGACCGAGGCCGGCCGCAGCGAGGCCGGGCCCGGCATCAGAAAATGCAGCAGCCTTCTTTCGCTTGAAACCACAGTCGCGCACGCCTCCATCTCAGCGCCCCAGCCGGTCGCGGAAGGCGGCATAGGCAATCCGTTCGACCACCAGCACGAGATGGTCGAATTCGGCGTCGTCGCGCATGTCCTCGATGAGGTGGCAGGCATGAACCACCGTCGTGCGGTCGCGGCCGAAGGCGCGGCCGATCTCGCCCTGGGTGAACTGCAGCACGACATGCGCGACATACATGGCGATCTGCCGGACCCGCGTCACCGGCGCCGACGTGCGCTGCGCCTTGCGCAGTTCCCTGCTCGACACCGAAAACAGCGCCGCGGTCATGTCGATCAGCCCTTCGCAAAGTTCGAACACGATCTCGTCGCGTCGCTTCGCATGTGGGTGAGACCCTTCCGAAAATACGAGCCCGCTGGTGGCAGGTTCGCCCGGTTCATCGGCTAGGACGGTCATCAATTGCACGAAACCCCTCCCGTTATAGGAATAAGTTCCTTTGTAGCCGGATACGCCGTACATGTGAACAAATCAAGAACATTGAATCTGGCAAATAGCGCGCAAAGTCTTGAAATGACTTGCGAATAATTTTCACCGTCCCGAAGCGCGCTTGTCCTTTCTCCCCACGCCCCGCGTAGCGGAGATGATCTCACCGTCACAGCAACAGCGAGGCAGGACGGATGAAGCGGTTCGAGGAAGAAGCGAAAAGTTTCGGTGCCAGGAAAACAGCGCAGGCAAACGAGGCACGCCAGCTCGCGGCGACGAGCCTGTTATGCGGCATCGATCTGGCGGCCGCGTTTACCGCGCCGCCCGAGACGAAAGCCAAATTGATGCAAAGGCTTGAGCGGGTCATCGAACGCGAGCGGCTAAAGGGCATGCGCCGCCACTGGAGCTACGATCTCAACCGTCATATCGCGCTGAAACAGGCACTGGACCGGCTGCGCGGCGAAGCGCCGGCGCAAAGCGAGGATGGCGGCCATGTCGGAAACCGGGCGCGCAGCCATGCCCGAAAAATGAAACGGCGCCCGAAGGCGCCGTTCGATCACGCGGGCAACAACTCCTTGGCGAAGCCGTGAACCCGTGAAAAGCCTGGAACTACCGGCCCTTCGGCTTGCGGCCGAGGCCCATCTTCTTGGCCAGCTGCGAGCGCGCGGCGGCATAGTTCGGGGCGACCATCGGATAGTTGGCGTCCAAGCCCCACTTTTCGCGGTACTGGTCGGGGGTCAGCCCGTAATGGGTCATCAAATGGCGCTTGAGCGACTTGAACTTCTTCCCGTCCTCGAGGCAGACGATGTATTCGTCATGAACCGAGCGCTTCGGATTGACAGCCGGCTTCTGCTTGTCGGCAGGCGGCTGTTCCACCGTTCCACCCACGCGGCCAAGGGCAGCGTGAACATCGGCGATCAGATTCGGAAGCTCACCCACCGGAACAGGATTGTTGCTGACGTATGCGGCAACCACGTCTGCGGTCAACTCGATCAGCATATCGCTGTTTTTTGGAGGCGTTTCGACAATATCCATAGCGTTCGGGTCCCAACGAGAGTTAAGTCTTGCCCATTCTGGAGAGGGCGCTGCACGCTTCTGCACAGGCTGTTGCCCGCGAGTCGTGTCACGGGGCTTTAATGGACTTGATAGACAAGTAAGTCAATTCATTCTTCAACTATATTAATACTGCTCAAGAAAATATTCTTTGACGGGTGGATATTTTTCCGTACTCCGTACAACTTCTGCGTTATCGCTTGGCCTAATCGAACCGCGGCTCTGGAGAACATCTTGAACTACATCCGGGCCGCCGGCGAGCGTTTCCCAACCTTCCCCAACGTCAACTACTGAGCAGCGCCTCCCTCGACCGCCGTCCGCCGCGTAAAGAAGCGGGCGCCTCTTGAATGCCGCCGCCTCGCCGTGTTCAGTCGCAACTCGGATTCTGCACAGCGAGATTTGGATGACCCGACCTGCAATTTTTCCCCAGGCCACTGCACCGCGCCCGGAAAAGCGACCCCATTCCGACACCCACCACGGCGTGACCCGGGTCGACAACTATGCCTGGCTGCGGGCCGACAACTGGCAGGAAGTATTCAAGAATTCCTCCGTGCTCGATCCGACGATCCGCAAGCATCTGGAGGCCGAGAATGCCTACCAGGCGGCCTTGATGACCGACACCGCCGACCTGCAGAAAGCTCTGTTCGGCGAGATGAAGGGCCGCATCAAGGAGGACGATTCCTCCGTGCCGATGAAGGACGGCCCCTTCGCCTACGGCTCCTCCTTCAAGCTCGGCGGCGAACAGCCGCGCTATTTCCGCACGCCGCGCGACGGCAGCGAACAGCAGATCCTGCTCGACGGCGACCTCGAAGCCGAAGGCAAGGCCTACTTCCGCCTGGGCGGCGTCGACCACTCTTCCGACCACAAAAGGCTGTTGTGGGCCTTCGACGACAAGGGCTCCGAATTCTACACGCTATACGTGCGAGATCTTGCCGACGGAAACGATCTTGCCGACCGCATCGAGGATACTGGCGGCGGCGGCGTGTGGGCGGCCGACAACAGCGGGTTCTTCTACACCAGGCTCGATGCCAATCATCGCCCATCCAAGACTTTCTACCATGCGATCGGCGCCAATTCGCAAGAAGATCTTCTTGTCTACGAAGAACAAGATCCAGGTTTCTTCATGAATGTTGGCGGAACGCGCAGCAACGAATGGATCATGATCGGCATCAACGATCACGAGACCTCCGAATACAGGCTGCTGCGCGCCGGCGAGCCGCTTGCCGAGCCGAAGCTGGTGGCGGCACGCGAAATCGGGCTGCAATACGACCTCGAGGAAGGCGGCGATGTCTTCTTCATCCTGACCAATGCCGACGGCGCCAAGGACTTCAAGATCATGACCGCGCCGGCACACGACCCTGTGCGCGCCAACTGGCGCGAGCTGGTGCCGCACGAGCCGGGACGCCTCATCCTCTCGGTCATCGGCTTCAAGGACTTCATGGTACGCCTGGAGCGCAAGGACGGCCTGCCGCGCATCGTCGTGCGCGAGCGGGCGAGCGGCGAGGAACATCTGATCTCCTTCGACGAGGAGGCCTTCTCGCTTGGCCTGTCGGGGTCCTACGAATACGACACCGAAATCATGCGGTTCTCCTATTCGTCGATGACGACGCCGTCGCAGCTGTTCGACTACGACATGCGCACGCGCCAGCGCACATTGTTGAAGACGCAGGAAGTGCCGTCCGGCCACGATGCCAGCCACTATGTCACCCGACGGCTGATGGCCCCCGCTCACGATGGCGAATTGGTGCCGATTTCGCTGATCCACCACCGCGACACGCCCATCGACGGATCGGCGCCCTGCCTGCTCTACGGATACGGTTCCTACGGCATCGCCATACCGGCATCCTTCAACACCAACTGCCTCTCCTTGGTCGACCGCGGCTTCGTCTATGCGATCGCCCATATCCGCGGTGGCAAGGACAAGGGCTACGCCTGGTACGAGGACGGCAAACGCGCGACGAAGATGAACACCTTCACGGATTTCATCGCGACCGCCCGGCATCTGGTGGCCGAAGGCTACACCGCCCATGACCGCATCGTGGCGCAGGGCGGTTCGGCCGGCGGCATGCTGATGGGCGCCATCGCCAACATGGCGCCCGACGCATTCGGCGGTATCGTCGCCGAAGTGCCTTTTGTCGATGTGCTGACGAGCATGCTGGACGCGACCCTGCCGCTGACACCGCCAGAATGGCCCGAATGGGGCAACCCGATCGCCTCGGCGGACGACTACCGCACCATCGCGGCCTATTCGCCCTACGACAATGTCGGCGCGCTCGATTATCCACCAATCCTGGCGCTGGCCGGGCTGACCGACCCGCGTGTCACCTATTGGGAGCCGGCGAAATGGGTGGCGCGGCTGCGCGAAATGAAACGAAGCGACAGCCCGGTCCTGTTCAAGATCAACATGGAATCCGGCCATGCCGGTGCGTCCGGGCGCTTCTCCAGGCTGGAGGAGATCGCCTTCACCTATGCTTTTGCTCTCAAGGTGACGGGGAAGATGGAAGCCTGAGCTGTCGGCAGTCGGCAGTCGGAAGAGATTGTTGACGTGGAATTCGCCGTCTCGCCTGTCGCAGCCGACACTGCGACGGGTTTTCTTCCCGACTGCCGATTGCCGACGGCCTTCGCTACTTCCGCGCCGGATAGCCATTGGCGTGCGGCGGTATCGCCTTCAGATAGGCGGCGATCGCGGCGCGATCTTCGGTCGTCAGTTGCGCCATGTTCTTCTGCACGTCGGCCATCGAACCGCCGACGGAATCGAACTCCGGCGTGAAGCCGGTCTCCAGATAGTTGGCGATGTCGGCGGCCGACCAGCCGGCGAAGCTGCCCTTGCCAGGCGTGATGTTCGGCACGATGCCGCCACCTTCGGCGGCGACCGCGCCGGCCAGCCATTGTGTCTTGTCGGGTCCGCCAGAGACATCGCGCGGTGTGTGGCATTCGCCGCAATGGCCGGGCCCTTCAACCAGATAGCGTCCGGCGACGACCGCGGCGGGTGCGTCGGCGGCGAGCGCCACAACCGGGTTGCTGTCTAGATAGAGCCGTTTCCAAAGGCCGATGCCGCGACGAATGGTGAAGGGGAAAGACAGTGAATGCGCCGCCGCCTTTCCGGGAACCGCTGGCAGCGTCTTCAGATAGGCGTAGAGATCGGCCACATCCGACGGCTTCATGCGGGCATAGGAAGTATAGGGAAAGGCCGGATAGAGATGTTCGCCGGAAGGCGAGACGCCGCGCATCATGGCGTTGGCGAAGTCCTCCAATGACCAGGCGCCGATGCCGTCTTGTCTGTCCTGCGAGATGTTAGGCGCAACGAAGGTGCCAAACCCGGTCTTCAGTTCGACCCCACCCACCAGTTCCAGCCGGGCGTCGCCTTCAGCCTTGGGCCGCGCGTGGCAGGATGTGCAGCCGCCGGCGTTGAAGATGCGTTTGCCGCGCACCGCATCGCCCGCCCCGAGCCCGGCAACGGTGGCTGCATCCAGCCCGACCGGCGCGGACAAAATCCATCCGGCTCCGGCGACAATGCCGGCCAGCGCCACGCCGGCGCCGACTATCCTGCCCCACACCGGGCGCGTCCCGTCAGCTCTTCTTCAGGCGATAGGGCTGGTGACAGCCGCCGCAATTGGCGGTCACCGCGCCAAAGCTGGTCTTCAGCGCGTCGACGCTGTCGGGCGCGGCAGCCACGGCTTCCTTCACATTGGCCAGATATTTATCCCCAGCGGCCTTGAAGCCGCTCGGGTCTTCCCAGATCTTCGGAGCGGCTTCGGTTTCGCCCTTGTCGCTGCCGGCCGGGAACATCGTCGCGACATCGAATTTCTGCGCATTCGCTTCCAGGGCCTTGAGCTGGTCGAGCACGGCGGCCGCGTCGAAAGCGGCATCACCCTTGACCACTTTGGCAAGGCCGCCCACGAGCTTGCCGCGCTCCTTCATCAGGGCCTGACGGTCGGCGATCGGATCAGCGAAGGCGGCCGAGCCCGCGAAGGCAAGCATCGAGACGGCGAGGACAAGCTTTCTCATTCGGTGAGTTCCTTGGTTGACGATCGAGACATTCGTATGCCTGGGACAACGGCCAAGGTGGCCCAAAAATTCCGGAATATCCACTCACGCGCCTTTGAACCTCAGTTGAATGGTCGCGAGATCGGCAGGACGGCCAAGCCCGGGCCGCTGGGCCAAAGAAAAAGCCCCGCAAAAGCGGGGCTCCTCCAGATCAAATTCAGTGGACCGAAAGAGCGGTCTTCACGCCTTTTCGTAGAGTTCCAGCACGTAATCCCAGTTGATCAGGCTGTCGACGAAAGCCTCGAGATATTTCGGGCGCGCGTTGCGATAGTCGATGTAATAGGAGTGCTCCCACACGTCGACGCCGAGGATCGGGGTAGCGCCGTGAACCAGCGGGTTCTCGCCGTTCGGGGTCTTGGAGATGGCGAGCTTGCCGTCCTTGACCGAGACCCAGGCCCAGCCCGAGCCGAACTGGGTGGTGCCAGCGGCGATCAAGTCAGCCTTGAACTTGTCATAGCCGCCGAGATCGCTGTCGACCGCCTTCTGCAGCGCGCCCGGCAGCTTGTTGCCGCCGCCGCCCTTCTTCATCCACTTCCAGAAATGGACGTGGTTGTAGTGCTGGGCGGCGTTGTTGAAGAGGCCGGCATTCTTGCCGAACGACTGCTTCACCACCTCTTCCAGCGACAGGTTTTCCATGCCGGCCTCTGCGGCCAGCTTGTTGCCGTTGTCGACATAGGCCTTGTGATGCTTGTCGTGGTGGTACTCCAGCGTTTCCTTCGACATGAAGGGCTGAAGCGCCTCGTAATCGTAAGGCAAGGCGGGCAGTTCAAAAGCCATGGTCGTACTCCTTCGTTGGCAATTTCCGGCAATCTCTCACCGGACAGACATATGGTGGAACTGTCTCGCGACAACCCATGAAACTGGTGTGCGGTTCCTTCTAAAGCATCGCACCGGAAAGTGGCAGGCCGTTTTCGCCATGGAACCGGGTTTACCCGAAAAAATATACTAAGGGAACACTTGGAAAATTAATTTTCAAGCGGTCGCCAGGCCGTGTGGGCAGTTCGAGATCGAACTCGCAAGCGGTCATTCCGGGTTCCACTAAGCGCCCCCGGGAATGACGTAGGTAAGGGTGGCCGGTCGCATCTTATGGAGGCCTAACCGTCCACAGGCTGCTAACCGGCGGGCGTCGAATGCGCCCATTCCCAATAGAGCTCGCGCGCCTTCTTGGCGACCGGACCAGGCTGCAGGTCGCGATCCTCGATGCGGGTGATCGGCACCACTTTCGAATGGTTGCCGGTCGAGAAAATCTCGTCGGCCTCGCGGAAATCGCGCACCGTCAGCGTCTTTTCGGTGGTGCGGAAGCCGTAATCAGCCAACAGCTTGACCGTGCGCGCCCGGGTAATGCCAGACAGGAAGGTGCCGTTGGCGGCGGGCGTGTAGATGTGCCCGTCCTTGACCATGAACACGTTGGACGAGCCGGTTTCGGCGACGTTGCCCAGCATGTCGAGTACCAGCGCATTGTCGAAACCGCGCGCCTTGGCTTCCAGAATGGCGCGGCCATTGTTCGGATAGAGGCAACCGGCCTTGGCATTGGTGGGCATGGTTTCGATCGATGGCCGCCTGAATGGCGACACGGTGATCGAAAATCCGGCCGGCGGCATCATCGGCGCCTCGTAGAGGCACAGGCAGAAGCGGGTCGAGGCGGGATCGGCCGGCACGCCCATATAGCCGCCATGCTCGGCCCAGTACATTGGGCGGATATAGACGGCGGTCTTGCCGTCGAATTTCTTCAGCCCTTCCCAGGTCAGGCCGATGATCGCTTCCGGCGTCATGGTCGGCTCCAGGCCGAGTGCGACAGCCGAGGCGTTGACGCGGGCGGCATGGCGGTCAAGGTCCGGGGCGACGCCCTCGAACCAGCGCGCCCCGTCGAATACCGACGAGCCCAGCCAGAACACGTGGCTGCGCGGCCCGACTAGCGCGACATTGCCCTCATGCCAGTCGCCGTCGACAAAGGTCCAGGTGGTTGAAAGTGCGGCGCTCGCCAAAGTCATGGTCGGATCCCGTTGCTGCCGATGAGGCTGGCAAGATTGGGCGCGAGGCGATGGTGCCGTCAACCGGCATCGGCCGGAATTGGTGAGGCCAGCGGCGACCGCTCCGTATCCGCAACCCCGTCACGCAGATGTGATCGGCTGGCGCGAAAATCATAAAGAAAACCATGTCAAACAAGGCTTTGCGCGACCGGAGCCAGCTTGAAAGGAGGCCGCGCCCGGCGAAAGCCATGAAAATGGCGTTGCCGATCGGCAACACTAGCCGGACCGTCACCCCCTCGCCTCTTTTTGTCCACCTTGCCGCCGGAATCAGAAACGCCTATCGCCCCCATCACAACGGCACGACCGTCAAGCGGGCCAACGCCCATTCACGCTTTCTTCGACATATCGAACTAATCCAAGGCCATTATGCTCAAGACGCCCACCATCCCCATGACCCGCCGGGGGTTCCTGAACACCGCATTGGTCGGCGCCGCCTCGATGGCGCTGGCCGCCTGTACCACCGTCAGCCAGGAGCCGCCGCCGGTGGTAGCACCGCCTCCCCCGCCGCCGCCCGCCGATCCGATCCTGCCCGACTACGCCGTCATGTATGGCCCGGTGGTCGACGAGAATTACGAGATCCCCGCGATCCCCTACCGCAAGATCGACCAGCAGTTCCTGCGCCAGGTCGTTCCGGACCCGACCGGCGAGAAGCCGGGCACGGTCGTTGTCGAGACCTCGACGCATTTCCTCTATGTCGTGCTGCCGGGTGGTCGCGCGCTGCGCTATGGTGTTGGCCTCGGCCGCGCCGGCTTCGCATGGTCGGGCACCGCCGTCATGCAGTGGAAGCGCAAGTGGCCCAAGTGGACGCCGCCCGAAGACATGATCAAGCGCCAGCCGGAACTGCGCAAGTTCAGCGCCGACAATGGCGGCATGCCGCCCGGCCTCAAGAACCCGCTCGGCGCCCGCGCGCTCTATCTGTTCCAGAATGGCGAGGACACGCTCTACCGCCTGCACGGTTCGCCGGAATGGAGCTCCATCGGAAAGTCGGTCTCGTCCGGCTGCGTGCGCCTGATCAACCAGGACGTCATCGATCTCTTTGATCGGGTCAAGAACGGCGCCAAGGTGATCGTCACCGAACGCGCCGGACAGCCGCTGGTCGCCAATTCCTACGACCAGGAGCAGGGTATCCCGATCGACAGCGGCGTCCCCGCTGGCTCGCAGTTGCTCGGCCCCGCCGGCCGCTCCTGGTTCTAAACACCGTTCGATATCGCGAAACGGCCGCTGCCCTGCTCGGACAGCGGCCGTTTTCGTTTGACGCTCGGCCGACGCGCCGTGCTCCAACCCGCCGCGCGCGTTGAAGCAGGTCGGGAATACGGATATCCGTTGTCCGTAACGTGCGCGGATGCAGCCTGTCTCGGGAGATCGCCATGCCGACACGCAGAGCATTTTTGGCAAAGGGTCTGCTGGCCGCGGGCGGCGGCATCCTTGGAGCAAGCATGACCGGCGTCGCCGCCCGCGCGGAAGACGCAGCCCGGCAATGGCACATGCCTGAAGAGGGCGAGCCGCACGCCGCCACATGGATGGCGTTCGTGCCGAGCACCCGGATCTGGGGCAAGCAGCTGCTGCCGGTTGTACGCGAAAACCTCGCCCGTATCGCCAAGGCCATCGCGGCCTATGAGCCGGTGAAGATGTTGGTGCGGGAAGACGAGTACGACCTGGCACAGCGCCTGTGCGGTCCTTCGATCGAGCTCGTCGTCCAGCCGATCGACGATCTGTGGATGCGCGATACCGGCCCGGTCTTCGTAAAGGACCAGTCCGGTCAACTTGGCGGCGCGGGCTTCAACTTCAATGGCTGGGGCGACAAGCAAAGCCATTCGCGCGATGCCAAGGTGGCCGCGTTCGTCGCCGGCCAGGCCAGCGCCCGGTTCCTGGAAACGGATCTGGTGCTGGAAGGCGGCGGCATCGAGGTGGACGGCGAAGGCACGGCCATCATTACCGAAAGCTGCGTGCTCAATCCGAACCGCAACCCGGATCTCACCAAAGCCGCCTGCGAGAAGGAATTGTTCCGGCTGCTCGGGCTTGAGAAGATCGTCTGGCTGCCCGGTATAGCCGGCAAGGACATCACCGACGGCCACACCGATTTCTACGCGCGCTTCGCCGGTCCCGGTGTCGTCGTGGCGGGGTTGGATACCGATCCCGCCTCCTTCGACCATGCCGTCACGAAACGGCATCTGGAGATATTGGGACAGGCGACCGACTCCAAGGGAAGGCGCCTGCGCGTCGTCACCCTGCCCGGCCCGACAAGCGTGCGGGAGGACTATGAGAACCGCGAGTTCGCCGCCGGCTACATCAATTTCTATGCCTGCAACGGCGCGGTGATCGCGCCCGAATTCGGCGACAAGGACGCCGACAGGACGACCCACGACACCCTATCGGACCTGTTCCCGAAGCGAGAAATCATTCAGCTGAACATCGACGGCATCGCCGCCGGCGGCGGCGGCATTCATTGCACGACCCAACAGCAACCGGTTTAGTGTGCGCCTGAAAATCGGCGTCGATTTTCGCAAAGGATCACGCGCAAAACCGGACTGTCAGGGACTACCCTTTAAGCGCCAAACAGCGATGCGGATCACCGCCGCGTAAGGCTGCCCAAGATTCCGCGCACGATCGCCCGGCCGAGCGAGGAGCCAACCGAACGCACGACGGACTTGATCGCCGCCTCGGTGACGGTCTGCCGGTTCGACGGCCTTGGCGCCGGCGCGCGTTGTCCAGGCTGCTGGCGGCCGCCGCCGCCGAAGTCCGGCAAGGTCCAGCCCGAACCGCCGCTTTGCGGGGCCTGCGCCTCGGCGGCCTTCTTCTGGAGGACCTCGAAGGCGGATTCGCGGTCGATCGTCTCGTCATACTGGCCGGCCACCGGGCTCTCGGTGATCAGCTTGCGGCGCTCCTCCGCAGTGATCGGGCCGAGCCTGGAGGATGGCGGGCGGATCAGCGTGCGCTGGACCATCGACGGCACGCCCTTCTCCTCCAGCGTCGAAACCAGCGCCTCGCCGGTGCCGAGTTGGGTGATGGCGGTGGCGCAGTCGAATTCGGGATTGGGACGGAAGGTTTCGGCCGCCGTCCTCACCGCCTTCTGCTCGCGCGGCGTATAGGCGCGCAGCGCATGCTGCACGCGGTTGCCGAGTTGGGCGAGCACCGTTTCCGGCACGTCGAGCGGGTTCTGGGTGACGAAATAGACGCCGACGCCTTTCGAGCGGATCAGCCGCACCACCTGCTCGACGCGGTCGACCAGTGCCTTCGGTGCGTCGTCGAACAGAAGATGCGCCTCGTCGAAGAAGAACACCAATTTCGGCTTGTCGGGATCGCCGATCTCGGGAAGCTGTTCGAACAACTCCGACATCAGCCAAAGCAGGAAGGTGGCATAGAGGCGCGGATTGGCCATCAGCTTGTCGGCCGCCAGCACGTTGACGGCGCCGCGGCCGTCGCGGGTGGTGCGCATGATGTCGGCGATCCTGAGCGCCGGTTCGCCGAAGAAATTGGCGCCGCCCTGCTGTTCGAGGATGAGCAACGAGCGCTGGATGGCGCCGACCGACAGTTTGGTGACATTGCCGAAGCGGGCCGATATCTCGGCGGCGCGCTCGGCGATGTTGGCGAGCAGCGCCTGCAAATCCTTCATGTCGAGCAGGAGCAGGCCTTCCTCGTCGGCGATGCGGAAGGCGATGTTCATGACGCCTTCCTGCGCCTCGGTGAGGTTCATCAACCGCGACAGAAGCAGCGGCCCCATTTCCGAGACGGTGGCGCGGATCGGATGGCCTTGTTCGCCGAACAGGTCCCAGAAGATGACCGGAAATTCCTGGAACTGGTACGGATCGAGCTTCACATCCTTGGCGCGCTTGACCAGGAAATCCTTGGCCTCGCCGATGGCCGCGATGCCGGAAAGGTCGCCCTTGATGTCGGCGCAGAACACCGGCACGCCAGCGTTCGAAAAACCTTCGGCCATGATCTGCAGCGTCACCGTCTTGCCGGTGCCGGTGGCGCCGGTGACCAGGCCGTGGCGGTTGCCATAACGCAGCAAGAGCTGTTCCGGTTTCTGGTAGCTGTCATCCGGCTTGCGGCTGGCGCCCAGGAAAATGCTCGTCTCGTCAGCCATTGTCTCGTCTCCGCAAAGCCGCTGTGCGCATCGTCACAAACCCGTTCCGCCGCAGGTATAGTAACGCAGTCGTCAAAATCAAAGGTGCGAAGTTCGAGGAGCGTGGCGGGGTAGCTCTCGGATTGTCGTCATTCCCGACCTCGTGAGGGAGCGAAGCGACCGGAGAGTGTCGGGAATCCATGCCGGAATGGCGGCGAGGGCTGCAACGGTCCAAAATCTGGCATTCATTCGCGCCGATTATCTGTCAATGCTCTTGTAGATCAGATAACATGTCGATAAAGTCAGAAAAAATCGACACAATAACCTCATGTGTCGAAGACATCGACATATCTGCCCTTCATGTCGATCAAACGGCAGATTATCACCATGAGCTTCCGCCCGGACCAGCCTTTCAACGATCTTCCGCCCCTGCCACCGGCGCAAGACATCGAAACCAAAGCAGTGCTGAAAGCCTGTATCGAGGCACGTGCCGCCTTGGCAGAGTTGAGGGTCTCGGGGCAACTCATCCCCAATCAAGCGGTGCTGATCAACTCGATCCCCTTGCTTGAAGCCCAGGCCAGTTCCGAGATCGAGAACATCGTCACCACCAGTGACCGGTTGTTTCGTTTCGCCAACGACGCGCAGGGGCAAGCCGATCCTGCGACCAGAGAGGCGCTGCGCTATCGCACGGCGCTGCATCGCGGTTTCGGGATGCTGAATCAACGTCCGCTCTCGACAGCCATCGCCGTCGAGGTATGCCGCACAATCAAGGGCGTCGATCTCGATATCCGCAATACGCCCGGCACCGCATTGGTGAATGACGCGACCGGCGCCGTGATCTATACACCTCCGGAAGGAGCCGACCTTCTACGCTCAAAGCTCGCAAACTGGGAGCGTTATATCCACGAGGTCGAGGAAACGGACCCGCTAATCCGTCTCGCGGTGATGCACTATCAGTTCGAGGCCATCCACCCCTTCGCTGATGGCAACGGCAGGACGGGGCGCGTACTGAATCTGCTCTATCTGGTGGACAAGAAACTGCTGGATATTCCCGTGCTCTATCTCAGCCGGCACATAATCCAGAACAAGGCGACCTACTACAGATATTTGCTGGAGGTTACGACCAGCGGTTCGTGGACGCAGTGGGTGTTGTTCATGCTGGAGGCGATCAGGACGACAGCCCAATGGACCACCGCAAGGATAGGCGCCATCCGCGATCTGCTGGAGCAGACGGCCGACCGGATGCGGCAGAACCTGCCGAAGATTTATTCCCGCGAACTGGCCGAGTTGATCTTCGTGAACCCCTATTGCCGGATTAGCGATCTGGTTGACTCCGGCGTGGCCAAACGCCAGACAGCCGCGGTCTATCTCAAGGCGTTGACGTCGGAAGGGTTTCTGCACGAGGCAAAGGCCGGGCGGGAAAACCTTTATATAAACCCTGCCTTGTTGGCGCTGTTGTCGGATCGTGGTCAGTCAACTGCCTGATCAGATGGCAATCGGACGGCCGCGTAGCTCCTTCAAACACCTGCACTTCAAACCTGACACACCACACTTGCCATGTTGCTGCATTGCGATGCGCGGCAATGGACCTTAGAGTGATTTGCAATGGCTGGTGCGGCCGGCAGACGAGGATGGATGATGGGCAGCAAAGCCATCGACGAACCGAGCGAACCCGACAGTCCGCAGCGGCAGCGCTGGCTGGCGCTGGCCGAGAAGGCATTGGCCGGCGCTTCCTTCGAGGAAAAGCTGGTTTCGCACAGCGATGACGGCATTCGCATCAATCCGCTCTACGAGCGCGCCAGCGGGCATGAGCACAGCCTGCGCGCCAACCCGCTGAAGCCCTGGATCGTTTCGCAGCGCGTCGACGACCCGGATGTCGAGCGTGCCCGCGCGCAGGTGGCCGAAGACATCGCCCAGGGCGCGACCGGCCTTTCGCTTGTGTTCGAAGGCGCGCCGAATTCATTCGGCTATGGCCTGCCCTATGCGCCCGACACGATCGACCGTGTGCTGGAAGGCGTGCCGCTCGACCAGACCTATCTGCGCGTCGACGTGCATCCGGCCAGCCGCGCCATGGCCGACTGGCTGACCGCCTTTCTCGCCAAGCGGCGTGTCGATCCGGCGAGGCTGAACCTTTCCTTCGGCATCGACCCGGCCGCGATCTTTGCCGGCACCGGGCGGCTGCGCATGTCGATCGAGGCGCTGCAGGCCTCGATGCCGCAGTCGCTGGCGCATTTCTTCGCCATGGACGTGCCGGGCGTGCTGCTCGAGGCCGATGGGCGCGTGTTCCACAATTCCGGCGCCACCGAGGCGCAGGAACTCGGCATCATGCTGGCTTCGGCCGTGTCTTACCTGCGCCTGTTCGAGGAAGCACGCCAGGCGCTGATCTATGCCGCGCCGCATATCGGCTTCGCATTGGCCGTCAACCAGGATCAGTTCCTGTCCATCGCCAAGATCCGGGCGCTGCGCAGGCTGTGGATGCGCGTTCTGGAGGCAAGCTCGATTCAGCCGACGCCGGCCAGCGTGCACGCCGAGACCTCCTACAGGATGGTGACGGCCGCCGACCCCGAAACCAATATCCTGCGCTCCACCATCGCCTGTTTCGCGGCTGCCGTGGGCGGCACCGATTCCATCGCGATCCTGCCGCACACCATCGCGCACGGCCTGCCGGCCGCCTTCGCCCGCCGCGTCGCCCGCAACACCCAGCTTGTCATCGCCCGAGAGAGCCATCTCGGCCATGTCGGCGATCCGGCCTTCGGCTCGGGCGGCATCGAGGCGCTGACCGACAGCCTGTGCGAAGCGGCCTGGAAGGAATTCAGGCAGATCGAAAAGGAAGGCGGCGTTCTTCAGAGCCTGAAGGACGGCCACATCCAGAGCCGCATCGGCGAAGCGCGCAAGGCACGCGCCGAGGCCTATCGCAGCGGCGAGCGCGCCATAGTCGGCACCACGCTGCATCCGGTGAAGACCGAACGGCCGGTGGAGACGCTGGAGGCGACGCCGCGCATCGCGCCCAGCGACGGTACGGTCTTCTGCGAACCGCTGCCGCCGGTCCGCGACGACGCGTCGGTCGGAGGCATGGTTTGATCCCAGATTTCAGCAGCATGGCGTGGACGGCGCCGCGCATGCCATCCGCCACGGTCGACGGCATCTGGGAAACGCCGGAAGGCATCGCGGTCAAGCGCCAGTACGGCCAGGCCGATCTGGAGGGCGTCGGCAATCTCGACACCTGGCCGGGTCTCGCGCCGTATCTGCGCGGCCCCTACCCGACCATGTATGTCCAGCAGCCTTGGACGATCCGGCAATATGCCGGCTTCTCCACGGCAGAAGAATCCAACGCCTTCTACCGGCGCAACCTCGCCGGCGGCCAGAAGGGCCTGTCGATCGCCTTCGACCTTGCCACCCATCGCGGCTATGACAGCGACCATCCGCGCGTGGCCGGCGATGTCGGCATGGCGGGCGTGGCGATAGATTCCATTCTCGACATGCACCAGCTCTTCGACGGCATCCCGCTCGGCGAGATGACCGTCTCCATGACCATGAACGGCGCGGTGTTGCCGATCCTGGCGCTCTACATCGTCGCCGCCGAAGAACAGGGCGTGGCGCAGAAGGATCTCACTGGGACCATTCAGAACGACATTCTGAAAGAGTTCATGGTGCGCAACACCTATATCTATCCGCCGAAACCCTCGATGCGGATCGTGTCGGATATCTTTTCCTACACATCCAAGAACATGCCGAAGTTCAACTCGATCTCGATCTCCGGCTATCACATGCAGGAGGCAGGGGCGACGGCCGACCTGGAGCTCGCCTACACCATCGCCGACGGCATCGAATATGTGCGCGCCGGCGTCGCCACCGGCCTCGACATCGACAAGTTCGCGCCGCGGCTCTCCTTCTTCTGGGCGATCGGCATGAACTTTTTCATGGAGGTCGCGAAACTCCGCGCCGCGCGCCTGCTCTGGGCCGAACTCATCGAGAAGAATTTCGCGCCGAAGGATCCGCGCTCGCTGTCGCTGCGCACTCACAGCCAGACGTCCGGTTGGTCGCTGACGGCGCAGGACCCCTACAACAACATCGTGCGCACGATGATAGAGGCGATGGCCGCCACGCAAGGCCACACCCAGTCGCTACACACCAACTCGTTCGACGAGGCGCTGGCACTGCCGACCGACCATTCGGCGCGCATTGCCCGCAACACGCAGATCGTCCTGCAGAAGGAAAGCGGCACCACCCGCATCATCGACCCCTGGGGCGGCTCGGCCTATGTCGAGCGGCTCACGCATGAACTGGCCGCGCGCGCCCGCGCCCATATCGAGGAAGTCGAGAAGCTCGGCGGCATGGCGGCCGCACTCGAAAAGGGCATTCCGAAGCTGCGCATCGAGGAAGCCGCCGCCCGCACACAGGCACGTATCGATTCAGGCGAGCAGGTGCTGGTCGGCGTCAACGCCTTCCAGCCCGAGCGCGACATCGAAGTCGATGTCCTGAAAATCGACAATGCCGAAGTTCGGGCCAGGCAATTGTCCAAGCTGCAGCGGCTCAAGGGCACGCGCGAAGTCGCCGCCGTCGAGAGCGCGCTGGATGCGCTGACGAAAGCCGCGCAGGGCGACGGCAATCTGCTGGAATTCGCCATCCGGGCGGCACGGGCCAAGGCTACCGTCGGCGAGATCTCGCTGGCGCTGGAAAAGGCGTTCGGCCGCCATGTCGCCTCGGTTCTGATGATCTCGGGTGTCTACCGCGCCGCGCTCGGCGACAATCCCGAAGTCGACCGGCTGCAGGACAAGATCGCTGTCTTCGAAAAGAAGAATGGGGCGAAGCCACGCATTCTCGTGGCCAAACTCGGCCAGGACGGCCACGACCGCGGCCAGAAGGTGATCGGCACCGCCTTCGCCGATCTCGGCTTCGACGTGACGGTGGGCGCGATGTTCCAGACGCCAGACGAGATCGGCAAGCTGGCGGTGGAGAACGACGTCCACATCGTCGGCGTCTCCTCGCTCGCCGCTGGCCATCTGACGCTCATCCCGGAACTGAAGGCCGTACTGAAGAAGCTCGGCCGCGAGGACATGCTGATCGTCGCCGGCGGCGTCATTCCGCCACAAGATTTCGACGCCGTGTTGAAGGCGGGTGCGGCCGAGATCTTCCCGCCAGGCACAGTGATCCCACAAGCGGCCGAACGGCTGGTGGACAGGCTGCTGGGATAAAGTCGGAATTGGTACCGCTGCTGACGCTCGACCGGCTGCTGCGCGAAACCGACGCAAACGTTGCCGGCGTAGGCGGCAAGGAACAGACAGCCCCTACCCCAGCCCCACCACTTCCCATTCGCGGCCGTTGACCGCGATCGTATCGCCAACGGCCTTGCCGAACAAAGCCCGCGCCACCGGCGAGACATGCGAGATCGAACCCTTGGCGGGGTCGGCTTCGTCCTCGCCGACAATGTGCCAGGAAACCGCTGCGCCGTCCTCGCCTTCCAGCGAAACCGTCATGCCGAAGCGCACCACGCCGCTGTTCGGCTCGGGCACGGAAAGCTCCGCGTTTTCGCGGCGCGCGTTCCAATAACGCAGGTCGCGCGAGACCAGCGCGATGCGTTCACGGTCGCTTGCCGTCTCGGCATTGGCCAGTGCTGCCCGCAAGCCTGCCAGTTCGGCATCGATCATCGCCAACCCTTTGGGCGTGACCAGATTGCGGTGTTGGCTGACAGGCCGCTCGCCAATACCGGCGATGGCGTTCTCGCTGTCTTCTTCACGGGTGAAAGCTCTGCTCATGAAGGAAACTTAAGGCCGGAGAGTTGGCTTAACAAGCACCGGTCGAAGCTCGGATGTCCTGAGTTTCAAAACATGGCGAACTGGAACATCCACGCACCCTAGTCAGCCAACCCACGGCATGGCACGGTCGCCCAGCCTCATTGAAGACGGGAACCGAGCCGATGTTGGATAGACGCCGCCTTCTGGGCTTTGCCGCCGGCGCTGCCGTGCTCAGCCTGATGCCGGGCAAGGCAGCCGCGGCCAAGGCTTCGGGCGCGAAGGCTTTGTCCAGAACCGGCGGGATCGATCCGGCCGATTTCGATGTGCGGCCCGGCGCCACGGATGACCAGAGCAAGGCGTTCACCAAAATGCTCAAGGCGGCGAGCGATGCCAACCAGAGAGTTCGAGAAACGATGCAGAACGCAGAAATCTGGAAACCGGCTTCGCTTAAATCGAGCGAAAGCCGTCATAAGCACCTCGTTGCGAGCTTCAATTATGACTGCGCTCGATGGCACAGCGCTCAATCCACTCGGCCGGCAATACATTCACCGCAGCGTTCGGAGGTAGCTCGTAAAAATCCATCTCACGATAGCTCCACGCATATGGCTTGCAGTGTTTCAAAGCGGCAGCGTGGAGAAAGAACTGAAATTCGTTTGGTGCCTCCTGCAACGAGCGGAAGAATGGTTTTTCAACATAGCTATCCGGTGCGAATTCCAAAACTTTCACTCGCCTCAAACGCTCTGCGTAGGCACCGACCAGACCAACGGAAAGGACCATCGTCAGTCCAATAAAAAGAGGTGTGCGGCTGAGAGCAAACCATGCTGGAACCCACGAGGCGACATACGCAGCGCATGCCATGCTCAAAACGACAATCCACCGCCAGAACGGCGCGCCAAGATCATTCGAATAAAACATAAGATATCCGATGGGAGGCAAGATACTATGGAAAAGAAGAAGTGAAGTGAATATACAAACGATAGCAGAGCTTCCAAAGCATATAAAATTTCTCACAATGGTTCCCTACCCCGTTCTCAAGATAGGTTCGTATCACATAAATTTCTGGGTCGCCACGCACCAACGCGAATGCCTGTTTCCGCAAACCGGGACTTGTTCACAACACATGTAACCGGATTCTGAGTTTTGCTCTCGCTGCGTTTGCAGGCTCACTACTTGCACTAGCCATCACTGCCACGCCATGGCACGGTCGCCCAGCCTCATTGAAGACGGGAACCGAGCCGATGTTGGATAGACGCAGCCTTCTGGGCTTTGCCGCCGGCGCTGCCATGTTCAGCCTGGTGCCTGGCAAGGCAGCCGCGGCCAAGGCTTCGGGCGCGAAGTCTTCGTCCAGAACCGGCGGGATCGATCCGGGCGATTTTGGAGTCAGGCCCAGCGCCACGGACGACCAGAGCAAGGCGTTCGGCAAAATGCTCAAGGCGGCGAGCGACGCCAACCAGCCTATAGTTCTGCCACCGGGCACCTATATCGTGTCCGGCCTCATCCTGCCGCCGCGCGTGCGGCTGGCCGGCACTGCCGGCGCCACCCGGCTGATCCATGGCGGCGGCGGGCCGTTTCTATCAGGCGAAAACGCCGACCATGTCGAATTCTCCGGCCTCGTCTTCGACGGCGCCAACCAATATCTCGGCGAAAGCGTTTCGGGCCTTCTCGACCTGCGTTCAGTGAAGACACTGTCGATCGACAACTGCCAGGTGAACGGCGCCTCGAAAAACGGCATTGCGCTGCAGCGCGCGGCCGGGCGCATCGAGCGCTGTTTCATTTCGGGCGCCGCGGACGCCGGCATCTGGTCGGTCGACGGAGCCGGCCTTTCAATCAGCGGCAACAGCGTGATCGATTGCGCCAATGGCGGCATCCTTGTCCATCGCCGGCAGACGGCCGAGGACGGCACGATGGTCACCGCGAACCGCATTTCTCGCATCGCGGCGCGCAATGGCGGCACCGGCCAGAACGGCAACGGCATCAATGTCTTTCGCGCAGGCGGCGTGCTGGTCTCCGGCAATGTCGTTGCCGACTGCGCTTTCTCGGCGATCCGCGCGAATTCCGGCTCGAACGTGCAGATCACCGGCAATTCCTGCCTGCGCTCCGGCGAAACGGCACTCTATTCCGAATTCACCTTCGAGGGCGCGGTGATCGCCAACAATGTTGTCGACGGCGCCGCCAACGGCATTTCCATCGTCAATTTCAACGAGGGCGGGCGCATGGCGACCTGCAGCGGCAACATCGTGCGCAACCTGTCGACCACTGGTCCGTATCCACCGGAAGTCGGCGGTTTCGGCATCGGCATCGGCGTGGAGGCCGACACGACCGTTTCCGGCAACATCGTGGAAAACGCGCCGCTCTACGGCATGCAGCTTGGCTGGGGGCCTTATCTGCGCAACGTCGTGGCCACCGGCAACGTCATCCGCAACGCCGGCACCGGCATCGCCGTCAGCGTCGTGGAAGGCGCCGGCAGCGCCATCATTGCCGACAACATCATCGACGGCGTGACCAACGGCGCCATCATTGGCCACCGCTGGGCAAAGCCCGCCACCGGCGATCTCGCCCAGAGCGGCACCAGCGGCTATCCGCACCTCGTCATCGAGCGCAACAGGGCAAGCTGAGTTGCCGACGGCCGTTCAGGCCAGCGCCGCCGTCGGCCGCATGCCGCCGACAACCGCGCCGATGCGGCTTTCGATGGCGGGATTGGCCTGTTCGGTGAGTTTGGCGGAGACTTCACGGTCGCCGCTCAACAGCTTCGCCAGAACCGCCGCCACCATCACCTCGGCGGCGCGGGCGGCACCGTCATCGCATTTCAGCGCTATGCCGAAGCCGAGTTCAGGCAGCGCCGCGCAATAGACGCCCTCGGCGCCGACCTTGACGAAGGTGCGGCCGGGGGCGGCCTGCATCAGCGCGACGTCGGCACGGCCGCTGCCGGCCACCAGGAAGGGCTCGGCCATGCAGGCGCCGAGCAGCCGGCGCGCCGCCCTGGCGCGTTCCGTGCCCAGCCCGTTGCCGGTGGCCATCCTGGCGAAGCCCAGCGCGAAGGAGCGCAGCGGCACAGCATAGGTCGGGATCGAACAGCCGTCGGTCGCCTGGTGGGCGGTATCGTGCGTCGCCCCGGTCACCGCCTGCATGGCATCGCGCACCATCTCCTGCAGCGCATGGCCGGCCGCGACGTAACCGCGATGGTCGACGCCGGCGTGGCAGCACACGCACAGAAAGCCGGAATGCTTGCCCGAACAATTATTGTGCAAGGCGTTGGGCACCCCGCCCTGGCGCGCCAGCGCGACGGTCGCATCATGGCTCGACGGCCAGTGCGTGCCGCATTCCAGCGCGTTGACGTCGAGGCCGGCTTTGGCCAGCATAGCAACCGCCAATTCCACATGCTCCGGCTCGCCCGAATGCGAGGCGCAGGCCAGCGCCAATTCGCGATTACCGAAGCCATAGGCGTCGGCCGCGCCGCTCTCGACCAGCGGCAGCGCCTGGATTGCCTTCACCGCCGAGCGCGGAAAGACGGGATGGGCGGTGTTGCCGATCTCCAGCACCGTGCGGCCATCGCCGTCCAACACCGCAACCGCACCGCGATGGGCGCTTTCGACGACAGCGCCGCGCAACACTTCGACCAGAACCGGATTGGCCATGAATCCCTCGAACAAGCTGTACTTTCGGCAAGGGGTAGCGGCTCAGTGGTCCGCTCGCAACCAGGATCGATGGGCACAGCCTAAAACCGCGGCTCTTGACTCTCGGCATCGCGCAATGCAATTTTATGTATATACATATTCTACCCCAGGTGGATAGGCCCACCGGGTCTCGGGAGGAACATCATGGCAGCGGCATCAACGGGCGTGGCCGAACGGCGCACGATCGACCGGATTCCGGAGAGCGAGCGACACGGCTCTCCCATCAACCAGTTCACCTTGTGGTTCGGCGCGAACCTGCAGATCACGGCCGTCGTCGACGGCGCGCTCTCCATCGTGTTCGGCGCCGAGGCGCTGACCGCAATCATCGGCCTTGCCATCGGCAATCTGCTTGGTGGCGCGGTGATGGCGCTGCATTCTGCGCAGGGCCCTCGCCTCGGCCTGCCGCAGATGATCTCCAGCCGGGCGCAGTTCGGCGTGAAGGGCGCTGCCCTGCCGCTCATCCTCACCGTTCTGATGTATCTCGGCTTCGCCGCCACCGGCACCGTTTTGTCCGGCCAGGCAATCAATTTGATGTTCGGCGTCCAGACGCCCGCCTTCGGCATGCTGGCCTTCGGCCTCATCACGGTCATCGTCGCGGTGGTGGGTTACAATCTCATCCACGTCATCGGACGCATCGCCACTGTGGTCGGCATTCTTGGCTTCGGCTACCTCTCGGTGCAGCTTTTATCGCACTACAATGTAGCAGAGGCGTTCGGCCAGAAACCCTTCACTGTCGCCACCTTCCTGCTCACCATTGCGCTGGCCGCCGGCTGGCAGATGACCTTTGCACCCTATGTGGCCGACTATTCGCGCTATCTGCCGACGAAGACGCCGGCCCCTACGACCTTCTGGTCGACCCTGCTCGGCTCGGCCATCGGCGCGCAAATCGCCATGAGCTTCGGTGTGATCGTGGCGGCACTTGGCGGCAAGTTCCTGCAGAACCAGGTCGGTTTCATGGGCGAACTGGCCGGCGCCGGATTGGCCGCATTGCTCACCTACATCGTCATCGTCACCAACAAGCTGACGGTGAATTGCCTGAACGCCTATGGCGGCTCGATGACGATGCTGACCACAGTCAGCGCCTTCACCGGCCAACAGCGCGTCTCGCAGGCGGTGCGCATCGCCTACATCGTCGCCTTCGTGGCGGCCTCGGTGGCAATCGCCATCTTCGCCAGCGCCAACTTCCTGTCGGCGTTCAAGAACTTCGTGCTTCTCCTGCTCGCCGTCTTCGTGCCGTGGAGCGCGATCAACCTCGTCGACTACTATCTGGTGTCGAAGGAAAAGGTCGATATTCCGGCGCTTTACGATCCAGCCGGCCGCTACGGCGCCTATAACTGGACGGCGCTGGGCTGCTATCTCTTCGGCGTGGTGGTGCAGATCCCGTTCCTGAACCAGGCGCTTTATGAAGGCCCGATCGCGGTGTTGCTGGGCGATGCCGACATTTCCTGGATCGTCGCCCTGGTGGCAACGTCGCTGCTCTACTACTTCCTGGCGCGCGGCAACGCCAATGTGCCCAAAGCCATGATCCTGCCCGAGGATGCGCCTGCCCGCGCATGAGCTAGGAGAGAGCCTGGGTGGAGGATGTATTGAGATTCAAGCCAGGGCGAGCCGAAAATGGTGGCTTTCGAGAACCGGAACGGAGCGTACATTCAAGTACGTGAGTACCGGAAGCGCAGAAAGCCGCCATTTGCAGGCCGGCCTCGCTTGAATATCAGAACATCCTAGCGGATGCGGTCGAGGATCGAGACGTAGTTCGCGACCGCGGCGCCGCCCATGTTGAAGATGCCGCCGAGCTTGGCATCCTTGACCTGGATACCGCCGGCCTCACCGGCAAGCTGCATGGCGGTCAGCACATGCATGGAAACGCCGGTGGCGCCGATCGGATGGCCCTTGGCCTTGAGGCCACCTGATGGGTTGACCGGCAGCTTGCCGTCCTTGGCGGTGTAGCCTTCCAGTGCCAGCTTGGCACCCTCGCCAGGCTTGGCCAGTCCCATCGCCTCGTATTCGATGAGCTCGGCGATGGTGAAGCAATCATGCGTCTCGACGAAGGAGAGATCGCCCAGCGCCACGCCTGCCTTCTTCAGCGCCCGCGTCCACGCCTGTTCGCAGCCTTCGAAGGCAAGGATGTCGCGCTTCGACATCGGCAGGAAGTCCTGCACATGCTCGTTGGCACGGAAGGTGATGGCACGGCGCATGCCGAGCGCGGTCTGGGTGTCGGCAAGTACCAGGGCAGCAGCGCCGTCCGAAACCAGCGAACAATCGGTGCGCTTCAGCGGACCGGCGACGAAGGGATTCTTCTCGCTTTCCTGACGGCAAAAGTCGAAGCCGAAATCCTTGCGCATCTGCGCGTAGGGATTGTCGACGCCATTCTTGTGGTTCTTGGCAGCGATCATGGCCAATGCATCGGACTGGTCGCCATAACGCTGGAAATAGGCCTGCGCGATCTTGCCGAAGACACCGGCGAAACCGGCCGGCGTGTCGCCATCCTCCGGCAGATAGGAGGCCTTGAGCAGGTTCTTGCCGATCTCGGGTCCCGGCGTCGTCGTCATCTGCTCGGCGCCCACCACCAGCACGATGCGGGCAGCGTTGGCGTCGATGGCGCGGATGCCCTGGCGCACTGCGGCCGAACCGGTGGCGCAGGCGTTCTCGACGCGGGTCGCTGGCTTGAAGCGCAGCCGGTCGTCGGTCTGCAGCACCAGGCTCGCGGTGAAATCCTGGGCCGAGAAGCCGGCATTGAAATGGCCGAGTACGATCTCATCGACGTCACCCGGGCCGATGCCGGCATGCTCGAGCGCCTCCGCGGCCACCTTGGTGATCAGGCCTTCGAGCGTCTCGCCCTCCAGCTTGCCGAAGCGCGAATGCGCCCAACCGACGATGCTTGCCGTCATGGGAGTTCTCCAGATTGGCCTTGTCTTTCCTAGCACAGTAAGCCCCTCGGCGTAACTGTTCAATCATGAACATATAGGCCACGGCATGGCACTCTACCCTCCCCCACGTCGCAATGATCACACCGCATGGCGGGATTTTTGTTGATTGATTAGTCAATAAAAAATAACTTACCCAGCGGGAGAAGCTGATATGCCGAAAATAGGAATGGAACCGCTGCGCCGCAGGGCGCTGATCAACGCCACGATCTCGGCGATCGGCGAACGTGGCTCGCTCAACGTCACCATGTCGGAGATCGCCGACCGCGCCGGTGTGTCCTCGGCGCTCGCCCACCACTATTTCGGGCCAAAGGACGAGCTGCTGCTCGCCACGATGCGACATCTTCTGGCCGATCTCGGCGCCGATGCCGTCGCGGCTTTGAACAAGGCCGGCACGCCCCGCGAACGGCTCTCGGCCATTGTCGGCGTGAACTTCAACGCCGGCCAGTTCCGCGAGGAGACCGTGCATGCGTGGCTCGCCTTCTATGTCGAGGCGCAGAACTCATTGCCGCTGAGGCGGCTGTTGCGCGTCTATGCGCGCCGGCTGCATTCGAACCTGATGAGCGGCCTTGCGCCGCTGGTGCCGCGCGAGGAAGCCGCGCGCATGGCCGAAGCGATCGCGGCCATGATCGACGGGCTCTACATCCGCCGGGCGCTGCGCGACGGCCTTCCTAACCCGGTCAGCGCCAGTGCGCTGGTCGAGGACTATATCGATGCCAAGCTGGCGCAAGCACGATGACAAGGGCGCCCAACATCCTCATCGTCATGGTCGACCAGTTGACGGGGACGCTGTTCCCCGACGGTCCGGCGGATTTCCTGCACGCGCCGAACCTGAAGGCGCTGGCCGCGCGCTCGGCGCGGTTCCGCAACAACTACACCGCCTCGCCGCTGTGTGCGCCCGGCCGCGCCGCCTTCATGAGCGGGCAATTGCCGTCGCGCACGGGGGTGTACGACAACGCGGCGGAGTTCATCTCGTCCATCCCGACCTTCGCCCATCACCTGCGCGCCGCCGGCTACTACACCTGCCTGTCGGGCAAGATGCATTTCGTCGGGCCGGACCAGTTGCACGGTTTCGAGGAGCGGCTGACGACCGACATCTATCCGGCCGATTTCGGCTGGACGCCGGACTACCGCAAGCCCGGTGAACGCATCGACTGGTGGTATCACAATCTGGGTTCGGTGACGGGCGCTGGCGTCGCTGAAACGACGAACCAGATGGAATATGACGACGAAGTGGTGTTTTTCGCCGGCCAGAAGCTCTATGAGCTGTCGCGAGCACAAGACAATGCGGCGCGGCGGCCGTGGTGCATGACCGTCTCACTGTCGCATCCGCATGACCCGTTCGTGGCGCGGCGCAAATACTGGGATCTCTACGAGAACTGCCAGGCGCTCGATCCCGAAGCCGGCTTCATTCCGCAAGAGAAGCAGGACCCGCATTCACAGCGGCTCTACCGCGCCAGCGACTACGCGTCCTTCGAGATCACGCGCGACAACGTGCAGAAATCGCGGCGCGGCTACTTCGCCAACATTTCCTATGTCGACGACAAGATCGGCGAACTGCTCGACCTCCTCGAGCGCACCCGCATGGCCGACGACACGGTCATCGTGTTCTGCTCGGACCATGGCGAGATGCTGGGCGAGCGCGGCCTGTGGTTCAAGATGAGTTTCTTCGAGGGCTCCGCGCGCGTGCCGCTGATGATCGCTGGCAAGGGCGTGCAGGCGGGTTTGATCAGGACGCCGGTTTCGAACCTCGACATCTGCCCGACACTCTGCGAACTCGCCGGCATCGACATGTCGGCGATCATGCCGTGGACGGACGGGCAGTCGCTGGTGCCACTCACCGGCGACGGCATCCGCACGGCGCCGGTGCTGATGGAGTACGCGGCCGAGGGCAGTTACGCGCCGCTCGTCGCCATTCGGCAGGGCCGCTACAAGTTCGTGCATTGCGAGCTCGATCCACCGCAGCTCTTCGATCTGGAAAACGATCCGCTGGAGCGGAACAACCTCGCCGAAGACCCAACCAAGGCGGCGCTGGTGGCGGAGTTCATGCAAGCCGTGCGGGCGCGCTGGGACATGGCGCAGTTCGACGCCGCGGTGCGCGAGAGCCAGGCGCGCCGCTGGGTGATCTACCCGGCGCTGCGCAACGGCGCCTATTACCCGTGGGATTTCCAGCCGCTGCAGAAGGCGTCCGAACGCTACATGCGCAACCACATGAACCTCGACACGCTCGAGGACAGCAAGCGCTTTCCGCGAGGCGAATGATGACCGAACCGCTCGTTCCCTCCCTTGACCATATCAGGCGCGCCTATGCCGAGACGGCGAAGGCAACGCAGATGACGCCGCTGCTCGAATCGACCGCGCTCGCCCGCGAGACCGGCGCTGCCCGTGTCTTCGTCAAACCCGAATCCTTGCAATGGGCAGGCTCCTTCAAGGTGCGTGGCGCCTATTGGCGACTGAAGCAGCTGTCGCCCGAGGAAGCCAGGAAAGGCGTCGTCGCTTATTCCTCGGGTAATTTCGCGCAAGGGCTGGCGGCGGCCGGCCAGGTGCTCGGCATTCCCGTCACCATCGTCATGCCGTTCGACGCGCCGGCGGCCAAGCGCGAGGCGACCGCCGGCTACGGCGCGCGCGTGGTGCTGACCGAACATGGCGACCGCGCCCGCGAGGAAGTGGCAGCGGCCAAAGCGCGTGAGATCGCGGCTACCGAAGGCCTCGCGCTGCTCCATCCTTTCGACGATCCCGAGATCGTCGCCGGTCAGGCCGGCGCCGGGCTGGAGGCGCTCGAACAGCTGGCCGCGCGCAATGCCTCTGTCGATCTCCTGTTCTGCCAGGTTGGCGGCGGCGGCCTGATCGGCGGCGTCTCGCTCGCCTTCCACTATCTGTCGCCGAAAACCCGCATCTTCGCGGTGGAGCCGGAAGGCTTCAACGGCATGGGCTCGTCGCTGGCGCGTGGCGCCATCGAGACAATGCCGCTCGGCCCGAAATCGATCTGCGACGGGCTGATGGCGCGGGCGCCGGGCGCGGCCCCGTTCGCGGCGCTGAAGACGGCCGGCGCCGAAGGCATCACCGTGGGCGACGCTGCGGTGCGGCGGGCGATGAAGACCGCCTTCGAGCGGATGAAACTGGTGCTGGAGCCTTCGGGCGCCGCATCGCTGGCGGCACTTCTTGGCGGCGGCGTCGACGTCGCTGGCAAGACGGTGCTGGTGATCGCAACCGGCGGCAACGTATCGCTCGCCGATTTCATGGCGCATATGCAAAATGCTTGAAGCGGATTTCGTCATCATCGGCTCCGGCTCGGCCGGCTCGGCCATGGCCTATCGCCTGTCTGAGGACGGCAAACATTCGGTGATCGTCATCGAATATGGCGGCACCGATGCCGGCCCGCTGATCCAGATGCCGTCGGCGCTGTCGATCCCGCTCAACATGCCGCTCTATGACTGGGGTTTTGCCTCAGAGCCGGAACCGCATCTCGGCGGCCGCATCCTCGCGACTCCGCGCGGCAAGGTAATCGGCGGCTCGTCCTCCATCAACGGCATGGTCTATGTGCGCGGCCATGCGCGCGACTTCGACCATTGGGCCGAACAGGGTGCTGCCGGCTGGGGCTACGCCGACGTGCTGCCCTACTTCAAGCGTATGGAAGACAGCCATGGCGGCGAAGACGGCTGGCGGGGCCAAGGCGGCCCGCTGCATGTGCAGCGCGGCGCCCGTGCCAACCCGCTCTATGCCGCCTTCGTCGAAGCCGGTCGCCAGGCAGGCTTCGAACTGACCGACGACTACAACGGCGCCAAGCAGGAAGGCTTCGGGCCGATGGAGCAGACCATCCGCAACGGCCAGCGCTGGTCGGCGGCGAATGCCTATCTGCGGCCGGCGCTGAAACGCAAAAACGTGAGTCTGGTCAAGGGTTTCGCGCGGCGCGTGGTGATTGAGAATCAACGCGCGGTCGGCGTCGAGATCGAAGCTCACAAACAGATTCAGGTCGTTAAGGCGCGACGTGAGGTGATCGTCGCCGCCTCTTCCATCAACTCGCCCAAGATCCTGATGTTGTCCGGCATCGGCCCGGCCAAACATCTGGCCGAATACGGCATTCCGGTCGTCGCCGACCGGCCCGGCGTCGGCCAGAATTTGCAGGACCATATGGAGCTCTACATCCAGCAGGAATCGACCCAGCCGATCACGCTGAACTCGATCCTCAACCCCTTCTCCAAGGCGCTGATCGGCGCGCGCTGGCTGTTCTTCAAAAGCGGGCTCGGCGCGACGAACCATTTCGAGGCGGCCGCCTTCGTGCGTTCGGCGCCCGGCATCGACTATCCCGACATCCAGTACCACTTCATCCCGGCCGCCGTGCGCTATGACGGTAAGGCGGCGGCGAAGTCGCATGGCTTCCAGGCGCATGTGGGGCCGATGCGGTCGAAGTCGCGCGGCTCGGTGACGCTGCGCTCGCACGATCCCAACGCCAAGCCGGTGATCCGCTTCAACTACATGTCGCACCCCGACGACTGGGCCGATTTCCGCCACTGCATCCGCCTCACCCGCGAGATCTTCGGCCAGGCAGCCTTCGACCCCTTCCGCGGCGAGGAGATTTCGCCCGGCAGCAACGTCCAGAGCGACGACGAACTCGACGCCTTCATCCGCGCCCACAGCGAGAGCGCCTACCACCCCTGCGGTACCTGCCGCATCGGCAGTGCCGACGACCGTCTCGCCGTTGTCGACCCCGAATGCCGGGTGATCGGCGTCGACGGCCTGCGCGTCGCCGACTCCTCGATTTTCCCACGCGTCACCAACGGCAATCTCAACGCGCCGTCGATCATGACCGGCGAAAAGGCGGCCGACCACATTCTCGGCCGCCCCATGCTCGCGCCGTCGAACCAGGAGCCCTGGATCAATCCGCGCTGGCAGGTCTCGGACAGATAGAGCATCATCGGCCGCCGCATCCGGCAGCCACAGAATTCGGAGTATTCCATGCGCGCCCAACCCAAGGCATCGCACTACATCAACGGCCGCTTCGTCGATGACGAGCAGGGCGCGCCCTTGCCGGTGATCTATCCGGCCACCGGCGAGACCATCGCCACGCTGCATTCGGCGACGCCCAACATCGTCGAGCTGGCGATCGAGGCCGCGCGCGCCGCGCAGCCGGCCTGGGCCAGGCTGAAGCCGGTAGAGCGCGGCCGCATCCTGCGCCGTGCCGCCGACATACTGCGCGCCCGCAATGCCGAGCTCGCCCGACTGGAAACGCTCGACACCGGCAAGGCCATCCAGGAAACTCTGGTGGCCGACGCACCGTCCGCCGCAGACTGCCTGGAGTATCTCGGTGGCGCGGTCGGCTCCTTTAACGGCTCGTTCATCGATCTCGGCGGACCGTTCGCCTATACGCGGCGCGAGGCGCTCGGCGTCTGTGTCGGTATCGGCGCCTGGAACTATCCGATCCAGATCGCCGGCTGGAAATCGGCCCCGGCGCTCGCCATGGGCAATGCCATGGTGTTCAAGCCGTCGGAAAACACGCCTTTGTCGGCGCTGGCGCTGGCCGAAATCTACAGCGAGGCCGGCCTGCCGGACGGGCTGTTCAACGTGGTGCAGGGTTATGGCGACGTCGGCGCGGCCCTGGTCGAGCATGAGGTCGTCGCCAAGGTATCGGTCACGGGCTCCGTGCCGACCGGCAAGCGGGTGCTGGCGCTGGCGGGCTCCAAGATGAAACATGCCACCATGGAGCTCGGCGGCAAATCGCCCATCGTCGTGTTCGACGATGCCGACCTCGAAAACGCCATCGGCGGAGCGATGCTCGGCAATTTCTATTCGACCGGCCAGGTCTGTTCCAACGGCACCCGCGTCTTCGTGCAGAAGGGCCTGCATGACCGTTTCGTGGAGCGGCTGGTGGAGCGCACCAAGGCGATCCGTATCGGCGATCCGCTCGACCCGGATACCCAGATGGGCCCGCTCATCAACAAGGTGCAGCACGACAAGGTGCTGTCCTATATCGACGTCGGCAAGCAGGAAGGCGCCACGCTTGCCTGCGGCGGCGGCGTTCCCGCCTTGCAAGGTTTCGGCGGCGGTTTCTTCGTCGAGCCGACCGTCTTCACCAATGTGACCGACCAGATGCGGATCGCACGCGAAGAGATATTTGGCCCAGTGATGAGCGTGCTGTCCTTCAGCGACGAGGAAGAGGTGATCGAGCGCGCCAATGACAGCGAATTCGGCCTTGCCGCCGGTGTCTTCACCCGCGACCTGCCTCGCGCCCACCGGGTGATCGGCGCCTTGCAGGCCGGCACATGCTGGATCAACGCCTACAATCTGACGCCGGTGGAAATCCCCTTCGGCGGCTACAAGCAATCCGGCATCGGCCGTGAGAACTCGCTGGCGGCACTGACGCACTACTCGCAGGAGAAGGCGATCTATGTCGAAACCGGCGACGTGGCGAGCCCGTATTAGGCTCGTCGCCTCGCCCCAGTCCCTTCGGTCTTGTCCAGGTACTGCGTAAGCGCGGTGACCAGATGATAAAAGATGCTGGCCGGCACTTCCGTCGCCTGCGAGCGGCCGCGTTCATCGATGCGGTCGATCCACAGGCCGACGGGAGCGGGGTCGATGTGCCAGCGGAACAGACGACCGACGCGCGCTTCGATTTCCGGTTTCAGATCAGGTCCGCCAGTGCCATCGAGGGCGATCGCTGCCTTGATCGCTTCAGTCTGCGGCCAGCTGCGCGAAATGCGGTCGAGCGGCAGCCCATCCCGCGACACGGCGCCATAAGCCAGCCCTGTTGCCCGGTTAAGGCCGTTGGCGATGGCTGAGGCGTAAAGTTTGCGTGCGTAGCCGGCGAGATCGTCGCGGTGGCTGCGCCCGGCGAAATCGACCAGCAGCGACGCCCATTCGAAGTGATGGCCGGGTTCGGTCCACTCACCCCGGTCGCCCGGGGCCGGTTTCCACGCTTCGTCAAAATACTCACCCAGCGTCCAGCTCTCGCGATCAAAGAAATGACTGCGGAAAAGATCGACCAATCGCGCCGCACGGCGCAAATAGGTGCGGTCGCCGGTCGCCGCGTGCCAGGCCAGGAATGCCTCGAGCAGATGCATATGCGGGTTGGATCTGCGTTCGCCTTCTCCCCCCGACGTCTCCAGAAAGCCCGTGAGGCGCTCATCCTCCAGATGCGCGTCGAGGAAGGAGAACGTCTCCTGAGCAAGTCGCAGCGCGTCGGGATTACCGCACATATGCGCATGGGCCAGCGCCAGCAGGACGCAGGAGTGGTCGTAGGCGTCTTCCGCCGCGTCGGCGACGCTGCCGTCGACATTCAGCGTGCGCACCCAGCCGCCCTTGTCGGTGCGGCCATTTCTGGTCATGAACTCAAGTCCATGCGCGATCAACCGGTCGGCGGGCCCGTCCCAGCCACGCGTCTTGGCGACGGCGAAGGCATAGACCTGGCGGGCCAGCGTGCGCATGCGTTTCTGCTTGACCAACGGCACGGCGTCGAAGCCCAACGCTTCATGGAAGCCGCCATGATGGTCGTCGACGCCGACCGTGGACCACAAGGGCATGGTCTCGTCGAACAACCAATGATGCACGCGCTTGCGCCAGGCACCGTTCTCAACCACGCGGTCATGCGTGGGCGTGAACTTGGTTTCGAGACGCCCGCTCTTTTCGAGCTGTTCGACCACCTTGCGCACATTCTGGCTATGGCTGACCGGAGCGACGAAAGTGGCATCGGCGGTGGAAACGATGGCGATGTCTTTCAGACCGACCGCGGACAGCAGACGGCCTTCGCTGCGGATGTAGGAGTTTTCGCAGTCGATGGCGACAACGTCGCCGATAACGACATTGCCATCCACGTCGGCCGGGCCGACATCGAGCAACGACTGCCACGAGCCGAGGTCGTTCCAGCGGAACCCGGCCGGCACCATGGCGATGTCGCTCGCCCGCTCCATGATCGCGTAGTCGATCGAGATGGACGGGATTGCCTCGTATAGATGCTGCGCCATGTAAAGACCGGACACATCGGTGGTGGCGGCATTGAACGCAGCCTCCGTCGCTTTCCATATGTCGGGACGAAATGACAGGAACGCATCGCGCATGGCGCTGGCGCGGAACAGAAAGATGCCGGCATTCCAGTAGAAATTGCCGGCCGCAAGATAGCTTTCTGCCGTCGCCAAATTCGGTTTCTCGACAAAACGCGACACGTCGAACGTACCGCTGTTTTCCGCCCCGACCTCGATATATCCGTAACCTGTCTCGGGTTGGGTTGGCTTGACGCCGAACACCACAAGCCTTCCGGCGCGGGCCGCGGGAACGCCCGCCTCAACCGTCTGCCAGAATTGCGCTGTCGTCGATATTTCGTGGTCCGATGGCACCACCAGCACCAACGCGTCGTCATAGTCGGAAAGGGTGCGCAGTGTCGCCAGTGCCACGGCGGCCGCGGTGTTGCGGCCGACCGGCTCAAACAGGGCGTCGCCGCCACGCAGATCGATACCAGTGAGGTCCGCGCCGACGCGCTGGGCATGACGCTCGGAGGCGATCAGGAAAACCGGCGTCTCGCCGCCCTTGCGCGCGGCAAGACGCTGCAGCGTCTTCACCAGCATCGACCCGTCGCCCGACAGGTCATGAAACTGCTTGGGATTGTCCTCGCGCGACAACGGCCACAGCCTGGAGCCAACGCCGCCACTCATGACGAAACCGACAATGCGTTCGCTCATCCCACCCCCAGACGCTCGTTGCGTCGCCCCGCTAACCTTGTCACCAATCGACATTCGCGATTGGTCCTAGAATGTCTGGTTGTAAGGGCCGACTTCAGGACTGCGCCGCAACACCCCATCGACCGCTTCGAACATCTGCAGGCGCCTTTCGGCTGAAACCGGACTTTCCACCACCACGACCAGTTCCGGCTTGTTCGATGAAGCCCTTACCAACCCCCAGGTGCCGTCTTCTGCCACGACCCGAACGCCGTTGACCGTGATCAGGTCCACGATCTTTTGGCCTGCGAAGATTTCGCCGCCGGCCTTCATCGCCTGGAAATCCGCCACCACCCTGTCCACCACACCATATTTCTTGTCGTCATCGCAATGCGGAGACATGGTCGGCGTCCCGTAGGTCAGCGGCAAGGCGCGATAAAGGTCGGCCATCGAGCTTTGTCGATTGCGGTCGAGCATCCGGCACACGGCAATGGCCGTCACCAGCCCGTCGTCATAACCACGGCCGATCGGCGGGTTGAAGAAGAAATGGCCGGACTTCTCGAAACCGGCGATGGCGCCAAGCTCGGCGACGCGGCGCTTGATGTAGGAATGGCCGGTCTTCCAGTAATCGGTCTTTGCTCCGTTGGCGCGCAGCACCGCATCGGTGTTGAACAGGCCTGTCGATTTGACGTCGACCACGAATGTAGAGCCAGGATGTTGTCCCGAGAAGTCGCGAGCCAGCATGACGCCGACCTTGTCGGCGAAGATCTCGTTGCCCTCATTGTCGACGACGCCGCAGCGGTCACCATCACCATCAAAACCCAGACCGACATCCGCGCCGGTCTCCAGAACCTTGTCGCGGATGGCATGCAGCATCTTCATGTCTTCGGGATTTGGATTGTAGCGCGGGAAGCTGTGATCGAGTTCGACATCGAGCGGAATGACTTCACAACCGATGCGCTCCAGAACTTCGGGGGCAAATGCGCCGGCAGTGCCGTTGCCACATGCCGCCACCACCTTGAGCCTGCGCGCGATGCGGCCCCCGGCAACAAGATCGTCGATATAGGCCGCGCGGAAATCGGCCACGAACTCGTAGCTGCCGCCGCCTACCAGATCGAAGTCGCCCGACAGGACGATTGCCTTCAGCGCGCTCATCTCCTCCGGGCCGAAGGTCAGCGGCCTCTGCGCGCCCATCTTCACGCCGGTCCAGCCGTTCTCATTGTGGGAAGCCGTGACCATGGCGACCGACGGCGTGTCGAGCGCAAACTGCGCGAAATAAGCCATGGGCGATAAGGCCAGTCCGATGTCCTTGACGCGTGCGCCCGCCGCCATCAAGCCGGAGATCAGGGCAAGCTTGATGGAAAGCGAATAAGATCGGAAATCATGGCCGGTGACGATATAGGGACCGGCTCCCAGCCGGCGAATCAGCGTGCCCAACCCCATGCCCAGCGCCTGCACGCCGACGAGGTTGAGTTCCGGCTGCTGCGTCGAGCCTGGATGGCCGAGCCACCAGCGCGCGTCATATTCACGAAAGCCGGATGGCTTGACGAGCGCCGACGTCTCGAAGGCGAACGTATTGGGCTTGGCTTCGGCGACAATCCTGAAGGTCAAAACAAAGAGACTCCCCTGTGGTCGAACCCCGGCAACAAGTGCGTAAACGTGGTTCAGCCGCCTCTCTTAGCACGTTAGCCTAACAGGAAACTTACTGCAGCAGGCGGTCGGTCAACAAAGCTGACGAAAGCCACCAAAGTTGCACCATTGCCGCTTGCAGGATCGGGATGCGGCAGCTATAAGCCCGCCGTCTGGTCGCGGAGTGTAGCGCAGCCTGGTAGCGCACATCGTTCGGGACGATGGGGTCGCAGGTTCAAATCCTGCCACTCCGACCAGAAAATTCAAAGGGTTGCGCCCGAGAGCACCCTGACGACCTTTTCCATGAATCTGATTGGCCAGCGAGTCTGCTTCTTCGGCAGTCGCCGGAAACGCCTTCGCCGAGGCGATAGTCAAATCTTTGCCACGATGCTAACGCAATCGCGGCAAATTGGGCCACTTCTTTGCGTGTGGTTTGAAACAGTCTCGTCTTGAATACCACTCTCTTTCCCTCCAGTCTGATCGACGATTCGACTAAGAGGGGTGGCGCAGTCGAAAATGGACTTCAATGAACCTTCCGATCTTCGCCATTAACCTCGACCGTGACGCCAACCGCTGGAGCGAGTTGCATGCCAGTGCCGAAGCGGCTGGCCTGACCTTGCATCGCATCGCTGCAATCGACGGCCGCACGCTTGCCCAAAAAGACTGGACGGAGATCGATCTTCCAACCGCGCAGAATTTGAACGGGCGCGACATTCTGCCAGGCGAATATGCCTGCTATCGCAGCCACGTCCAGGCGCTGGAAACGTTCCTCGCCGACGGCAGCCCGTATGGCCTGATCGTCGAGGACGATGTCCTGTTCGGCGAGGACACGAAACCGCGCATCGAAGCCATCATCGCCGCGGTGCCGGATTTCGACGTCATCAAACTCGCCAACCATCGCATGAGCCTGTTCCTGCGCGCCGCCACGACGACGCAAGGCGACGAGATCGGCCGCGCGCTACATGGCCCGCAGGGTTCAGCCGCCGCCTATCTGGTGACCCGGGAAGGAGCACAAGGGCTGCTTTCGAAGCTCGCGGTGATGACCATGCCGTGGGACGTCGCCCTCGAACGGTTCTGGGACACCGGCCTTCGGGTCTATACGGTGCGCCGCAACGTCGTGCGCTTTGCCGCGTCGAGCGCGGTCTCCGGCATTGCCGGTCCGTCGGGCAGCTACAAATTCGCACGTTTTCCGTGGCCGAGCCGATTGGGTGCCGCCGCGTTCCGGGCCAAGGATCAGCTCAGCCGCCTGCATCACACGTTCTTGAGGCCGCCGCTGCCGCGCGAAACGCCGGACTACGCCAGAGACGACGCGCCGCGCAATAACTTCATACTGGTGCTTGCGTCCCTCGCTATTCTGGCCATGGTGTCCACGGTATGGCGCGAGGCCGACACCTACCGCGTCGCGGGCCTGGCGCTTGCCGGGGCTACGATTTTTCGCTGGTTCAGGCAGGACCTTTGGACCTACAGCAAACCGCTGATCGGCGGTGTCGGCTATCTGTGCCTGGGTTGGTCGCTTTATGTCTTCATCCGGCTGGCGATCGTCTATTTCGGCACGGGCCAGCTGGGCGGCGCCGAAGGCATCTATCTGTTTCCGCTGCTCTACGCGACGACCGGTTTCTCTCTCTTGCTGTTCGCCCGACGCCCCGCACAGCTGGTGCTCTGGTTCATGATCCTGAGCCTGGTCTTCCTGGCTGCCGACACGGGCTACTCGGACATTCTGCACGGCATCAAGCCGGACGCACGGCTGTTCAACAACCCCATCCATGCGGCGGTGGCCGCTGGTTTCATCTTCCTGTGCACACTGCAGTTCATCGCCCATACAGCGCAAAGAACGGACCTGAGCGGCAGCGCCAGGGCTTGGCACTGGGCACTTTCGGCGGCTGTGTTGCTGTTTGCCCTCGTCAACATCATCGCGCTGCGCTCGAAAGGCGTCTGGCTCGCCGTCGCCCTTGCGCTCCTCGTACTGGCAGTGATGGCCCTTGCCAGAGGCCATCGCCGCGAATTGCTGGTCGGGTCTGGCGTGCTGGCGGTCGTGGCAGCCGGCGTTGTCGCCACGCACAACCTCTTCTGGTCCACCGCAGGCGATACCATGATCTTCGTCAAGACCTTGGTTTCAGATACTTTCAGCCAAGGCCTGGGCAAGGCGATTTCCGCTGCCATCGCGAGCGACACAACGCCCCTTGGCGCCAAGGAACGGCTGATGTTGTGGGCCGATGCGATTGAGGTCTGGAAACGTCATCCGATCTTCGGCGCAAGTTCGGCCTGGCTCACCGAATGGGAGAGCAGGACCTATCATCCCAGCATCCACGACATCTTCCACAACGGTTATCTGGAAATCGCCGTGCGCTACGGTGTGGTCGGATTGGCGTTCTTTGCGTTTCTCTACATCTGGTCGTCCAGGCAGGTCGTGCTAGCCGTGCGCGCCAAGCTCGTCGCCCCGGCGGCGTGGTCGTGTTTCATCTCGACCTTGGTCTTCTTCGCCATCACCATCCTCAGCAATTCGAACAACCGGCTGGCGATCGGCGAGTCCTTCATGTGGGTTGCCGCCGCCTTCGGCTTCTATTGTTTTTATCTTCGCCAGCAAAAGGGCCTGGTCGAGCCGAAGACCTATTTCTAGGTGGGCCGGCTTCGGCCTGTATCGCAGAACCCTTGCCGATCACGTTGCGTTGCCGCCGGTAACGACGCATTCCCCTGCCCCCGTTCCGCCGCAATGGCCCGTCAGGGGAGCAGCGGGGCTATGTGGAGAGGATTTTTCAATGCGACTTCATACATCTATCGCCGCCATTCTGATGACAGTCGCGCTTGCCGGCTGCGAAACGTCGGAACAAGGCCAGCGCGCCGGTACCGGTGCGTTGATCGGCGGTGCCGGCGGCGCACTGGTCGGCCAGGCGATCGGCCGCGACACCAAGAGCACGCTGATCGGCGCGGGCGCCGGCGCGCTGCTTGGCGCGGCCGTCGGTTCGTCCACCACGCCGCAGCGCCGTGGCCAGGAAATGTGCCGCTATCAGGACCGTTCCGGCCGCATCTACACCGCGCCGTGCGACGATCGCTATTACAACGGCGATTACTGAGGTTCTGTCCGGGCGCAACGATTTCGGCGCCCGGTGACCAAACCAATGCCAAACCTGTCCGGGAAAGCCTGGCGGCGTCCGAGGCAATTCTTTCAAGGAATGAAGACACCGCCCGCCAGTTGTGCGGGCGGTGCCATTTCAGCGGGGTTCAAGCGCTCGCCCTGAAATGCGTCGAGTCGATCGCGGCGGCCATCAGCGTCTGGGTGTATTTTTCGGCCGGATGATCGAAGATCGCCTCGGTCGGTCCTTCCTCGACGATCTTGCCCTGTTTCATGACGATGATGTAGTCGGCCATGGCGCGCACCACCGCCAGGTCGTGGCTGATGAACAGATAGGACAGGTCGTGGTCGGCCTGCAGCTTGCGCAGCAATTCGACGATCTGCTTCTGCACCGACCGGTCGAGCGCCGAGGTCGGCTCGTCCAGCACCACCACCTTGGGTTTGAGGATCATGGCGCGTGCGATAGCGATGCGTTGGCGCTGGCCACCCGAAAATTCGTGCGGATAGCGGTTGCGCATGATCGGATCGAGCCCGACCTCCTTCAGCGCCTCGACGGCGCGCTTGTCGCGCTCCTTGCCCGACAGCGCCGGCTCGTGCACCAAAAGCCCCTCGGTAATGATCTGGCCAACCGTCATGCGCGGCGACAGCGAGCCGAACGGGTCCTGGAACACCAGTTGCAGTTCGCGGCGTAGCGGCCGCATAGCCTGTTTGTCGGCGCCGGAAATGTCATTGCCGCCAAAGCGGATCTGCCCTTCGCTGGGCAGAAGTCGCAAGAGGGCGCGGCCCAGCGTCGACTTGCCTGAACCGGACTCGCCGACAATGCCGATGGTCTGGTTGCGTTTCAGGCGAATGGAAATGTCGTCCACCGCGCGCAACACCACGGGATCGCCCGCCAGGAAGCCGCCGCCGATCTTGAACGTCACCTCGACCTTGCGGCCCTCCAGAAGCACGGGAGCGTCGGGCGCGGGCGGCGCCTTGCGTCCAGTCGGCTCGGCCGCCAGCAACATTTTGGTGTACGCATGCTGCGGATTGGCGAACAGCGAGGCCGCCTCGCCCTCTTCCACCACCTCGCCCGAGCGCATCACGTAAACGCGGTCAGCGAAACGCCGCACGATGCCGAGGTCATGCGTGATGAAGACGATGGCCATGCCGAGCTTCTTCTGGAGCTCGGCGAGCAACACCAGGATCTGCGCCTGGATGGTGACGTCGAGCGCCGTCGTCGGTTCGTCGGCGATCAGGATGTCGGGATCGTTCGCCAGCGCCATCGCAATCATGACGCGCTGGCGCTGGCCGCCCGACATTTCGTGCGGATAGGATTTCAGCCGCCGTTCCGGGTCGGGAATATGAACGAGGCGCAGGAGTTTCAGCGCTTCCTCGCGCGCCGCAGCGGCGCTCAGGCCCCGATGGCGGCGGATCGGCTCCATCAGCTGATTGCCGATCGAGTAGAGCGGATCGAGCGATGTCATCGGCTCCTGGAAGATCATGCTGATCTTGCGACCGCGCACCTTGTTGAGCTCGCCCTTTTTCATGGCGAGCAGGTTGGCGCCGCGGTAGTCGACGGCGCCAGTCGCCTCGCCATTGGAGGCGAGCAGGCCCATTGCCGCCATCATGGTCTGGCTCTTGCCGGAGCCTGACTCGCCGACGACCGCGACAGTCTCGCCGGCCTTGACGTTGATGTTGATGCCCTTGACGGCCTCGACGGCGCCGTCGAGCGTGCGGAAGCGGACCTTGAGGTCGCGAACGTCGAGAACGGTTTGCGCGTTGGCCATCTCAGCGATCCTTCGGGTCGAGCGCATCGCGCAGGCCGTCACCAACGAAGTTCAGCGCGAACAGCGTCGAGACCAGGAAGAAGGCGGGGAACAAAAGCAGCCAGTTGGCGGTGCCGATGTTCTTGGCGCCCGCCGAAATGAGCACGCCCCAGCTCGTCATCGGCTCCTGCACGCCAAGACCGAGGAACGACAGGAAGCTTTCCAGGATGATGACCTGCGGCACCAGCAGCGTCATGTAGATGACGACCGGGCCGAGCAGGTTGGGGATGACATGGCGGATCAGAATGCCGCCTTGCCGCACGCCCAGAGCCTCGGCGGCCTGGACATATTCCTGCCGGCGGATGGACAGCGCCTGCCCGCGCACGATGCGGGCCATGTCCAGCCACAACACCGCGCCAACGGCCAGGAACATCAGCACGAAATTGCGCCCGAAAAACACCACCAGCATGATGACGAAGAAGATGAACGGCAAGGAATAGAGCACATCGACGATGCGCATCATCACCTCGTCGACCTTGCCGCCGGCAAAACCGGCGGTCGCGCCGTAGAGCACGCCGATGACGACGGCAACGACGCCGGCGAGCAGGCCGATGGCCAGCGAGATGCGTCCGGCCATCAGCGTACGCGAAAGCAAGTCGCGGCCGATATTGTCGGTGCCGAACAGGAAATATTGCTGCTTCACCCTGGTGGCCACCACCATCTCGGTGCCGTCGGCGGATTTGCTGGTGATCGATGCGCCCTCGAACGTGTCGGAGCGGTCGAGATAGCGCAGATAGCGCTCGTCGATCGGCTTCGGCGAGGTCAGCGTGACGGCAAGGGTGTCGCCATCCTGCTTCATCTCCTTGATGTCGACGCGCATGCGCTTGACGACGTCGCCGAGCGCCGACTTGACCATATCCTCCTTCGGATAGGCCGACAGGCTGGGAGCCGTGCGCACATAGTCGGAGTAGATGGCGGTGTAGTCGTGCGGCACGAACCACGGACCGGCGATGCAGACGACGCCCATTACGATCAGGTAGCAGAGGCTGAACATGGCCGCGCGGTTGGCCTTGAGACGCGCCCAGGCATCGCCCCAGAGCGAACGCCCGGCGACATGCGGGGCGGAGGTGGCTGCGATATCAGTCATAGCGCACCCTCGGATCGACCACGGCGTAAAGAATATCGACGATGAGGTTGAAGATGATGGTGAAGATGGCGATCACCACCACCGTGCCCATGACCAGCGTGTAGTCGCGGTTCAGTGCCGCATCGACGAAGTAACGGCCGACACCCGGGATCGAGAAGATGGTCTCGACGACGATCGAGCCGGTGAGCAGAGCCGCCGCGGCAGGCCCCGCATAAGAGACGATCGGCAACAGCGCGCCGCGCAGGGCGTGCTTGACCACCACCGACCAGTCGGAAAGGCCGAGCGCGCGGGCGGTGCGGATATGGTGCGAGCGCAGCGACTCGATCATCGAGCCGCGCATCAGGCGGGCCACAATGGCGATCTGCGGCAGCGCCAACGTCAGCACCGGGCCGATCTTGTTGACGAGTGCGCCATCGCCCCAGCCGCCGATCGGCAGCAGCTTCCAACTCAGCCCGAAGACTAGCTGGATCAGCGGCGCGATGACGAAGGTAGGGATGGTGGAACCGGCGGTGGCCAGCGCGATCACCGCATAGTCGCCGACCTTGTTCTGGTTCAGCGCGGCCGTGATGCCGAGAATGGAGCCCAGGATCAGCGCCAGGATCAGCGCCGAGGAGCCGAGCTGGATCGAAATCGGCAGGCCCTTGGCGAAGAGTTCGCCCACCGTGAAGTCGGGCAGATTGTAGCTCGGCCCGAAACTACCATGCAGCAAATTATTGATATAGTTGAGATATTGTTTCCAGAGCGGATCATTGAGGCCGAACTGGGCTTCCAGATTGGCCTGGATCACGGGGTTCAGCCCACGCTCCTGGTTGAAGGGCCCGCCAGGAGCGACCCTGATCAGGAAAAACGCCAGCGTGACAATCACGAATAGCGTCGGGATGGCGGTCAGCAACCGCCTGAACACATAAAGCAGCATGGCCGCCGTACCTCACCTGCAAAGGGAAGCCGCCGCCCCTTGAGGGACGGCGGCTCTGGAGGACTTGTCAGTCCTTGCTGATGAAGCGCGACGGATGAACGTCCATCACGTTGTCTTCGAAGCCGTGCAGCTTCGGCGAAACGATGTTGTGGAAGCTGTAGTAGAGCAGCGGGATCTGGCCGACGTCGTCGATCATGATGCGTTCGGCCTCGGCGAGATCCTTCATGCGCAGCTCAGGCTTGCCGCCATCGGCGGCTGCCTTGTTCATGGCATCCTCGAACTTCGGGCTGTTGTAGCTCGAATAGTTGTTGCCGCTGTCCTTGCGGGTGATGCCGAGGAAGGTTTCCGGATCCTGATAGTCGGCGATCCAGGCAGCGCGGGCGACGTCGTAATTGCCCTTCTCCTGGAGGAAGGCGTAGTGGGTCTTGGTGTCGGTGTTAAGCAGCGTCACCTCGACGCCCAGCGGCTTCAGCTGTTCCTGAATGGCGACCGCGGTGTTCTTGTGGTTCTCCGAAGTGTTGTAGCGGATTTCCATCTTCAGCGGATTGCTCGGGCTGTAGCCCAGCTTCTCCAGGATCTTCTTTGCCGCATCCTCGCGGTCGATCTGCGACATCTCGGCGAACTTGGCCATCGCCGGCGTGTAGCCCTTGATGCCGGGCGGGACCATCGAATAGCCAGGGAACATGGAGTTGTTCCAGACCTTCTCGGCCAGGAAGTCGCGGTCGATCGCCATCGAGATGGCGTTGCGCAGTTCCGGATTGTCCCACGGCTTCTTGTCGGTCTTGATGGCGTAATAATAGGTGCCGAGATACGGCGCGACGCGGATCTGGTCGCCGAACTTCGCCTTCAGGTCAGGCAGCTGCTCGGTCGGCAGATCGTCATAGCTGTCCATTTCGCCGGCTTCGAAGCGCTTCATCGCCGAGGAGCGGTCCTCGGTCGGGATGAAGTTGACCACATCGATCTTGACGCTGGCGGCATCATGGAACTTCGGGTTCTTGACCATCTTGATATGGTCGTTCGGTACCCATTCGGCCAGCGTGTAGGCGCCGTTGGAAACCAGCTTGCCCGGCTTCACCCACTCGGCGCCCAGCTTTTCGAACGATGCCTTGTTGATCGGGTAGGTCGCCTGGTGGGTCAGCATCTCCAGGAAGTACGGGGTCGGTGCCTTCAGCGTGATCTGGAGCGTGTTGGCATCGATCGCCTTGACGCCCATTTCCTCCGGCTTGGCCTTGCCCTTGTTGACTTCCTCGGCATTGGCGACCGGATAGAGCATGGAGGCGTATTCAGCGCCGGTCTTGGGATCTTCCAGGCGGTGGAAGGCATAGACGAAATCTTCGGACGTTACCGGGGTGCCGTCCGACCACACGCCGTCCTTGCGCAGCTTGAACGTATAGGTCTTGCCGTCGTCGGAAACCGTCCAGCTTTCGGCGGCGCCCGGAATGAGCCCGGCCTTGGCATCCTGCATGACCAGGCCTTCGAACAGGTCGCGCAGCACATGCGCTTCATAGACGGTCGAGGTCTTGTGCGGATCGACCGTTTCCGGCTCGGCGGCGCTGCCGCGGTTATAGACGACTTCGGCATAGGCGGCCGCGTGGAAGGCGCCGCCAGCCAAAGCGAAGGTGGTGGCGAACACTGTCGCCTTCAGCATGTTTTTCAGCATGAAAACAAATCTCCCTTAGTCGTGCGGGCTTCCTGTCGGGCCCGCGGAGGTGTTGACGCCCGCTGACCGTTCACCGGCCTCTCCCTTGGGCGAGCCGCGGTTCCCTCTCCGCGGCAGATGGGCAGACACTAACGCCGCGATTTTTTATTTCAACATCCGCGCAACCTTCCCCAACGTCACCCGGAAACAAATATTGTGCAGAGCCTTTGAAAAACCAATGAAATCAAAAGCGTAACCTGTAGCTAACCATTAAACGGCTTAGCGCCCCTACAACGCCGGATTACTTGACACGCGGCTAAAATATTAATGCGCCATTAAGCAACCGACGGTTACATTTCACCGTACTTTTGTAGGCTTTTCTTTTTTAGGCGGGAGAAAGCATGCATAGTATACGAGGAACTTCAGCTTTAAAAATTCGTTCGATACTTTCGAGATGGAAAGTTGATGGCAAAGGCACGTCAGCGGTAGAATTTGCTTTTCTTGCGCCACTCTTCATCCTGTTTGTACTCGGAATAGTTGCATATGGCATCTACTTCGGCGCGAGCCATTCGGTGCAACAGCTGGCGGCCGATGCGGCCAGAACCGCCATAGGCGGGGCCAATCAGACCGAGCGACAGTCGCTCGTCACCACCTTCCTTGCCAACAATGCGGCCGGCTATCCCTTCGTGGACAGCACCAAGCTCACGGTCCTAGCGCAGGACAGCAAAGCCGACGGCAGCCAGTTCGTCGTTACCGTCAGCTATGACGCGCGCAACCTGCCGATCTGGAATCTGCTGTCCGGCCTGCCATTGCCGGGAACCACCATTTCCCGCCAATCAACGATCCGCGTCGGGGGGATATGATGCGCATCCTCGCAGAGTTTGCGGCCCTTGGCCGGCGTTTCCTGCGCGATCGCGGCGCCAACATCGCCATCATGGCGGCCTTGTGCACACCGGTGGCGGTGGCAGCCATGGCGGTGGCCGTCGACGAAGGCTCGCTCTACAATGAGCGGCGCGCGGCGCAATCGCTGACCGATCTCGCGGCAATCGCCGCCGGCTCCAACATCACCAATGCGGAGGCGGCGGTGCTGGCGGCTTTCGGCGACAATGGGTTGAATGGCGCCACAGTGGTAGCAGCTGGCTCGGGCACGCCGACGGCCGGCAAGCCGGTGGTCAGCGTCGTGCGCGGCCGCTACACGCCAACCGCGGCCTTGGGTCAGCGGTTCCAGGCCGGTGTGACGCCTTACAATGCCGTCTCAGTGTCGATGCGCAAGATCGGTACGCTGTATTTCGGTGGAGCGTTCATGGCACCACCGCAGATCGGCGCGAGCGCCATCGCCTCGACCACGCCGCAGGCCACCTTCTCCATCGGCTCGCGGCTCGCTTCGGTCGACACCAGCAAGAGCCCCTTGCTCAACGCGCTGCTCGGCGGCTTCCTCGGCACCAATGTCGCGCTGAACGCGATGGACTATAATTCGCTGCTCAGCGCCGACGTGAACGTGCTTTCCTTCCTCGACCAGCTCGCCATCAAGCTCAATCTCACCGGCGTCAGCTATTCGGATGTGCTGGCGTCCAAGGCGACGGTCGGGCAGATACTTGGCGCGCTGGCTGGCGTGCCCGGACTGGATTCGCGCAGCCAGCTCGCCCTGCAGACAATGGCCGCCGGCGCGACCAATCTCATCAAGATCCCGCTCAATGCATTGGTCGATCTCGGCAATGTCGGTCGTCTCGGCCTCGGCCAGCGGCCAGCTGGCCTGACCGTCGATGCCGGCGTGCTCGGCATGGTCTCCGCCGCTGCCGGCCTCGCAAACGGCGGCAAGCAGATCGACCTCGGTACGGCGATCAATATCCCAGGCGTGCTCAGCATTACCGCCTCCGTCGCCGTCGGCCAGCCGCCGCAATCCGCCCCCTGGTTCAGGGTCGGGCAGAAGGGTTCCGTAGTACGCACCGCCCAGACGCGGCTGAAACTGCTCGTCCAGGTCATTCCCAGCACCAGTCAGCCGGCCGCGGGCGTCAAATTGAACTCGGCGGTGATTACACTGCCGGTCAATGTCGAACTCGCTTATGCCGAGGGCACGCTCACCGACATCAGCTGCCCGACGGGATTGCCAGCAAGCCGCGTGGTCTCGATCGCGGCGCGGCCGGGAATTGGCAGCGTCAAGATCGCGCAGACCAGCGGCACGGGCTTCGCCGACTTCACGCAGCCGCAGAGCTTCAGTGCAGCTCCCATCGTCAATGTGAGCATCAACCTGCTGCTGCTCCAGCTCAGCCTCATAACTGTGAACGCCTATGCGGACGTCGATATCGGCAACACGATTACGACGCCGCTGACGTTCAACAATTCCGACATAACGTCGAAGGCCCCAAAGACCGTCACCTCCTCAAACTTCACGAACTCCGCGACCACCTCGCTGCTCGGGAATCTTGACCTGAGCGTCACCGTGGCGGGCTTAGATCTCGCCGTCCTGACAGGGCTTATTACCAACACGATCACACCGGCTCTGATGCCGATCCTGCAGACGGTCACCGCTCCGCTGGATAATTTGCTTGCCGGGTTGCTTCAGTCGCTCGGCATCGGCCTCGGCCAGGCCGACGTCCGCGTCACCGGTGCTACCTGCGGCCAATCGGTTCTTGTGCTGTAGGCAGGTTTTCCCCACCCTTGCCCGAAATGCTGAAGGCGGGAGGCTCGCAAGAGCTCTCCCGCTACTTTTCTGTTTAGCGCAGCCGGCCGAGAAGCGTCCCCAGTGGCGGCAGCAAGACCCCGCTATCGCCGAGCGTCGCCCGCGCTCCTGAAAGATCGAACACCTCGGCGATCTCGAACCCATCCGGCAGTGGCCACGAGCTCTCCGTCCCGCCGAAATTGAACAGGCAGAGCAGCCGCTGCCCGTCCGCTTCGCGCATGAAAGCCAGCACGTCGCCCTCCGCATCGAGGAAACGGATCGAGCCCCTGACCAGCGCGGGGTGAACTCGGCGCAGCGCAAGCGCTGCACGGTAGGCGGCCAGCACGCTGCCATCATCGCCAGCCTGGACATCGACGGCACGGGCGCGATGCTGGTCCGGCACCGGCAACCAGGGTTTCGCGGTCGAAAAGCCGGCATTGTCGGCGCCCACCTGCCACGGCATTGGCGTGCGGCAGCCGTCGCGCCCCTTGAAACCCGGCCAGAAGCGGATGCCATACGGATCGCGCAAATCCTCGAAGGCGAGTTCGGCCTCCGGCAGACCGAGTTCTTCGCCCTGATAAAGACAGATCGAACCGCGCAGGCAGACAATGAGGCCGACCGCGAACTTCGCCACGGTATCGGTATCGCCGCCCGGCGGCGTCCAGCGGCTGACATGGCGCACCACGTCGTGATTGGAAAAGGCCCAGCAGGCCCAGCCTTGCGGCGCCGCCTTCTCGAATGCCTCGACGCAGCCGCGCACATGCGCGGCCGAGAAGGCACCGCCCAGAAGGTCGAAGGTGTAGCACATGTTGAGACGGTCATTGCCCGACGTATAGGCCGCCATGGTCTGCAGCGAACGCCCTTCGTCGCCCACCTCGCCGACCGCGGCACGGTTTCCATATTCGTCGATCAACGCACGGAAACGCCTGAGGAACTCCAGGTTCTCCGGCCGCGTCTTGTCGAACAGATGCTCCTGGAAGAGATACGGGTTGGTCTCGTTGAGCGTGCCGGCGAGGCTGGCAACCAGCGGTGGGTTGGAGCGCAGCCAGCGGTCGTGAACAAAATAGTTCACTGTATCGAGGCGGAAGCCGTCGACGCCGCGCTCCAGCCAGAAGCGCACCGTTTCCAGAAGCGCGGCTTGAACCGCGGGGTTATGGAAATTGAGATCGGGCTGGGCGGCCAGGAAATTGTGCATGTAATATTGCCGCCGCGTCGCGTCCCATTCCCAGGCCGGGCCGCCGAACACGGAGAGCCAGTTGTTGGGTGCGGAACCGTCCGGCTTGGGTTCGGCCCAGACATACCAGTCGGCCTTGGGGTTATCGCGGCTGGAGCGGCTCTCCTGGAACCAGGCGTGTTTGTCGGAGGTGTGCGACAGCACCTGGTCGATGATGACCTTCAGCCCGAGGCGATGTGCCTCCGCCACCAACGCGTCGAAATCGGCCAGCGAGCCGAAGATCGGGTCGACGTCGAGATAATCGGAGACGTCGTAGCCCATGTCGGCCATCGGCGATTTGAAAAAGGGCGACAGCCAGACCGCATCGACGCCAAGCGAAGCGACATGAGCGAGACGCGCGGTGGCGCCGTTGAGGTCGCCGCTGCCGTCGCCCGTCGTGTCCTGGAAGGAGCGCGGATAGATCTGGTAGATGACGCAACCGCGCCACCATTCATGACCGACAGTGGTCATTTCGCCTCTCCCTTGTCTGGTCACCGCTTGCGTTCGCTCATGAACACCACCGCCCTGCCCTCGACCCGGCGCCAGGCCTCTGCATCGGCGGCAGGGTCCAGCGCGTCGACCCAGTTGTAGCCATCGCGCACCGGCAGCACGAAGGAGGAAGCGCGGCGGTCGCCGTTGACGAGCACAGCAAGCCGGCCACCGTCGACGCCTGCCACGCCCAGAACCATCGCCAGGCGTCGCCGGCGCGGGTCGTTCCAGGCGCTGTCGTCCATCGGCTGGCCGGTCTCGGTCAGCCACTCGACGTCGGCGCATGCATCGCCCTTCTGCGGCTGGCCAGTGAGCAAGGTCGGATCGCGCAGCACGGGTACAGCACCGCGCAAGGCTGCGAGTGCCGCGACATGGTCTTCCAGCGCGCGGTCGCGGCCGGCCCAGTCCAGCCAGGTGATGGCGTTGTCCTGCGCATAGGCGTTGTTGTTGCCGCGCTGGCTGCGCCCGAACTCGTCGCCGGCGGTCAGCATGATAGCACCGCGCGAGGCAAACAGGGTGGCAAGCAGCGCGCGTTGGTCGCCCGCCCGATGTAACGCGACGCCGGCATCGTCGCTCTCGCCCTCGACGCCATGGTTCCACGACAGGTTCTCGTCGTGACCGTCGCGATTGGCCTCGCCATTGGCTTCGTTGTGCTTCTTCTCGTAGCTGACGAGGTCGGCCAGCGTCATACCGTCATGGGCGGCGATGAAATTGACCGTGCGGCTCGCCGTGCCGGGAAACACATCCGAGGAGCCGGCCAGCCCCGTCGCCAGCCGGCCGACCATGCCGGCATCGCCGCGCCAGAAACGGCGGACGTCGTCGCGATATTTATCGTTCCATTCCAGGAAGGGCTGACCGAACCGGCCGAGCTGATAGCCGCCAGGGCCGATATCCCAGGGTTCCGCGATCAGGATACGGTCGGAAAGCAGAGGGTCGGTGCGCATGGCGGCCAGCAACGGCGCATTGGCGTTGAAGCCTTGGTCGTTACGCCCCAGCACCGGCGCCAAGTCGAAGCGAAAGCCGTCGACGCCCGCGTTTCGCACGAAGTGGCGCAGGCTGGCCAGCACCAGATCGCGCGCAGCCGGGTGGTCGCAGGCCAGCGTATTGCCGGTGCCTGTATCGTTGACGAGGCGCCCGTCCGGCGCGTGGCGATAATAAGCGCGGCTGTCCAGCCCGCGCAGCGACAGGGTCGGGCCGCGCTCGTCGCTCTCGCCGGTGTGGTTGAAAACCAGGTCGAGGATAACGCCGATGCCGGCCCCATGCAGGGCCTTGGTCGTGCTGCGCAGATCGGCGATACCCCGCGGCGCCAGGCGTGGGTCCAGCGCCATGAAGGTGACCGGGTTGTAGCCCCAGCCATTGGTCAGGCCGAGCGGCGGCAAATGGCGCTCGTCGATCTTCGCCGTCACCGGCATAAGCTCCACCGCCGAAACGCCGATCTTCTTCAAATGATCGACGATCGCTGGATGGGCGAGCGCGCGCAGCGTGCCGCGATCCTCGTCCGGCACCTGCGGGTGTCGCATGGAGAAGGAGCGAACCGACAATTCATAGATCAACCCGCCGGGCTCGAACAACGGCGCCCGCGCCGACACCGGATCGGACAAGGCGCGCACCACCGCCTTGGGCATCAACGGCGCGGTGTCGCCGCCTTCGCCGCGCCGGGCGGCAAGCCTTGCATCGTAAACATAGGGGCGATCGATCTCGACGGCATAGGGATCGACCAGCAGCTTTTCAGGATCGAACCATAGGCCGCGTTCCGGCGCATAGTCGCCGTCGGCGCGCAGGCCGTAACGCGCGCCCTCGCCGATGCCGCCCACACGCAGCCGGAAGATATCGTCAGCCCCGCGCGCCATCGGCAGGCGTTGTGTCTCGCGGTCATCCGCGTCGAAAAGGCAGAGCTCGATCTTGCCGGCCTGGCTCGACCAGACCGTGAATTCAGTACCGGATTTGTCGGGGCGTGCTCCGAGAATGGCGATACTCCTGGAACGAAATCATCGTCACCGGCGACTCGCCAGCATCCAACAATAGCAACCTTGCCGCATCTCGGAAGCCGTCGAGTGCCTGTCAGGAGGTTGCAGCACTCTTCAACCAAATGACGCACTCGGGCTGGACAATTCGCCAGGGATCGAGAGGGTCAGGTGCACCTGAAACCTGAGCCAGGGACGTCGTTTCCCGCCCATAATCGATGAGGAGTAAGGTCATGCCCTATACCATCCATCTGCATCGCGTCCTCAAGGCCCCGCCCGAAAAGGTCTATCGCGCCTTTCTCGATGCGGATGCATTGCGCCGCTGGCTGCCGCCCTACGGCTTCCTGTGCAGTGTCGACCATGTCGATGCCAAGGTCGGCGGCACCTTCCGCATGTCATTCAAGAACTACACGACCGGCCAGGCGCATTCGTTCGGCGGCGAGTTTCTGGAACTCGAGCCCCATCGCAAGCTGGTCTATACGGACCGCTTCGACGATCCCAATCTGCCGGGCGAGATCAAGGTTACGGTCGCACTCACCGAAGTGTTCTGCGGCACCGACATCAAGATAGAGCAGGCCGGAATACCGGATATGATCCCGGAAGCCGCCTGCTATCTCGGCTGGCAGGAATCGCTGTTGCAACTCGCCAATGTGGTCGAGCCCGATATCCGCCAGTAACAACAGCGGCGGTCGTCAAAAGGGAACGGCGCCTCCGAACGGCCTCAGGTGATCACGCTCGGCTTGTTGCGGCCGGTATGGCGCTTGATGCCGGCGATGTCGTCGGCCGCGGCGATCAAGTCGGCCAGCGCCACCTGCGTGTCGATGCCGTGCTTGGCCTTGTCCGCTTCATAGCGCTCGATATAGACGCGCAGCGTCGCGCCCGAAGTGCCGGTGCCGGATAGGCGCAGCACCACGCGCGAGTTGCCCTCGAACAGGATGCGGATGCCCTGTTTCTCGCTGATCGAGCCGTCGACCGGGTCGTGGTAGGAAAAGTCGTCGGCGTTGACGATCTTCAGGCCACGCACCGTGGTGCCGGGCAGCGAGGCGAGCTTGGCGCGCAACTCATCGACCAGCGCGTTGGCGCGGTCGCTGTCGACCCCTTCATAGTCGTGGCGCGAATAATAGTTGCGGCCGTAGGTCGCCCAATGTTCAGTGACGATCTGCAAGGCGCTTTCGCCGCGCGCCGCCAGGATCGACAGCCACAACAGCACCGCCCATAGCCCGTCCTTCTCGCGCACATGGTTGGAGCCGGTGCCGGCACTTTCCTCGCCGCAGATGGTGGCCATGCCGGCATCGAGCAGATTGCCGAAGAACTTCCAGCCGGTCGGCGTCTCGTAGATGCCGATGCCGAGCTTTTCGGCCACGCGGTCGGCGGCGCCGCTGGTGGGCATCGAGCGGGCGATGCCCTTGAGGCCGTCCTTGTAGCCCGGCGCCAGGCGCGCATTGGCGGCCAGCATCGCGACCGAATCCGACGGGGTGACGAAGATACCCTTGCCGATGATCAGGTTGCGGTCGCCGTCGCCGTCGGAAGCGGCGCCGAAATCCGGCGCGTCCGGGCCCATCATCTCATCATAGAGATGTTTGGCGTGGACCAAATTCGGATCCGGATGATGGCCGCCGAAATCCGGCAACGGCTTGAAATTGCGGCAGGTGCCGGCGGCGGCACCCAGCCGATGCTCGAGGATTTCCTTGGCATAGGGACCAGTCACGGCATGCATGGCGTCGAAGCGCATGCGGAAGCCCGATTTGAACAGTTTGCGCAGCGCGTCGAAATCGAACAGCGCCTCCATCAGCTCGGCATAGTCGGCGACGGAATCGATCACCTCCACCGTCATGCCGCCGGCCTTGACCGTGCCGATCGTATCGAGGTCGATCGGGGCGATGTCGGCGATCTTGTATTCCTTGATCGCCTTGGTGCACGCGAAGATGGCGTCGGTCAGTTTCTCCGGCGCCGGGCCGCCATTCTCGGCATTGTATTTGATGCCGAAATCCTCGTGCGGGCCGCCGGGATTGTGCGAAGCCGACAGGATGATGCCGCCGAAGGCCTTGTATTTGCGAATGACGTTGGAGGCGGCGGGCGTCGACAGGATGCCGCCCTGCCCCACCATCACCTTGCCGAAGCCGTTGGCGGCGGCAATGGCGATCACCTTCTGCGCCACCTCGCGGTTGTAATAGCGGCCGTCGCCGCCCAGGATCAGCGTCTTGCCCTCAAAGCCCTGCAGTGCGTCGAAAATCGACTGCACGAAATTCTCGACATAGTTCGCCTGCTGGAATTCCGGAACCTTCTTGCGCAGGCCCGACGTGCCGGGCTTCTGGTCGTCATAGGGCTTGGTGGCGACGGTGCGTATCATCGTTGGGCAACCTTCCTTGCAAGCAGCGAGCGGTAGAGCTCGACATATTTTCCGGCGCTGCGGTCCCAGGACACGTCCGCCTTCATGCCCTGCCGCTGGATCGAGGTCCAGGCGTCGGTGTCGCCATGTGCCTGCAGCAGCCGGCGCACGGCGTGCAGCAATGCATCGCCATTGTTGGCGGCGAACTGGAAGCCGGTGGCGACGCCTGCGGCGACCGCAGCCTCATTGGCGTCGATGATGGTGTCGGCCAAACCGCCGGTGCGCGCCACCACCGGCACGCAACCATAACGCAGGCCGTAGAGCTGGGTCAGCCCGCAGGGCTCGAAGCGCGATGGGATGATAATGGCGTCGCAGCCGCCCTGCATGACATGCGACAGCGCCTCGTCATAACCGATGACGGTGCCGACACGGCCGCGATGGCGGGCGGCGGCGGCCAAAAGCGCGCCTTCGAGACCCGGATCGCCGGAGCCTAGAACGGCCAGTTTGGCACCGGCGGCGACGATGCCGTCGGCCATGGCGGCGAGGATATCGATGCCCTTCTGCCAGGTCAGACGGCTGACCACGCAGACGATCGGGCTGCCGTCGCTGGCAAGATTGAAGCGCTCCTCGACCGCCGCGCGGTTGGCGGCGCGCCTGGCCAGGGTGTCGGCCGTGTAGGTCGAAACCAGGTGCTTGTCGGTGGCGGGGTTCCAGATGTCGGTGTCGATGCCGTTCACGATGCCGTGGAGGTCGGCGGCGCGCAGATTGATCAGCCCGTCCAGCCCCATGCCGAATTCCGGCACGCGGATTTCCTGCGCATAGGTCGGGCTGACGGTCGTGATCGCCCAGGCCGCCTGCAGGCCGGCCTTGAGATAGCCGACGCCGCCGTAATATTCGACGCCGTCGAGGCTCATCGCCTCCGCCGGCAGGCTGAGTTCGCCGAAAATGCCGGCGCCGAACTGGCCCTGGAAGGCCAGATTGTGCACGGTGATCAGCGAGGGCGTGCCGACCGCCTTGCCGTAGCGCATATAGGCCAGCGTCATCGCCGCCTGCCAGTCATGGGCGTGCACGATGTCGGGCTTGTAGCCGTCGATGCCGCCGCCGGCGATGTCGCCGCCGACACGGCACAAGGCCGCGAACCGGCGCCAGTTGTCGGGCCAGTCACGGCCGCCGGCATCGCCATAAGGCCCGCCGACGCGGTCGAACAGATGCGGCGCGTCGAGCACCAGGAGATCGAGCCCGGCGACCTCGGCCGCATAGACCGCCGCCTTGCCGCCATGCAGGGCCGGATAGGACAGAAGCGGCTTCTTTTTCTTGAAGGCGTCCATCACCACCGGATAACCGGGCACCAGCGAGCGCATGGCGACGCCCTTGCCGGCCAACGCGATCGGCAGCGCGCCGGCGACATCGGCCAGCCCGCCGGTCTTGACCAGCGGGAATATCTCCGGCGTCACGGACAGAACCTGCATGCGCTACGACCCCAATTTGTCGATCATATCCTGCGTTATCAGACAGATACCCTTTTCCGAAACCCGGAATCGCTTGGCATCCTCGACGGGGTCTTCGCCGACAATAAGGCTTTCTGGGATTTTCACGCCATGGTCGATGACGACATTGGTCAGCCGCGCGTTGCGGCCAACCGTGCAGTCCGGCAGCATGACGACATGGTCGAGGCTCGAATAGGAGTTGATGCGCGCGCCGGTGAAGATCAGGCTGCGCTTCAGCGAGGCACCCGACACGATGCAATCGCCCGACACCAGCGACGACACCGCCATGCCGCGCCGCCCCTCGTCGTCATGCACGAATTTGGCCGGCGGCTTCAATTCGGCATAGGTCCAGATCGGCCAGTCGCGGTCGTAGAGATCGAGTTCAGGCGTGATGTCGGTCAGGTCGATATTGGCTTCCCAATAGGCGTCGATGGTGCCTACGTCGCGCCAGTAGGGCCCGGCCTCCGCCGTCGAACGCACGCAGGACTTGGCGAAGCGATGGGCGACGGCTTTGCCGTGCTCGACGATGTAGGGGATAATGTCCTTGCCGAAGTCGCGGCTGGAATCGGGCGTCGCGGCATCGCGGCGCAACTGCTCCATCAGGAACTTGGTCTTGAACACATAGATGCCCATCGAGGCCAGCGCGTAGTCCGGCTTGTCGGGGATGCCGGGCGGATCGGCCGGCTTCTCGACGAAAGCGATGATGTTGTCCTTGGCGTCGACATGCATGACACCGAAACCGGTCGCCTCCATGCGCGGCACTTCGAGGCAGCCGACGGTGACGTCGGCGCCGGCATCGACGTGCTGGCGCAGCATCATCTCGTAGTCCATCTTGTAGATGTGATCGCCGGCGAGGATCACCATGTATTCGGGCCCGTAGGCCTCGATGATGTCGATGTTCTGGTAGACCGCGTCCGCGGTGCCTTCATACCACTGCGTCTCTGAAACGCGCTGGCTGGCGGGCAGGATGTCAAAACTCTCGTTTCGTTCGGGCCTCAGGAAGTTCCAGCCGCGCTGCAGGTGGCGGATCAGCGAATGCGCCTTGTATTGCGTGGCGACGCCGAGGCGGCGGATGCCGGAATTCAGCGCGTTGGACAGAGCGAAGTCGATGATGCGGGTCTTGCCGCCGAAATAGACGGCAGGTTTGGCGCGACGGTCCGTCAACTCCTTGAGGCGACTGCCGCGCCCACCGGCCAGAACATAGGCCATCGCATCGCGCGCCAGCGGTTGCGTCCGTTTGAAATCCGCCATTCTCAGCCTCCCTGCTTTGCCTTCGGAACCGCGCTTTTCCTGATGCGCGCCGCCGTAGCCGACTTCGCCTTTCCCGCGACCTTCCTGCCTTCGGTCGCGGGCATGAATTCCAGCATCACCGTCGCCAGCGGCGGCAGCACCATCACGGCGGCGGTGCGGCCGCCTTCGGCACGCGCCTCGACAGTGCCGCCATTGCCCCTGCCGGAGCCGCCATAGGCGGCAGCGTCGGTGTTGATGATCTCGCGCCAGGTGCCGGCCTCCGGCAACGGCACGCGGTAGTTCTCGCGCGGCACCGGCGTGAAATTGGTGACGACGGCGACCGGGTTGGCGCCCGGCGCCTTGCGCAGCCAGGCAAAGACCGAGTTCTCGCGGTCGTCGACGATCAGCCATTCAAAACCTTCCGGCTCGCAGTCGCGCGCATGCAGCGCCGGCTTTTCGCGATAGAGGCGGTTCAAATCGCGCACCACGTCGCGCATGCCGCTGTGCGGTGCATATTGCAGCATGTCCCAGTCGAGTGCGCGGGCCTCGCTCCATTCGCGGCGCTGGGCGAATTCCTGGCCCATGAACAACAGCTTCTTGCCGGGATAGCCCCACATGAAGGCGTAATAGGCACGCAGCGTGGCGAACTTCTGCCAGTCGTCGCCGGCCATCTTGCCGATCAGCGTCGCCTTGCCGTGCACCACCTCGTCATGGGAGAGCGGCAGCACGAAATTCTCTGTGAAGGCATAGGTCAGGCCGAAGGTGATCTGGTTGTGATGGTATTTGCGGAACAACGGCTCGCGGGCCAGATATTCCAGCGTGTCGTTCATGAAGCCCATGTTCCACTTGAAGCCGAAGCCAAGCCCGCCTTCGTGAACCGGGTGGGAGACCTTTGGCCAAGAGGTGGATTCCTCGGCGATGGTCATGACGCCGGGATGATGGCCGTAGATTTCCTTGTTCATGCGCTGCAGGAAGGCGACGGCCTCGAGGTTCTCGCGGCCGCCCTTCTCGTTGGGGATCCACTCGCCGGCCTTGCGTGAATAGTCGAGGTAGAGCATCGAGGCGACCGCATCCACGCGTAAGCCATCGACGTGGTATTTCTCCGCCCAATAGAGCGCGTTGTTGACGAGGAAGGACAGCACCTCGCCGCGACCGAAATTGTAGATCAGCGTGTTCCAGTCGGGCTGGTAGCCCTTGCGTGGATCGGCGTGCTCGTAGAGCGCGGTGCCGTCGAACTTCGCCAGTCCGAACTCGTCGGTGGGGAAATGCGCCGGCACCCAGTCGAGGATGACGCCGACACCGGCGCGATGGGCACCGTCGACGAAGCGCGCGAAACCTTCCGGATCGCCGAAGCGGGCGGTCGGCGCGTAGAGCCCGGTCGCCTGGTAACCCCATGACGGGTCGTAGGGATGCTCGGAGATCGGCAAAAGCTCGATATGGGTGAAGCCGGTGTCGACGACATAGGGGATCAGCCTTTCCGCCAGTTCGTCCCAGGTCAGGAAGCTGCCATCCTCGTTGCGCTGCCACGAACCGGCATGGACCTCATAGATGGAGATGGGCTGGCGCCGCGCTTCGGTTTCACGCCAGAACTTGCGATGCGCGGCATCGCCCCATTTGTGCCGCGAGGGCGCCGCCGTCACCGAGGCGGTGGCCGGGCGCAGTTCCGAGCGGAAGGCGAAGGGGTCGGCCTTGAGCGGCAGGCGCGCGCCCCTCGCCCCAACGATCTCGTATTTATAGGGGCGGCCCTCGCCAAGGCCGGGAATGAAGATTTCCCAGATGCCGGTGTCTTGCCGCAACCGCATCGGATGGCGGCGGCCGTCCCAGGCATTGAAATCGCCGACCACGGAGACCCGCTTGGCATTGGGCGCCCAGACGGCGAAATGCACGCCGCTGGCGCCTTCATGGTCGATGAGATGCGCACCCAGCTTGTCGAACAGGCGCAGATGCGAACCCTGCGCCATGTAATAATCGTCCATCGGACCGAGCACCGGGCCGAAGGTGTATGGGTCGGTGATCCACCATTCGCCGCCCGAATTGCGGGCATGGTATTTCAGCGGCTGACGCCGGGTGATCGAGACTGGTCCCTCGAAGAACCCGGCCTCGTTGCGGCGAAAGAGTTCACCGACAGGCTTGCCGGCGAGCGTATGGGCAGTGACGGTTTCTGCATCGGGGATGAAGCAGCGGGCGACAAAACCGACGCCAGTCTGCTGGACGCCGAGCACCGCGAAAGGGTTGCCATGCGTCCCCGCCACGATCGCCTTGACGTCGCTGGCCGAGGCCAGCCCTTCGGCCTGGTCGCTCGTCGCGGTCGCGCGCGGCTTTTTCGTCAAGCGGTACCCCTCCCTGGGTATCCGGCCACTTTGGCGTGGCCTTCATGCAATCACATCACACAGGCACGTTCCAGATTTCTTTCGCGTATTGGCGAATGGTGCGGTCCGACGAGAACCAGCCCATGCGCGCCACGTTGCGAATGGCGCGGGCGTTCCAGTCGGCACGATCATTCCAGACCGCGTCGACCTCGCGCTGCGTGGCGGCGTAGGCATCGAAATCGGCGGCGACCATGAACCAGTCGCTGTCATAGAGCCCGTTCATCAGGTCGCGATAACGGTCGGGATCGTGCGGCGAGAAAACGCCGGACGAGATCGCCGAAATGGCCTGCGCCAGTTCCGGCAAAGCTTCGATGATGGCGCGCGGCTGGTAGTCGCCACGGCGGCGCTCGGCCACTTCGTCGGCCTTCAAGCCGAAGATGAAGATGTTGTCGTCGCCGACATGTTCCTTCATCTCGACATTGGCGCCGTCGAGCGTGCCGATGGTGAGCGCGCCGTTCAGCGCGAACTTCATGTTGCCGGTGCCGGACGCTTCCATGCCGGCGGTCGAGATCTGTTCCGACAGATCAGCGGCCGGCATCATGATCTCGGCCGCGCTGACATTGTAGTTGGGCACGAACACCACTTTCAGCAGACCGCGCACCGCCGGGTCGCCATTGACGACCTTGGCGACGTCATTGGCCAGTTTGATGATCAGCTTGGCGTTGTGGTAGCTGGGCGCCGCCTTGCCGCCGAAGAATTTCACGCGCGGCGTCCAGTCCTTTTCCGGATGCGAGCGGATCTGGTCGTAGAGCGCCACCGCCTCCAGGATGTTGAGCAGCTGGCGCTTGTATTCGTGGATGCGCTTGATCTGGATGTCGAACAGCGCCGACGGATCGACCCGGATGCCCAGCCGGTCGGCGACCAGATTGGCCAGCCGCGTCTTGTTGGCGCGTTTGACGGCGGCGAACTTGTCGCGGAACGCTGCATCCCCGGCAAACCGGTCCAGTTCCTTGATCGCCTCGATGTCGTCGAGGAAACGGTCGCCGATGGCCTGTCGCGCCAGCGCCGTCAGCCCGGGATTGCACTGGATCAGCCAGCGGCGCGGTGTGATGCCGTTGGTCTTGTTGTTGATGCGGTCGGGATAGAGCCGGTGCAGGTCGGCGAACACGGTCTGCTTCATCAGCTCCGTGTGCAGTGCCGACACGCCGTTGATCGAATGCGAACCGACGAAGGCGAGATTGCCCATGCGCACGCGGCGGTCGCCATTCTCCTGGATCAGCGAGATCGCGGCGATCTGGTCGCCGGAGAAGCGGTTGGAGGAACGCGCCTCCTGCAACACCTCGGCGTTGATGGCGTAGACGATCTGCATGTGGCGCGGCAAAAGCCGCTCGAACAGCGGCACCGGCCAGCTTTCCAGCGCCTCGGGCAGCAGCGTGTGGTTGGTGTAGGCGAAGGTGCGCTTGGTGATGTCCCAGGCCTGGCTGAAATCCATGCCGTGGACGTCCATCAACAGCCGCATCAGCTCCGGCACGGCCACCGCCGGATGGGTGTCGTTCAAATGGATCGCGGCCTTGTCGGGCAGCGAGGCGAGCTCGCCATATTGACTGAGATGGCGCTGCACGATGTCCTGCAGCGAAGCGGTCGAGAAGAAATATTCCTGCCGCAGCCGCAGTTCCTGGCCGGCCTTGTGCGAATCCGCCGGATAGAGCACCCGCGACAGCGCGTCGGCCTTGTTGCTCTCGGCCAGCGCGCCGATATGGTCGCCGGCATTGAACTTGTCGAGCAGGATCGGGTCTACCGGCATGCCGGACCACAGCCGCAGCGTGTTTACGCGTTTGGCCTTCCAGCCGACCACCGGCGTGTCGTAGGCAACCGCCAGCACATGCTCCAGCGGCTTCCAGACATGGCGCTCCAGGCGCCCGTCCTTGGCGGTGACGGACTCCACCGAACCGCCGAAACCGACCTCGAAGGAGCGCTCGCGGCGCTCGAACTCCCAGGAATTGCCGTGGTCGAGCCAGGTTTCGGGCAATTCGACCTGCCAGCCATCCTGGATTTCCTGGCGGAACATGCCGTTGGCGTAGCGGATGCCATAGCCATGCGCCGGCACGTCGACGGTGGCCATCGATTCCATGAAGCAGGCGGCGAGCCGGCCGAGGCCGCCATTGCCGAGTGCCGCGTCCGGTTCCAGCGTGGCGATTTCGTCGAGGTCGACGCCGAGCGAAGCCAGCGCCTCGCGCATCGGGTCCATGATGTCGAGATTGGAGAAGGCGTCGCGCATCAACCGGCCGATCAGGAATTCGAGCGACAGGTAGTAGACCCGCTTTTCCTGCTGCTCGTAGGTTTCCTTGGTGGCGCTGATCCAGTGGTCGATGATGCGATCGCGCACCACCTTGATCGAGGCGGTCAGCCAGTCATAGGGCGTGGCGACGGTGGTGTCCTTGCCGACCCGGTATTTGAGGGCCATCAGCACCTCGGACGCCAGCGTCTGCGGGTCGGGATGGTCGAGAGCGGGCAGCGAAGCACTAAGCGTCTTGGTGCGGGTCATGTTGCCTCTCGCGCAACCGGCAATCAGGACCTCTCCGTCTCGCCGGGAACCGATTTTGCCTTTCAACAAGCATGCATAGCAGGACCATCTAGCCCATACCAGACAGTTGACTAGAATTTTTCAATCGATTTAAGTTCGCTAATATTCCGCGTTGCACCCAGAGCTTATCGCAATGCACTCCGGGCGCAATCAGGAACTCAGGCAGCGGCCCCTGCCATCTCCGGCGGCGCCTTGGCCCCGGTCATGAAGGCGACCGCATCCGACATCGAATAGTCCTTCGGGTTGATGACGGTCAGCCGCCGGCCGAGCCGGTGGATATGGATGCGATCGGCCACCTCGAAGACATGCGGCATGTTGTGCGAGATCAGCACGATGGGCAGGCCGCGCCGCTTCACGTCGAGGATCAGTTCCAGCACGCGCCGGCTTTCCTTGACGCCGAGTGCCGCCGTCGGCTCGTCCATGATGACGACACGGCTGCCGAAGGCGGCGGCGCGCGCCACCGCAACGCCCTGGCGCTGGCCGCCGGACAGCGTCTCGACCGCCTGGCCGATGTTCTGGATGGTCATCAGGCCGAGTTCCGTCAGCTTTTCGCGCGCGCGCTTCTCCATCGCCGTGCGGTCGAGCATGCGCAACCACGACCCCAATATGCCGGGCTTCCGCAGTTCGCGGCCGAGAAACATGTTGTCGGCGATCGACAGCGCCGGCGACAGAGCGAGGTTCTGGTAGACCGTTTCGATGCCGGCGTTGCGCGCCTCCATCGGCGATTTGAACTGCACCGGCTTGCCCTCCAGGCGGATTTCGCCCTCGTCCGGCGTGACCGCGCCGGAAATCGCCTTGATCAGCGACGACTTGCCGGCGCCGTTGTCGCCGATGACGGCGAGGATTTCGCCCGGATAGAGATCGAAATCGGCATTGTTCAGAGCGGTGACGCGGCCATAACGCTTGACCAGTCCGCGCGCGGTGAGAATGGGTTCTGGCTGTCCGGTCATCCTGCGACCTTCCTGATCCACTGGTCGATGGCGACGGCGCTGATAATCAGCACGCCAATCAACAGATAGGTCCATTGCGGGTCCGTGCCGATGAGGCGCAGCCCGAGCGAAAAGACGCCGACGATCAGCGCCCCGAAAAGCATGCCGAGGATGGAACCGCGGCCGCCGAACAGCGAGATGCCGCCAATCACCACCGCGGTGATGGATTCGATGTTGGCGAACTGGCCGGCGGTCGGCGATACCGAGCCGATGCGGCCGATGAGCAGCCAGCCGCCGAGCGCGCAGATCAGACCGGCCAGCATGTAGACCGAGACCAGTATGCGCTTGACGCGTACGCCGGACAGTTCCGCCGCGTCCGGATCGTCGCCGATCGCGTAGACATGGCGGCCCCAGGCGGTGTGGTTCAGCACATACCAGAGGATGGCCACCAGCAGCACCATGGCGATGACGCCATAGGTGAAAACCGCATTGCCCATCCGCAAATTGGTGCCGAAGAACTGGAGGATCGGCGCCTGTGTCTCGATGTCCTGGGCGCGGATCGTCTCATTGGCCGAATAGAGGAAGTTCGAGGCCAGAACGATCTGCCACATGCCGAGCGTAACGATGAAGGGTGGCAGTTTCATATAGGCGACGAGCGCGCCGTTGATCCAGCCGCACAACGCGCCGACGCCGAAGCCGCACAGGATCGCCAGCGAGGGCGGCAACCCGTAGCGGAAGGTGAACTGGCCCATCACCACTGACGACAGCACCATGATGGCGCCGACCGAAAGGTCGATGCCGGCCGTCAGGATGACCAGCGTCTGCGCCGCGCCGATCACGCCGGTGATCGCCACCTGCTGCAGGATCAGCGTCATCGAGAAGGCTGAGAAGAACTTGCCGCCGATGATGACGCCGAAGATCAGCACCGAGACCACCAGCACGATCAGCGGCACCGCAGCCGGATTGGAATGCAGGAAGTGCTGCACCTTCTCCACGCTCGAACGTGTGTGCGTGTCGAAATCAGCCACCGCCGTGTCGGCGCCGGTGAGTACCTTTTCGAATTCCTGCGGTCGCCTGGCGTCCGCCGAAGCGTCGGTCATGTCGGCTCCTCCCGATCGGGGATCTCTGCCCCCGTCATACGCCCAACGTAATGCCCGTCGACGTGCCGATGCCCTGTCCTCCGACCAGCCTCGCGTCAAAAACCGACACGCGAGTTGCTGGTCTGCAATCACCTTCCCCGGCAGGAGAAGAAGACGTCCGGAAGATAGGGCGCTCCGCCTTCGAGGCACCCTGCTGGAGCGCCGCGCGTCCATCTGGACGCACGGAACGCTCCAACACTTTCAATCTGCATATTGGCCCGAAAATCGGATCCGACTTTCGGGCCGATGCGCCAGACACTGTCACGCCGTCAGGCGTTCAGATCAACCCCAGCACTTGGCGAGGCCGGTCTTGACGTCGATGGAGTCGACGCCCTTGGCCGGCTTGCCGGTGACCAGCGCCACGCCTGTGTCGAAGAAGGTCTTGCCTTCGGTCGGCTTCGGCTTCTCGCCGCTGTCGGCGAACTTCTTGATCGCCTCCACGCCGAGCGAAGCCATCAGCAGCGGATATTGCTGCGAAGTGGCGCCGATGATGCCGGCCTCGACGTTCTTGACGCCCGGGCAACCACCGTCCACCGACACGATCAGCACGTTCTTTTCCACGCCGACGGCCTTCAGCGCCTCATAGGCGCCTGCAGCGGCCGGCTCGTTGATCGTGTGCACAACATTGATGCTCGGGTCCTTCTGGAGCAGGTTCTCCATGGCCTTGCGGCCGCCCTCTTCGTTGCCGTTGGTGACGTCGTGGCCGACGATGCGCGGATCGGTTTCGTCGCCGATCTTGGTCGGGTCCTTGGGGTCGATGCCGAAGCCGATCATGAAGCCCTGGTCGCGCAGCACGTCGACGGTCGGCTGCGACGGGGTGAGATCGAGGAAGGCTACCTTGGCGTCCTTGGCCTTGTCGCCCAGTGTGGCGGCGGCCCACTGGCCGATCAGCTTGCCGGCGAGCAGGTTGTCGGTGGCGAAGGTGGCATCCGCTGCGTCTGCCGGCTCCAGCGGCGTGTCGAGCGCGATCACCAGGATGCCGGCGTCGCGTGCCTTCTTGATGGTCGGCACGATGCCCTTGGTGTCGGAAGCGGTGATCAGGATGCCCTTGGCGCCGTCGGCGATGCAGCTTTCGATCGCCGCGACCTGGCTTTCGGTGTCGCCGTCGATCTTGCCAGCATAGGTCTTCAGGTTGACGCCCAGTTCCTTCGCCTTGGCGGTGGCGCCTTCCTTCATCTTGACGAAGAAGGGATTGGTGTCGGTCTTTGTGATCAGGCACGCACCGACCCCGGCCGCCGAAGCGGGAACGGTGAAGGCGGCAAGCGCGGCAACCGCCGCGCAGAACACGGACGTCTTCAAAACGGAAATTCGCATAGGTACTCCTCCCAGAACCAAGATTGGCGGCCCGCCTGCCGGGCATTGCGCCACGGCGCCCGAATGCCTTCCCGGTGGAGCGCCTGGCACGAACGAAACACCAAACATCGACATGAGTCAATAATTAAATCACTCTTATTTATTATTGACACACTTGCGGAGCCGGCACATTCTCGGCCAAAAGTCAGACAAGAAAAGACCGGAGGGAGGAGCGTTTGGACGACGGCGTTCAAAAGCACGGTTCGTCTGAGCCGGCCGCGAGCCGTCTTCATCGCGGCACGAACCAGAGCGGCATGCGCGACCACAATGAGCGGCTGGTGCTTTCGCTCGTGCGCCAGCATGGCGGGCTGGCCAAATCCGACATTGCCCGCATGACCGGCCTTTCGGCGCAGACCGTCTCCGTCATCATGCGCGAACTGGAGGACGAGGGCCTGCTGGTCAGGCGCGAGCCGCTGCGCGGGCGCATCGGCCAGCCCTCAATCCCGATGGCGCTCAACCCGGAAGGCGCCTTCTTCATCGGCCTCAAGATCGGCCGCCGCAGCGCCGAACTGGTGCTGATCGACTTCCTTGGCAAGGTGCGCGCCATGCTGCACCATTCCTATCGTTATCCCGAACCGTCGGAGACCGTCGATTTCGTCGCCAAGGGCGTCGCCAAGCTGCGGGCGGATCTGACGCCTGCACAGGATCGTCGCGTCGCCGGCCTCGGCATCGCCGTGCCATTCGAACTGTGGAGCTGGGCGGACGCGGCCGGCGCGCCGCGCTCGGTGATGGAGGAATGGCGCCACCGCGACATCCGCTCCGACATCCAGGCGCTGTGCGATTTCCCCGTCTATCTGCAGAACGACGCAACGGCGGCCTGCGGCGCGGAGCTGGTGTTCGGCAATGTCTCCGACGTGCGCGATTTCGTCTATTTCTACATCGGCGCCTTTGCCGGCGGCGGCGTGGTGCTCAACGGCCGCATCTATAGCGGCCCGACCGGCAATGCCGGCGCGCTGGGCTCGATGCCGGTTCCGGGGCCGGACGGCAGGCCAATCCAGCTCATCGACGTTGCCTCCATCGCCACGCTGGAGAAAACCCTCAACCAACGCGGCATCGACGCCCAACATCTTTGGACTTCGCCCGAGGACTGGGGCGAGATCGGCCCCGAGCTGGAGAGCTGGGTGGCGAACGCGGCCGCGGCACTTGCTTATGCCATCGTCGCTGCCGCCTCTGTAATCGATTTCGAGGAGGCGGTGATCGACGGCTGGCTGCCCGCGCCCGTGCGCCGCAGCCTGGTCGAGGCCGTCAACGCGGCGATCGGCCGGATCGACGCCGAAGGCCTCAAGCTGCCCGCCGTGCGCGAAGGCACAGTCGGCATCCACGCCCGCGCGCTCGGCGGCGCCAGCCTGCCGCTGTCCGAACGCTTCCTTGTTGGCCCACCCTCGGCATCCGGAACGTCCTGATTATGCTCATTGGAATCCCTTCCCTGCTCGGCCCCGAACTGTTGGCCGTCCTGCGCGCCATGGGCCATGGCGACGAGATCGCCATCGTCGACGGCAATTATCCGGCCGAGGAACAGGCCAAGCGGCTGATCCGCGCCGACGGGCTCGACCTGATCCCGGTGCTGGACGCCATTCTCACCGTGCTGCCGGTGGACGATTTCGTCGAAGAGGCGCTGTTCCGCTCCTCCACCAAAGGCGACCCGAAGCTGGTCGACCCTGTGCATGGCGAGATCGAGGCGGTATGCGCCCGGCGCGCGCCCGGCCGCAAGGTCGTCGCCCTGCCCGGTGCCGACTTCTACGCCAGGGTCAAGGCCGCGCATGTCATCGTCGCGACCTCCGAACCCAGACTCTACGCCAACATCGTCGTCCGCAAGGGCGTCATCTACCCGACCGGAGCCTGACGCCCATGATCCTTTGCTGCGGCGAGGCCCTGATCGACATGCTGCCGCGCGAGACCACCGCCGGCGAAGCGGCCTTCGCGCCTTATGTCGGCGGCGCAGTGTTCAACACGGCGGTCGCGCTCGGCCGGCTCGACCTGCCGGCCGGCTTCTTCACCGGCATCTCGACCGACTTCTATGGCGACATGCTGCGCGACGCGCTGGTTGCCAGCAATGTCACGCTGGATTTCATCAAATTCGCCGACCTGCCGACGACGCTGGCATTCGTGCGCCTCAGCGGCGGCCACGCCAGCTACCTGTTCTACGACGAAAACACCGCCGGCCGCATGTTGGTCGAATCCGACCTGCCAGCAGTCGGCGACGCGGTCGAGGCGATGCATTTTTCCTGCGTCAGCCTGATCCAGGAGCCCTGCGGCGCGACCTACGAGGCGCTGATGCGGCGCGAGCACGGCAAGCGGGTGATGATGTTCGATCCCAACATCCGCAAGAACTTCATCAAGGACAAGCCGAAACACCTAGCCCGCATGAAGCGCATGCTGGCCATGGCCGACATCGTCAAGCTGTCGGACGAGGACCTCGACTGGTTCGGCGAGAGCGGCTCGCTGGAGGAAATCGCCGCGCGCTGGCTACAGCTCGGCCCCAGCCTGATGGTGGTCACGCAGGGCGCCAAGGGTGTGCTGGCCTTTTCGAAGAGCCATGCCGTCTCGGTGCCGGCAACGCCGGTCACCGTCGTCGACACGGTCGGCGCCGGCGACACCATCAATGCCGGCATCCTCGCCTCGCTGCGCGACCAGGGCCTGCTTTCCAAACAGGCGATCGCCACGCTGTCCGAGGAACAGATCCGCACAATGCTTGCCTTCAGCGTCAAAGCTGCCGCCATCACGGTCTCCCGCGCCGGCGCCAATCCGCCCTGGCGGCGCGAACTCGCCTGAGATACGCCGGGTCGATCTCGGTCGGGCTCGCCAAAGCGGACTTCGCCAATCACATTATGTTTCGATCCGGCGGCCGACGCTCGCCTCGCCGCCCGCGAACGGCCGGAAACGCCTGTAAATCCGGCCTTTGCCGGCTCATCGCGCCAGGAACCGGGTAACATGGCCGGCTGCTGCCTGTGGTCGCGCCCTGCCCGCGCGGCTTTTCGGCGCCGTGCAACTCTGTTACCAGCGGCGCGTTATCAGGCAAATATTGGGGCCGACATGCAGTTCATCGATCTTGGCGCACAGCGCGAGCGTATCCAGGACCGCCTGACGCAGGCGATCGACCGCGTCGTCAAAGACGGCAAATACATCCTCGGCCCGCAGGTTGCCGAATTCGAAGCCAAGCTCGCCGACTATGTCGGCGTCAAGCATGTGGTGGCCTGCGCCAACGGCACCGACGCGCTGCTCCTGCCGCTCTATGCTTCCGGCATCGGGCCTGGCGACGCCGTGTTCGTGCCGAGCTTCACCTTCGCCGCCACCGCCGAGGTCGTCGCGCTCGCCAAGGCCGAGCCGGTCTTCGTCGATGTCGACGCCAAGACCTACAACATCGACATCGAGAGCCTTGAAGCAGCCATCGCCATGGTCAAGGCCGAGGGCCGCCTGACGCCGAAAGCGATCATCCCGGTCGACCTGTTCGGCCTTTCCGCCGACTACGACGCCATCATGGCGATCGCCAAGCGCGAGAAGCTTCTGGTCATCGAGGACGCCGCCCAGTCGATCGGCGGCACCGCCGACGGTCTCAAATGCGGCGCCTTCGGCCATGTCGCCGGCACCTCCTTCTACCCGGCCAAGCCGCTCGGCTGCTATGGCGATGGCGGCGCCATGTTCACCAACGATGCGGCGCTCGCCGACAAGCTGCGTTCCTTCGCCTTCCACGGCAAGGGCGCGACGCAATACGACAACGTCCATGTCGGCATCAATTCGCGCCTAGACACGCTGCAGGCGGCGATCCTGATCGAGAAGCTCGCCATCCTCGAGGACGAGATGATCGCCCGACAGAAGGTGGCTGCCCGTTATGCCGAAGGCCTCGGCGACATCGTCACCGCCGCGCGCAATCTCGACGGCAGCCGCTCGGCCTGGGCGCAATACGCCATCGAGACGCCGAAGCGCGACGGGCTGAAGGCGCATCTGCAGGAAAAGGGCATTCCCTCGGTCATCTATTACGTGAAGCCGCTGCACGAGCAGGTGGCCTATCGCCACTTCCCGCGCACGCCGACCGGGCTCACCGTGTCGGAAGACCTGCCGAAGCGCATCCTGTGTCTACCCATGCACCCGTATCTCAGCACATCCGACCAGGACCGCGTCATCGAGACGATCCGCAACTATATCGGCTCGAATTCAGCGCAGGCGGCCGAGTAGCCGCCTCTTCGGGTCTCCGTCTCCCCGCAAGCGGGAGACGGAAAAACCTCATTACCTTCCCCGGGCAATAAAGAACGGGTTGGCGAAATCCGCGTCGTGCGGCTGGCTGCGCTTGCCATAGGCGAGTGGCGTGCCGTCAAGCGTCTGCGTGGTGCCACCGGCGGCGCGCAGCACCGCATCGCCTGCCGCTGTGTCCCATTCCATGGTGCGGCCGAAGCGGGGATAGACGTCTGCCGAAGCTTGCGCCAGCAGGCAGAATTTCAGCGACGATCCCACCGAGACGATCTCGGTTTCGCCCAGCGTCGCGATATAGGCATCGGTCTCCGCCGTGCGGTGCGATCGACTGGCGACGACAGCGAGCGGCGAACCCGCCCGGCGCACTGTTATCTCGCGCCGCAAACCGACAGCGAAACCGGCATCGACCTCCGCTACTTCCGCCCTGCCCGGCCGGCCAAGATAGAGATGCCCCGAACAGGGCGCGAAGACCACGCCGACTTCCGGCGCGCCATGGCGCACCAGCGCGATGTTGACGGTGAAGTCGTTGCCGCGCTTGACGAACTCCTTGGTGCCGTCGAGCGGGTCGATCAGGAAGAAGGCGTTACCCAGCGCCTCTGGCAAAATGCCGGCGCTGACCTCTTCTTCCGCCACGCAAGGAATGGCCGGATAGGCGTCGCGCAGGCCAGCCAGGATGATCACCTCCGCCTCGCGGTCGGCGATCGTCACCGGCGAGGCGTCGGCCTTGGCATCGACGGCGCAGCCTTCGTGAAAGATGCGCATGATGGCTTGGCCGGCAACGAGAGCCAGCCTTTCGAACACGACGAGCATCGCCGCGTCGGCCGCTTCTTCTGCTATGTGGGCCGCGCTCATCTAGATGCCGCCGCCGCTCTCATATTGCGTTTCGGCCTTGTCGCGCTCGGCCAGCCAGTCGTCCAGAATATCCACCATCTCCTCGACCGTGCGGCCGACGGTTTCGAGACGGATTTCCGGATTTTCCGGCGGCTCGTAAGGCGAATCGACGCCGGTGAAGTTCTTGATCTCACCGCGCATTGCCCGCGCATAGAGGCCCTTCGGGTCACGCCGCGCGCATTCCTCGAACGGGGTGTCGACGAACACCTCGACGAACTCGCCGCCGGCCATCAGTTCGCGCGCCAGGCGCCGCTCGGCGCGGAAGGGCGAGATGAAGGAGACCAGCACGATCAAGCCGGCATCTGCCATCAGCTTGGCCACCTCGGCGACGCGGCGGATGTTCTCGACACGGTCGGCATCGGTAAAGCCGAGATCGCGGTTGAGGCCGTGGCGCACATTGTCGCCGTCGAGCAGATAGGTGTGGCGGCCGGTGGCGGCCAGCTTCTTCTCGAGCAGGTTGGCGATGGTCGACTTGCCCGAACCCGACAGGCCGGTGAACCAGAACACCGCCGGCCGCTGGTGCTTCATGTCGGCGCGGGCGCGCTTGTCGATGTCGAGCGACTGCCAGTGGATGTTCTCGGCGCGGCGCAGCGCGTGCTGGATCATGCCGGCGCCAACGGTGGCGTTGGTGATGCGGTCGATCAGGATGAAGGCGCCGGTCGAGCGGTTCTCGGCAAAGGCGTCGAAGACCAGCGGCGTGCGCGTCGAGATGTTGACGACGCCGACCTCGTTCATCTCCAGCGACTTCGCCGCCTCGTGCGAGAAATCGTTGATGTTGAGGCGGTGCTTCAGTTCGGTGACGGTCGCGCTCGCCTGGTCGGTCTCGGTGCGCAGGATGTAGGAGCGGCCGGGCAACAGCGCCTGTTCGTCGAACCAGACCAGATTGGCGGCAAACTGGTCGGCCACCTGCGGGCGGGCGTCCGCCTGCACCAGCATGTTGCCGCGCGAGACCTCGACCTCTTCGTCCAGAACCAGCGTCACCGCCTGGCCGGCGACGGCCTGCTGGAGGTCGCCGCCATGGGCGACGATGCGCTTGACGCGTGCAGCGCGACCGGACTTGGCCACCACGACCTCGTCGCCGCGCGCAACGGTGCCGGAAGCGACGGTACCGGCGAAACCGCGGAAGTCGAGGTTCGGCCGGTTGACATATTGGACCGGGAAACGGAACGGCTGGCCGGCGGCGGCGCTGTCGACCGGCACCGTCTCGAGATGCTCGATCAGTGTCGGGCCCTGATACCAGGCCATGCGTTCGGAGCGCGCCGAGACATTGTCGCCGAAGCGCGCCGACATCGGGATGGGTGCGATGCTTTCGAAGCCGAGATCGCGGGCGAAATCGCGATATTCGGCAACGATGCGATCGAAGGTGACGCGGTCGAAGTCGACCAGGTCGATCTTGTTCACCGCCAGCGCGATGTGGCGGATGCCGAGCAGCGAGGCGATGATGGAGTGGCGCCGGGTCTGGCGCAGCACGCCCTGGCGCGCGTCGATCAGCACGATGGCGAGATCGGCGGTGGAGGCGCCGGTCGCCATGTTGCGCGTATATTGTTCGTGGCCGGGCGTGTCGGCGACGATGAATTTGCGCTTCGGCGTGGCGAAGAAGCGGTAGGCGACATCGATGGTGATGCCCTGCTCCCGCTCGGCCTCCAGGCCGTCGACCAGAAGCGCGAAATCGATATCCTCGCCGGTGGTGCCGTGCTTGCGGGAATCGCGCTCAAGGGCTGCGAGCTGGTCCTCGAAGATCTGCTTGGTGTCGGACAGAAGGCGACCGATCAGCGTCGACTTGCCGTCGTCCACCGAACCGCAGGTGAGGAAGCGCAGCAGCGACTTCTTCTCCTGCGCGGCCAGATAGTCGCGCACGTCGCTGCTGGGCGCCAGGGTTTTTGCCGGTACATGACGCATCGTCAAAAATAACCCTCGCGCTTCTTCTTTTCCATCGAGCCCGCTTCGTCGCGGTCGATCAGGCGGCCCTGGCGCTCGGAAGTGCGCGCCGTCAGCATCTCGCCGACGATGGCTTCCAACGTGTCGGCGTCGGACTCGATGGCGCCGGTCAGCGGATAGCAGCCCAGCGTGCGGAAGCGCACCAGACGGTTTTCCACCGTCTCGCCGGGCCTCAGCTTCATGCGGTCGTCGTCCTTCAGGATCAGCATGCCGTCGCGTTCCACAACCGGCCGCTCCTTGGCGAAGTAGAGCGGCACGATCGGGATATCTTCCTGGAGGATGTACTGCCAGATGTCGAGCTCGGTCCAGTTGGAGAGCGGAAAGACGCGGATCGATTCACCGGCGGCGATGCGGGTGTTGTAGATGTTCCACATTTCCGGCCGCTGGTTCTTCGGGTCCCAGGCGTGGGCGGCGTTGCGGAAAGAGAAGATGCGCTCCTTGGCGCGCGATTTCTCCTCGTCGCGGCGGGCGCCGCCGAAGGCCGCGTCAAAACCGTATTTGTCGAGCGCCTGGCGCAGCCCAACCGTCTTCATGACGTGGGTGTGCACGTTCGAACCGTGGTCGAACGGGTTGATGTTGTCGCGCACGCCGTCCTCGTTGACGTGCACCAAAAGGTCGAAGCCGAGCTTTTCCGCCATGTGATCGCGAAAGGCGATCATCTCGCGGAACTTCCAGGTGGTGTCGACATGCAGGAAGGGAAATGGCGGCTTGGCCGGATAAAAGGCCTTCATCGCCAGGTGCATTAGCACCGAGGAATCCTTGCCGACCGAATAAAGCATGACCGGCTTGGAGAAATTCGCCGCGACCTCGCGGAAGATATGGATGGACTCGGCTTCCAACCGCTGGAGATGGGTGAGTGCCATGTTCATCGATTGGGTCTCTGGTCGCCGCGGCCCCGCCACGGGATAGATAGGAACGAACAACCGCTGGCGGAACAAGCTGTCGCGGTTCTTGGCCGGCTGCCGAACCTGTCACCTTCTAACGGTAGAAACCGCTGTCGCCAACATTGCCAAGGCTCTTTCGCCTTGCGCAATGAGTTGAATTTTTCGCGCAAATGGCCGTTCTTGGAAATTCTCTACGGCCTGACGTGCGCGAGCACTGCCTGCTTCGATTGGATCGTTCTGTTTCCACGATGACGCGGCGTCCGCGCCGCCGCGGATCAGGGCAAGCGAACAAGGCCGGCATCAGCCTTCCCCTCTTCTACGGGGTGCATCTGTCCCCGCTTGGCAGGGAGCGGGCCGTAGGGACGGGCCAGCACGCCGCCCCTCCCCGTTCACGGGAGAGCTATCGCACATGGTTTCAAGATGGGTGCAGAGGCTCCTCGTCATTCCCGACCTCGTGAGCGACGAAGGAGCGGAGAGTGTCGGGAATCCATGCCGTGACCGAGGAACTGCAAAAAAAATGCTGGAGGGCAGGGCGAACTCTACATTTTTCAGTTTTCCCGTCTGGAGGGCCCATGACGGAGATGTTCCGGCATGAATTCCCGACACTCTCCGGTCGCTTCGCTCCCTCACGAGGTCGGGAATGACGAGCTTCAACCGCCCGACGCCAAGATTGGCAGCCGCCATATGCCATTGCCCTGTCGTTCGCAGGAGTATCGCACGCGGCACACCAGAAGCGGGATAGGCACCCCATCCCCCGTCAGACCCAGACACCACAGACCGAGATGGTGGTCGCTCCCAGCGTGTTGGCGCCATTGCCGTCCTCGCGCACATAAACGAGGTTCGAGTTCGAAACCGGTGACAATTGCGTGGTGGGCACGATGTGCATGGTGGTGTTGACCGCGCCGTCGGACAGGCTGTTGCCGCCGAAAAACGACCCCGCGCCGGTATCGCGCGACAAGAGAACGCCGACCCTTGTGCCGATGCCCTGCACATCGCATCTGAACGTGATCGCCGCCTGGCGGAACACGGCGCCCAACTGGTTCTGCAGCATGGGCGAGATATCCAGCGCATAGCCACGGGTAAAGCCGGCGGGAACACCAGGCCGGCCGGCAATATCGCCAAGCTGGACAACTTCCCCGGCCACCCATCCCGCCACGTCCGCGGCGCTGGTGACCTGAAGCTGGTTGGCGGCCGGGTTCCACTTGATCCACGCCGGCTGCGCTGCCGCCTTGGAGACATTCCACACCCTGACATAGGAGACGTCGCGCATCGTGGTGTCGAAGAACAGGTCTGCGTCGTTGGCGGCCAGCGTCAGCACGCTTCCGGCGACCGCCGACAACGTCGCCTGGCGCGGATCCTGGCTGCGGGTGCGCGAAAGCCGCAAGATCGACACCTGCCCATCGCCGCCGGGCGTCAGGATCATGCCGCTCAGTGGCTTGCGCGTCGCGGCATGCTCGACGCCGGCCGGAAATCGCACCGCGCCCGTGCCCTTGTCGGCGACCAGCGCCTCGTTCCAGCTCGCACCATCGGCGCTGGTCTTGACGCGCCAGTCGTCATCGCCGGCGAGCCCGAATTCGGCGCGGCCCGAATAGCCGGTCTGGAACAAAACGGTGGCGCTGTGGCCGGCGCCTGCCTTGTTGACCTTCACCTGATGGCCGGCGCCGACATTGTCGAACAACACCGCCTCCGAACGCACCACGAGGCGGTTCGTGACATCGGCGGTGGCGTTGACGCCAAGCCGCTGCAGCGAGGTGGCCTCGCCGACCGCGGCCCAGACACCGCCATCGAAGGCAAGGAGCCGTGTCTCGTCCGCCACCCAGGCCAGCCAGCCCCGCCGTGGCACCAGGAAGGCCCAGGCGCCGTCCTGCCAGGCGGCAATCATGCCGGCCTTGCCCGCCCAGGCACCCGTCGGCGAGACAGCGACCAGATAGCGGTCGCCCTCCTGCGGACTTGCCGGCGGTGCGGCGAGGTCACGGTCGAGCACCGCAAGTTGCACGACGGCGTCCAGCCGACGCAACGCCTCATTGTGGATGACGTGTTTCTGGGCTTGCGAAGGAAGGATGTAGGGAAGTTCGAGAAGTTTGGTCTGTTCGCTCATGGCACCCTCTGCGTTTGCCCGATTTTGCGGGCGCGGCAGTGGTGGTGAATAAAATCAAAGGCACGATGTCAGTAGATTTGTCGCAAACGGCTGTTTTCGTGGGGCGAAATTTTTCGCCGACGGTCATGAGAGGTGGGGCGTATTCACATGGCGCCGAGAAGCAATGCGAGCTCATGATTGAACGGGAAGGAATAAGGTTCTGATACGAGACCCGCATGAAACTGCCGCGCTCAACTGCGCAAGATACCACGAAATACGACCTTAAAAAAAAATACACCCGATTTCACTTCATTAAATCACAATCATTCAATATATATAAATTTATACATTAAATCATTGCACGGCGATCGTGAAATTAAATTGCGTAGCAATTTAATTTCACATAACCGGAGTATTATTTGAAAATCCCCTCAACATTCCAATCAACACACAAAACACTGATAGCTCGATCTTCCGCAGTGGCGAACTTCGTTCCGCCCTCGGCCTAAGGGACGCGACGCATACGCCCAACTGCAATTGTAAGCAGCGCTCGCATTCTCAATTGGCAGCAACGGGAGACCAAGGTAGGGTTGGAGTTGTAGCTTAGCGAGAATGAGAGATAGCTGCAAATAGCCCTCCCTCTGTCGCGAATGCTTGCTATTTTCAACGAAAGTTGACTAACACAGGCGCTCTTCCCCTGGCTGCTCAATGGTGCCGGCAAGTGTCGATAATCTGCAGCCGACTTGGTAATGAGATAAATTCAAACATGAAGACATTCGTAATTGCCGAAATCGGCGTAAATCACAATGGAAAGCTGGCACTGGCACTGGAGCTAGTCGAAAAGGCCGCCAACGCCGGCGCACATGCCGCAAAATTTCAAACGTTCAAGGCCGATTCTATTACGGCAAAGAACACAGCAACCGTCGCTTATCAGCAAGTCTCGGGCGCGCAGGATCAGCATGCGATGCTGAAGGATCTGGAACTTAGCGAAGCCGATCACAAGGCAGTTGCCGCTCGCTGTAGAGATTTAGGCATCGAATTTATGTCAACTGCCTTCGACACTGCATCGCTCGACATGCTGTGCGACATCGGCATTCGCCGAATCAAAATCCCCTCCGGCGAAGTCAACAACGAGCCTTATCTTGAGGATTGCGCGAGACGTGGACTTCCAATTATTTTGTCCACGGGCATGGCAAATCTTGCTGAAGTTCAGCGTGCGGTAGAAGTTGTGACTGCAGGCACCCCTGCGGATCTCCCTAAAGACCCCGCTGGACTGCCTCCTCTGGTCGTCCTTCATTGCACGAGTGCATACCCTTCCCCGTTCAAAGATGTGAACCTGCGAGCGATGGCAACCATGGCTAGGGAACTTGGAGTACCTGTTGGCTATTCCGATCACACAGCCGGAATACTGGTACCGCCGATCGCCGTTGCCATGGGCGCAATCGTAATTGAAAAACACATAACGCTGGATCGAGCGATGCCAGGGCCGGATCATTCCGCCTCAATCGAGCCCTACGAACTATCCGACATGATGCAAGCAATTGCCAATACAGAAACCCTTCTAGGCGACGGCACCAAGCAGGTTCGTCCAATTGAAGAAGAAGCCCGCAGACTTGTGCGACGCGGGTTAAAGGCCGCGCGCGCCATGCCGGCGGGTGAGGTGTTAAGTTTGTCGGATATTGCCATCCTCAGACCGGCCACCGGCCTTTCACCAGAGTACTACAAATCGCTGGTTGGCCGACGCCTTTCAAAAGCGGTTGCACCAGGCGACCCCCTGGACTACTCCCACTTCGAGTAAGCGCGTCCTCATAAGACGCAAACTAGGAAAATACGAGATAGAAGGCCGGCCGATGATCTATGCCGATCCCCGCACCGAAATAGTTGACTACTCTCTCTATTCCCCGACGCTCGCTTCGCCGCCAACCAAATACGGCCTGCCACGTTCGGTTGTTTTCTGCAAAAAATGCGTGATATCCAACCAGAGGCCGAATTCCGCTGTGGAGTACAAGCATACTGCCGAGAGCAAGAAATCAGTCATTGCTTTCGACGACGAAGGCGTATGCGATGCCTGTCGGAACGCCGAACGCAAACATGCGGTCGTTGATTGGGAGCGTCGACGCGCAGAATTGGTTGTCTTGTGCGACAAATATCGTTCGCGCAACGGCTCATATGACTGCTTGGTCCCAGGCTCAGGCGGCAAGGATAGCTTCTACCAATCATGGATGCTGAAATACGAATTCGGCATGAACCCGTTGACATGCACTTGGGCACCGCATGTTTACACTGAATGGGGACAGCGTAACTTCAACCATTGGATCCATTCCGGCTTCGACAATTTTCTTTTGACGCCAAACGGTCGCGTAAAGCGGCTAATGACACGACTTGCAGTCGAGAACCTATTTCATCCTTTTCAACCATTCATCATCGGTCAAAAAGGTTTTGCTCCAGCATTTGCGGCAAAAATGGGCATCCCGTTGATCTTTTACGGAGAGAACGAGGCCGAGTACGGTAATCCGATCGCGGACAACGAAACCGCTAAACGTGATTACAACTATTTTTCAGCCACAAGCGACGACGAGACTTACCTTGGCGGTGTCTCGGTAGCGGATTTGATCGAAAAATTCGGAGTACGTAGAGCCGACTTGGCGGCGTACATGCCCTCTGACCCGAAGGTTCTGGAAGAAAAGGGAATCGAAGTTCACTATCTTGGCTACTATTTGAAGTGGCACCCGCAAGCAGCCTACTATTTTGCTGTCGAACATGGCGGCTTCGAGGCATCTCCGGAACGTACTCCTGGAACGTATTCCAAGTACAACTCGATCGATGATCGGATCGACGACCTGCACTATTACACGACCTTTATTAAGTTCGGTATTGGTCGCAGTTCCTACGACGCAGCTCAGGAAATTCGATCGGGCGACATCGAGCGCGAAGAAGGAGTGGCGCTGGTGAAGCGATATGATGGAGAATTCCCAGAGCGTTTCGCAAACGAACTATTTGATTACCTCAGTGTTCCGCCAGAACAGTACCCCGAGGCCGCTAAGCAGTTTGAAGCACCTGTTATGGATCGGGCTTATTTCGACACGCTCGCGAACAGATTCCGCCCGCCTCACCTGTGGCAATACGAGGGCGGTGAGTGGAGCCTTCGGCGCACCGTGTTTCAGGAGAACTAAGATGTGCATGTCGCCGAACAGCAACGCACATAGGGGCCCTGCCGGTGAATAGACGATTGATTGCACGCCTCGATGTTAAGATGGAACATCTCATAAAAGGTGTCCATCTAGAGGGATGGCGAAAGATGGGAGACCCCAAAGAGCGCGCTAGACAATACTATGAACAGGGTGCGGACGAGTTGCTATACATGGATGTAGTGGCAAGCCTTTATGATCGCAACAATCTTTCGAGTATCGTGCGCAATGTCGCCTCGGAAGTGTTCATTCCTATTACCGTTGGAGGGGGCATACGCAATCTGAAAGCGGTGCACGATCTTCTTGCGGTGGGTGCAGACAAAGTGGCAATAAACACGGCCGCCACAATCGATCCGGATATCCTGCGGGCAATATCCGACACCTACGGGTCGCAGGCTACGGTTCTCTCGATCGAGGCGAAACGACAGCCGGCAGGCGGCTGGGAGGCGATGACGGACAACGGTCGCAATCGCAGTGGACGGGATGTCGTCAAATGGGCTGTTGAGGGCCAGAGGCTTGGCGCTGGCGAGTTGTTGATTACCTCGATCGACCAGGATGGAACTGGTCGCGGAATGGATGAAAATCTGATCGCAACTGTTGCACGGGAAGTCGACATTCCAGTGATAGCGTCAGGGGGAGTCGGGACCGTTGGACACGTTATCAATGTACTCCAGAATCCCGACGTGAGCGCCGTTGCTGTCGCCAAGACGCTTCATATGAATCAATTGTCGATACAAGACTTGAAGGAAAGTTGTGTTGCAGCCGGCGTCCCGGTGCGTTCTACACAGACTATGGTGGCGGCATGAGCGGCAAAACCGTCGTCGTCGACTATGGGATCGGCAATGTATTCTCAGTGTGCAATGCCATCCGGCAAGTTGGTGGAAGCGCTGAGCTAACAGGAGATTTATCCCAGATTCGTCATGCTGACCGTGTAATCCTACCAGGCGTGGGCGCCTTTGCGCGCGCCATGGAAGCCTTGCGCCAACGAGGTCTTGACGAGACCTTAAGGGCTTTTGTCGAGACCGGCAGGCCATTTCTTGGAATCTGCATCGGCATGCAAGTACTAATGGACCAAAGTACGGAATTCGGCACATACCAAGGATTGGGATTCATAGAGGGGCAGGTAGAGCGTATACCCGATCAGACTCCTGATCGTAGCCACTTGCGTGTGCCACATATCGGCTGGGCCACGTTGAAAACCGACCACCATACGGGCGGCGGCTGGGAAACAGCGCCTCTATCTGCTATGGAGACAACTGGCGCCGCCGTTTACTTCGTCCATTCGTACCATTGCCAAACGAATGATCCAGCCCAGCGGATTGCCTACACAGACTACGATGGAGTTGCGATAACGGCAGCGATCCGGAGAGACAACGTTGTGGGGGTTCAATTTCATCCGGAGCGCAGCGCTGCAGCAGGTCAATCGCTCCTCAAAGCTTTCCTAAAATCATAATGCGGGAAAACGCAGAAAGCCACCTCTCGAACAAATGTCGCTACGCATGCGCGTAGCGACGAATTGCGTTTATCGTCCGTTCGAGTTGCTGCTCAGACATGTTTGACCCAGACGGAAGACAGAGCCCCGTATCGAACAACCGGTCTGAAATGGGCTGGTTGCCATGCGCAAAAAAACTACAGTCTGAGAAAACAGGCTGCAGATGCATGGGCTTCCAGATGGGGCGCGCTTCGATCAATTCACCTGCAAGATATTGAATAAGCGCCGACGCTGATCGGTTGCTCCCGCCCTGCTGAAGCGTGCAAGCTGACAACCAGCGAGTAGAATAGCTCCAAGCGGGCTCCGGCATCCATTCAATCCACTCGATGTCGGATAGTTCTTTGCGATACGTTTCATATATCCTGCGGCGTTCGCTCACTCGTTGCTCGAGTACCTTTAACTGCCCACGGCCGACGCCCGCAAGAATATTGCTCATTCGATAATTGTAGCCGATCGTCGAATGCTGGTAGTGCGGCGCAGGATCTCGCGCCTGAGTTGAGAGGAAGCGAGCCCTATCAGCAAACGCCTTCTCTTCGGTAACCAACATCCCCCCGCTCGACGTGGTGATGATCTTGTTACCATTGAAGGAATATATACCCATGCGACCAAAGCTTCCCGAAGCCTTGCCTTTGTAGGTAGCGCCCAAGGACTCTGCTGCATCCTCTATGATCGGAACATCAAACCGGTCGCACAGCTCAACAATAGGATCCATATCGGCGCTTTGACCGTACAGGCTAACGACAATAACAGCTTTCGGAAGTTTGCCTTCTCTTCTGCCCACCTCCAAGGCGCGTTCAAGCGCTTGTGGCGACATGTTCCAGCTCTCTGGCTCGGAATCGATCAAGACTGGCTCAGCACCCTGGTAAACGATCGGATTAACGCTGGCTGCAAAAGTTAACGTCGAACAAAAGACATAGTCCCCCGGCCCAACATCTAACAGGCGCAAGGCCAAATGGATCGCCGCAGTACCCGAACTCAGAGCAACGGCGTTTGCGATCCCCAATTTTTCAGCCAGCTCGATTTCGAAAGCATCTACATTTGGCCCTAGCGGCGCGATCCAATTTGTCCGAAATGCTTCGGTGACAAACTCGATCTCGCTCTCCCCCATATGTGGGGTCGATAACAAGACCGGCTGATCGATCTTTGATCTTTCGACGAGTTCAACAACTTTGCCGTTGTCATCAACGACAGGCAGATGGTTCACCACATTGGCCTGCATCAACAACAACGCTTCGCGACGAGTGTAGCCTAATTGCAAGGTGACCGATTGACGATCGGAAAGCAGAGAGAGCGTGTCGTTCAGATTCGCTCCATCAAGCAAAAGGCGCCTGATATCTCCGTCGGTGACCGTTCGCTCAAAACGCTCATCTGCCGATGAGAGAAGCAGAACGCCCGTCGCCGTTCGGTCGAGCAAGGCTAGCGCATCATGAAGTGTGGCATCTCTGCCAATGGCGATTTTCGAAATATCCACGCCCAAAACCCCTATCCAATCCGATTGGCAGGTATCCCCGCATAGACACCTTGTTGCGCGATATCAGCAACGACCACCGCTCCCGCACCAACGACCGCTCCATCGCAGATTCGTATCCCAGGCAAAACACTCGCTCCAGCTCCAACCAGTACGCCCTCCCCCACACGGACATTGCCGCCGAGCGTAGCGCCCGGAGCTATATGGGAGAAATCACCCACAGTGCACTCGTGATCGACGACGGCGCCATGATTCACGATGACGCTTCGGCCGATATGTGCCAGAGGCCCAACTATGGCTCCAGAAGCTAGAAAAGTCCCCGGACCGATTTTTGCACTGCCAGCAATAGAGGTCGCCGGATGATAAATAGACTGAGTGTATCCTCCCTTCGAGTCCAGACACTCAACCAAATTCGCACGTGCTTTAGAATTGCCAATACAAACGTGATACGGCTGCCCAGAAAGCAAAGATGGGTCAAAAAGACGAACTTGGATATCGAGGCGCTTGCTGGTCGTCCTGCTGACGTCCTCATCCCACAAGCAAATATGTTCCAGACTCCAGCCACCAGCAAGCAAAGAATCTATAACCACTAACGAGTGACCGCCAGCCCCCACAAGATTTATCATCTCAGTACGTATTTTCTTTGACAAGGCTCAATGCGTCCAGTCGCACAGAAGAAAGAAAACTAACAATTCGCATACTCGCGCTGCCGTCACCGTAAACATTCGACTTGGCGAACCGCTTTTTCTTGAGAGCGAATTCAAGTGCGGAATTTAACGCATCTTCCGTCGGCTTCACATCAATCACGTTGCTGTTTCGCTGTCGTAGATTTTGCCGAGATCCAATATTGACCACCGGCGTTCCAAAGCTGGCCGCCTCAATAATGCCACTGCTGGAATTGCCGATCATGAGGTCGGCCTCTTTCATCGTTGAGACAAAATCCGATCGAGCAAGATGCGTGATTGCCTTGATCTCGTGTCTCCTGGATGCTTCGTCGAGCACCTTCCGAATTTCATCACTGCCTGCGTCGGAATTTGGCATCAAAGCCAGGATTTGAAACTGGTACGCACGCAATGCTGCGATGATCCTGGCAATATCTGCCCCTCCCGTCGCCGCTTCTTGAACAACCGGATGATAAAGGAGAAGTGCGATCTTCCCGGCAGCCTCCAAATGGAAATCTGCACAAATTTGCTCTCGCGACTTCGTAGCAATCTCTGTCAAGCCATCCAGTCCAGGGGCACCGACCACCGATATTTGAGAAGCAGGTTCTCCCATTGACACAAGCCGTTGCCTACTTTCTTCGGTAGCTGTCAGGTGGAAACGCGACAGTTTGGAAATAGCGTGGCGCACAGGCTCGTCAACGGTCCCTGAACGCTCGCCGCCATGTACATGCGCGACGGGAATCCCCAGATGCAGCGCGGCGATAGCGGCAGCCAACATTTCCCCCCGATCACCAAGCAAGAGAACGATGTCAGGTCGCTCGACTTCCAGCGCATCGACAAATCCCACCAACATCCGCCCGATGTTCCGAGCCATTAGCGGACCAGAAGGTATATCGTCTTCGACCTCAACCTGAGCGCCGATGGGCAATCCGGACGCCACAATCTCCCTTACTGTCAATCCGTATCGCGTCGAGAGATGCATGCCCGTAACAAGGAGGCTGAGATCAAGTGCGCTGCTTCCATGAATACGTTCAAGTGTTAATTTCATAAGGCCAAAGTCAGCCCTAGTACCAGTAACATAGCAAACCTTGCGCACCGCCCTCATGGTTGTTCACCATATCTTTGCGCCAGGGCTTCCGCCATGATCCAATCGTCCTCCGTGTCAATGTCGATTGACTCACACGGACCATCGCATAGCACCCCAAAAGTCTTATCAGGGAAAAATGTCCGACCACTTTCCAGCACACTCGTACGTGCCAGATAAAGATTGCCAGCAATGTAGACGACTGGACTCAGATCCTGGCTGCGAAGCAACCGCTCCTGGTTGTCAGTGAATGGCACCAGAGAGGGGGGAGACTGCCAATCGAACAGGTGAGAGGGATGATTTCGAGCATGAGCCACACCGATAACGGCTTGGCAATCGTCGTTATTCAACAGCATCCTCGCCGCTTCCCAGCGTTCTGCTCGCCGAACCGGTGAAGTCGGCTGTAGTAACGCTACAAAGTCGTAAGATCGCCCTTCGGCACGCTCGCGCTGCAGAACATCAAACACAACATCCACTGTCGTGGCGGTATCTGTAGCCAACTCTGCTGACCGAAGAAACGGCACATCGAGACCATGCGAGACCACAACTGACGCGATCTCCGGATCATCAGTGGAAACAACGATGCGATCGAACCACTTAATCGACTGCGAAAACCGAACCGACCACACAATAAGTGGCACACCTGCGAACGATTTGATGTTCTTACCGGGCAATCGTTTAGAGCCGCCGCGCGCGGGAATGATTGCGAGGGTTTTCAAGATTACAGCCTGTGTTCCAGGAAGGCGGCGGTGGTTCGCTTCATGGCTTCATCGAGTGAGATTGGAGGAACCCAATTCAGATGTTGTTTTGTCGCGGTGATATCCACTTCCAGCGAGCCAAGCAATCGCTGCGCCATATCCCGTTTACCAAACAGCGCCGCAGCGGATTTCAGAAGAGAAACAGGCACAGGAAAAAGGCGAGCATTCAGCCCCATGGCTCGAGCGAGACTCTGCATTAATTGCGGTGTGGATAACGTAGTTCCGTCGCCACCTAGGAAGACTTTCCCTCCAGCTTGATCGTGGGTGAGACAGCAGATGATGAGATCAACTAAGTTCTCCACGTAGGTAAGACTGCGACGGTTGTCGACCAAAGCCAACGGCAATGGAACCTCCCGCTGGACCAACGTCATCATTGCGCGGAAATTTGCCTTAACGCCTGGTCCATAGACCAAAGGCGGGCGAATGGCGACCACTTCCATCCCGTGCTGTGCGCCCACAGCAAAGAGGAGGTTTTCAGCTTCGCATTTTGAGATACCATATGGATCCCTCGGTGAGGGAGGGCTCTCGGTCGTGAATGGTCGCCCAGGTTCAGTCCCCTCCCCATTTACCTTTATGGAACTCATGTAAATGAACCGCTTGACCCCCGCCATCGCAGCTTGCTTGGCGAGGTTCACGGTTCCATCGACATTGACCTCGCGGAAAGCTGCCAATGGATCGACCGCATCGTCTTTCATCACATGTACACGAGCAGCCAGATGAACGATCGCATCGGCCTCTTGTAGGACGCGTCGCCAATCGGTGGTGCCGTCGATGTCTCCGACAGACGTAGAGCTTTTTCCGCTGCGGCTCACAGGTCGGAAATCGATATTGCGTTGAGACAACTCCTGGCAGAGTGCATTACCCACGAAACCGGAAGCGCCAGTCACGACGATCATCCATTGGCCCCTTGTACCTACCTTGTAACTTTTTCACTCAAGGCACCGAGCCAGTGCTCGAGTGCCTCGATCAGCATATCGCGACTGAACTCCCGTCTTGCAAACTCTTGCCCTCTTTGCCCCATGGAGAACCTTTCGGCCTCGGGTAATGCGACCATAGCCTTGACGGCCTCTGCGAGGCCAGCACTATCACCGGCCGCGCAAGCTAAGCCTGCCTGCGCATCGCGCACTACGTCAGCGCCTTCGCCATCGATCATCGCCAATATCGGTATGCCGGCCGCTAGGTAGGCTTGGAGTTTTGCGGGTATTGTCAGAGCAAAGATCGGCTCACTGCGTAAAGATACCAAAAGCGCATCTGCTGCGGCAAAAAACTCGGGCATACGCTCAACAGGGAACCTTCCGATCAACAACACCTTATCGCCGAGGCCACGGACTGCGATTTCACGACGCACCCATTCGAGTTTCCTGCCATCTCCCACAATAAGCCAACGAACAGGCTCATCCCTCAGAAGGTCTGCAGCATCCAATATGGCAGGGAAATCCTGCGCCTCTCCTATATTGCCAGCAAACACAATATCGAATGTGTTAGCCGCGGCTGGAATCTCAGGCGCAGGAATCGCATCGGTCGCTGCAAATGTATCTTCAGCCCAATTGGGGAAGTAAACTACTGGAACGGACCCACACCGCCGCTGAATCTCTGGAATAAAGCGGCGAGACTGCGCTAATATCAAGTCACAACGTCGATAAATAAATGAAACGAGGCGTCCCACCAACCGAAGAACAGTGGGGGTACGCACAGCGCCAACTGCAGACAACGATTCTGGCCAAAGATCCAGAACCCACAAGGCGACCGGCGTGCGCTTAAACCTTCGCAGGACAATCGCTGGAAATCCAACTGTTATTGGTGATGGCTCGAATACGAAGATAGCATCGAAACTGCGGCCTCTCAATTTCAACGGACCGATTATCGCCGCAGAAACAGCAAAGGTTATGTAGTTTAACACCAGACGGAATGCGCCACTTCCCCTGGCAGCCATCGGAACCCGAAAGACGGGTACACCCTTATAGCTGGAGTATTTCGCCGGCGTAGCGGCAAAATCACTGAAGACGACGCCGTCGGGATAGTTGGGGCTCCCCGTCAGTATGGTAATCTCATGACCACGGACCGCTAGCGCATCAACAAGATCGTTGATACGAAAATTCTCAGGCCAGAAATATTGACTGACAACGAGAATGCGCAAGGAGCGATTAGAAGGCGGATTGTCACTTTTAGGCATACCGCACCTCAGGGAGCCAGTAGGGCGCCTCTGCCATTTTTGGGCATCCCCATGACACCTCGAGCGTCTTTTCAACCATTCGTTAAGTTCTGAATTAGCTGTTTTCGCGCCAGACCACACGACGAACGTAGTCACGGTAACTGTGGATGATACGCACCACTTTGTCAGAAACGTTGGTCACCGAATAATCCGAAACAAGCCTAAGGTCACGCCTCTCCCCACGCGATTGCGTTCCAAGAATGTCAAGGCATTGCAATACCCGTTCTTTGCCCAAACCGGACATCATAACCGAACCTTCCTCCATCCCTTCCGGCCGTTCGTGCGCCTCTCGAATGTTGAGGGCTGGGAAGTTCAGAATGGACGACTCCTCGGTAATCGTTCCGCTGTCAGACAGCACCGCTCTTGCGTCTTGCTGCAGCCGCACATAGTCGAAGAAACCCAGAGGCTTCATCAGGCAAACGTTTTTGTGGAAGCGAGCATTCACAGCATCAATGCGTTTTTGAGTACGCGGATGTGTCGACACGATAAGCGGCTCATCAAAACGAACCGCCACTGCATTCAACATATCGACTAACTTACTGAAATTATTTTCAGTATCTATATTCTCCTCGCGGTGTGCGCTGACGACGAAATACTTCCCGGGCGTCAAAGAAAGCCGTTCGCAAATACTTGAGTTCTGTATGTTTTTTCTATAATATGAGAGCACTTCCAGCATTGGGCTACCAGTCTTAATAATACGATCAGGTGGAAGCCCCTCTCTTAGCAAATACTCGCGCGCAATATCCGAATAGGTCAGGTTGATGTCGGCTGTATGATCGACGATACGTCGATTGATTTCTTCGGGAACACGGCTATCGAAACAACGATTACCAGCCTCCATGTGAAAAATTGGGATCTTTCGTCGCTTCGCTGGAATTGCAGCAAGGCAGCTATTCGTATCACCTAGAACCAGCAAGGCGTCTGGGTGATGACTTGCCAAATACCGATCAAAGCCGATGATCACGTTGCCAATCGTTTCAGCAGCATTCGCACCTGCTGCACCGAGAAATGCGTCTGGGCGCCTTACGCCCAAATCTTCGAAGAAAATCTCGTTCAGCTCGTAGTCATGATTTTGCCCGGTGTGGACCAAATGATGATCACAGTATTCGTCGAGTTTAGCCAAAACGCGGGAAAGACGAATGATTTCCGGTCTCGTGCCGACAACCGTCACGACCTTCATCTTAGACATAACAACTATACCTTCGCTGCGATGGTATCAGGCCGGCTCTGATCGAACAGCTCGTTGGCCCACAACAGAACAATCATCATTTGGTCGCCGATATTCGTTACATCATGCACCCAGCCAGGCACCGTCTCCACCACCATCGGCTCACTACCGGACGCAAACACCTCGAACCTCTCGCCGGTCAAAATATGACGAAACCCGAATCGAGCCTTGCCCTGCACAACAAGAAATTTCTCGGTCTTGGTGTGATGGTAGTGCCCGCCTCGTGTCACTCCTGGGTGAGCGGTAAAATAAGAAAATTGCCCGCAATTGACCGTGCGCAGAACCTCCACGAAAGCTCCGCGTGGATCGGTATTACTCTTCAGCGTGTAGCTGAATTCGGCAGGAGGTAAATAACTCAAGTACGTCGCATGGAGCGCACGTATTAACCCAGATCCCACTGCATCGGTTAACAAGGTACGGCGGCTGTCGCGGAAGCTTTGAATAAGAGCCGCGACGTAACCTACTGTTGTCACATATTCCGGTTTGACCACACCGTCGCGGACGGCACTCTCGGCATCATCCAATAAAGCAATGAATGCATCCACTACGTCATCTATGTAGACCAGCCTCAAGGGCGCTTCGGGGTCGTTGACAACGATGGGCAAATCTCGAGCAAGGTTGTAGCAAAATGTGGCAACAACCGAATTGTAGTTCGGCTTAGCCCACTTCCCAAAGACGTTAGGCAATCGAAAGATGTGGACCGCCGTCATCTGCTCTCGACCGAACGCAGCCACCAATTCTTCCGCCTGGCGCTTGCTTCTGCCATAAGAATTGTTGCGCTCAGCCTGAATTGAAGAAGCATAGATGACCGGCAGGCGCATTTGGTCTTCCCGAAGAAGACCAATCAGCCTTTGAGTCATGCCGACATTGCCGGATTGAAACTCGACCTCATCGGTTGGTCGATTAACACCCGCCAGATGAAACACAGCACACGAGCCGGCTAGAGCTGCACGTACCGAGACGTCATCATCATCGTGGGAAATGCGCCCTATCTCGAAGCCTAATTCTTCGAGACGCCGCACCAAATTTTGACCAATAAAGCCGCGACACCCCGTGACTGCGATTTTTTTCAATTATTCCTCCGGACGAGGCCGGTTCCCAGCCATTAACTCGCGTATGAAGTCAAGCTTCATCAGCAATTCCTTCATGTTGGGCACATCAAGGCGTCGCGTATTATGGGAGTTGTATTCTTCTGATCGAGAGATTTGCTCTTCTCCCATTTCAACATACTTTGAATAATTCAAGTCGCGCAAATCTGGTGGGATTCTGTAGTAATCTCCCAGATCTTCAGCACCCGCCAACTCCTCGCGGCTCAGCAATGTCTCGAATAGCTTTTCACCATGCCTGGTGCCAATTACTTCGACCGGATATTCTCGCTGACCTAAGAGCTCGCAAAGGGCCGTCGCAAGCGTACCTATCGTAGCTGCGGGGGCTTTTTGGACGAAGATGTCACCGTTGCCTCCCCGATCGAAGGCATAAGCCACGAGGTCAACGGCATCGGCCAGCGTCATCATAAAACGGGTCATCCCCGGATCGGTGATCGTGATAGGCTTGCTCGAGCCAATCTGGTCGGCGAACAGCGGAATGACCGAGCCACGTGAGGCCATCACATTGCCGTAACGGGTACCGCAAACGATCGTCTCGCGAGAGTCAAGGTTTCTGGATTTAGCCACCATAACCTTTTCCATCAGGGCTTTCGAAATCCCCATGGCATTGATCGGATAGACGGCTTTGTCCGTGGAAAGGCAGACGACTTTCCTTACCTTGTTTGCTATAGCCGCCTCCAGCACGTTCTCTGTACCGAGAACGTTTGTCTTAACGGCCTCCAGCGGATGAAATTCACAAGACGGAACCTGCTTCAGCGCAGCAGCGTGGAAAATATAATCCACACCGCGGGTAGCTGTAAGGATACTTCCGTAATCGCGCACGTCGCCAATATAGAACTTTAGTTTCTTGCTGCTGAACGCCTTACGAAGATCGTCTTGTTTCTTCTCATCTCTGCTAAAAATCCGAATCTCCGCAACCGAAGACGCCAGATAGCGGTGAAGGACTGCGTTGCCGAACGATCCGGTTCCTCCCGTAATCAGCAGGCATTTGTCTGACAAAGCACTCAAGGGTCGAAACTCTTCTGTGGTGGGCGGCGGCGCGCTTCTACATCACAAACTCCCAGATGGCTACCACTTCCTTGGCAGTCAATCGCAAGATCGGAAAATAACAGTTGCCTTGAGGGGCCTGCCTGCATCGAGTGGGCCTAGTTGAATGTTAATGTATGATGGCCCGGCTCTACGGCCGGGGTGACCGGCGAAGCTGATCCGGATCGCGCGGCCGGCCAAGGGGATGCTTCCGGCGCACGCGGTTTGTAACCCAGCGATAAATTTGGCCGCACGGTACTATGATACTGGCGCCAAACTTCTATGCCGATCAGGGCTCCCTTCAGCGCGTGGAAGTTTTCACAATCGAGCAGTTCGTCACAAAGCTTCAAGTTGAAGCTCTCGCACCACTCATTTTCCCAAGAGCTGCCAGGCATGATGTAAACGGTCTTAGCGCAGGGGTGGCGATCCATTCACGCAGAGCCTTGGCAATGAACTCGGTGCCACTATCAGATCGAAATCTGGCGGGACGCCGCGCAAGATGAACAGGCCGGTGAGAACGTCGATCACATCGACGGCTTTGAGCCTCCAATTGGCCCTGATGGAGATGCATTCCCTCATGAACTCGTCGATTACGTTGAGCATGCGGAATTTCCTTCCGTTATGGGCGCAATCCTCGATAAAGTCATAAGACCAGACATGGTTGGAATATTCCGGCCGCAACCGGATGCGTGATCCCTCGTTCAGCCACAGGCGGCTTCGTTTGGGCTGCTTCTGCGGAACTTTCAGTCCCTCGCGCAGTCAGATCCGTTCAGGCCGTTTGACTTTCACTACCTAGCCCGCACGCTGCAGCAGCACCGTGATGCGGCGATAGCCGTAGCGGCCAATTGGATGGCAAGCGCGATGATATCGGCAGTCAAAGCCGCTTCATCACCTGGTGTGGTTGGAACCTTGCGCTGCATGGAACGATGCAGGCCGAGAACCCAGCACGCACAGTACTCGCGGAGACCAAGCTCCGGCAACAACATTTTACACACAAGCACGGCGGCGCGCGAGCTCGGAAGTTTTCCCGCACAGCTTCCACCAGGACCAGTTTGTCCAGCGTCAGGTCGGAGATGGCGCGGCGAAGACGTGAGTTCTTCATCTTGAGCTCCTTCAACCGCCTGACCTGGCCGCCCTTCAACCATCGTATTCAGCGCACCAACGGTGGTACGCAACTTCCCTCACACCAAATGATCGAGTCGCGTCCGCAACCGATTTTCCTTATGAGCTCAGAACATCAACCTGCCGCATCTTCGTGACGAACTCTTTCGCGCAGTGTCTCCTTCTTGCCATTTCTACAATCCTCCACTGGCTCAAAAGCCATACCTTGGTGAGGACCACTTTTCAGGGGACAGGCCACATCTTCTGCTCCAAACACCACGGTCCGCTTCGCAAAGGGTGCTGGAACTGTTCGTCATGGGTAATCTGTTTTCTGATGCATGCAGCAGTCAGAGCTAGAAATCGGCGCTCTTCGAGGATACTTAAACAGCTATTGCTTCGCAAAAACCCGGCGATAGAGCGCTAGCAATTCTGCAGAATTCATCTGCGGGTCAAAGTTGCGTTGAGCCATTGCCTTTGCCGCAACACCCATCCTGAAAGCCAATTCCGGCTCGCGGGCTAGCTTCTCGATGGCGCTTGCAAGCGCTATCGGATTACGAGGCGGCACGGCAAGGCCCGTCTCTCCATTGATCAACGTGTCGGAAGTCGGGTTTTGGATTGCAACTATGCTTGGAACACCGGCAAAGGCCGCCTCGAAAATCGGGCGTCCAGGTGCATCATAGTGCGAGGGGAAACAAAGCACGTCCATACGCGCATAAGCCTTCGCAATATTATGACTGAATCCGACCATATGGAACCGATTGCGAAGCTGATAAGCATCGATGGCTACTTCGACCTCAGCCTTCATATCTTGGCGCAGCCCCAACAGCCCGAGTGCTCGTGCGCGCAGTCCGCGCGACGGCGCGGCATCATCGCCAACCACGATGTATTCAACGTCAACGCCTCGCTCATTCAAGATACGAGCCGCTTCTACAAGATCATGAATTCCCTTCACTTTCAGTAGATTGCCGACAAAACCAATCTTTAGCGACGTTTCGCGGAGTTTAAGACGAGTTAAGCTGCCATCGTCAGCGGCCGCGCCAGATGGAGTAAAGGCATTGTGAATGACCTCTGTGGGCAAGTCCTCTGGCAAGCTGCGTCGTACGGTTTGATCAATGGCCACAACCGCTTCAGCCTTCTCCCGTAATAGGTGATTTACAAAACGGGTACGCAACGACTTGTCGTTGGAGGCCACAGATCGCACATGCACAACAACCGGAACCTTGAACCACCAACGTGCTAACAGCCAAGGCAACAATCCGGTGAACTCGTTGACATGGATGATATCGACCTTCGGCCAGAGCCGGCGCGCCCGCCGCAATGCCACGAAGGTGGCTGGTAACAAGGCAATTTCGCGAGCTAACACGAGCCACCGCAAACCGCAGTATCTGCCATATCGCGTGTTATCGAATTGACTAAGCCCTCTTGCTTCAACAACCTCGCCGAGGGAAGAGAAGAAGCGCGTCGCCGTCCCGGACGGCGCTACAAAGAATGCTTTCACGGCCCCTTTTGGGAAAGCGCCGATCGCCTCTGAAAGGCTGCGGGACGAGCCGCCAAAAGCGCCAGTCATATGAATGTAAAGGACCGTCAGCATCAATTGTCCGTGTCAGCCGATGTAGCGGCGCGTCGCGTTGACTAAGGTTTTCGCTTTCTCGAATAACGAGTGACTGGTTCTATAGTCTAAGAAAGTCTTGTTTGGCGCCTGCATCATTGCTTCCATGCTATCCGGCGTCTGACGCAACTTTTTTGTAGCATAGTCGCGATCTTCGATGAGGAGATTTTCCGGGTATACGGGCTCCTCTAATCCGCGCAACGCTTCATCACGAGTCATCTGACCTGACAATATCAAATTCGAATAGTGCGCTTTACGTTTATCGATATTAAATTTCCGCAGCAGCCAATAAGCCTGATAAAATCTAGTGTATATAGATTCATAGTGCTTACCTCCATAATACACCCACCCAAGCTTACCCTGAAGAACATCCATCGCCTCTTTCTTTTCGTAGTCAATATAGTTTAAAATAGATATCAATCTAATTTTTCTAAAAAATACATAATAAAATAAGCGAGCAAGTGAAAAATGCGGGTACGTTGCCAGTTTTGTGGAGCCAAAACGGCGATGCACGTCGCTCACATACCTCCAGTCAAAATAGCCATACCCCCACTTTTCTGGCAAAATGGCTTCGGAAACGATATTTGTCCCAGTAATAACATACTTGAGGCCGTATTTATTCGCCATCTCGTAGAGCAAGGCAAAGATAGCATGATCTGTCGGGACTTCTCCGTCCGGAGTTGAGGCTTTCAGAAAAGATAATTGCAGATCTCGAAATTCCTCCCAATCGATGACATGAGTATGTAAATCAATTCCAAGTACATCCAACGTCTTTTGGATATTTGCAACCGCAAGTTCCGAATTCCAGCCATTATCGAGATGAATAGCTAGTGGTCTCAGACCCAAATTCTTAACGACATAAGCAACATAAGTGCTATCGACACCGCCACTTACGCCGATAACGCAGTCGTAATCTTTGCCGGCTCCCGCTGCTTTAATTTCTGAAACGAGCGCCTCAAGTCGAGCAGTCCGTTGCTCGGTCGGGATCAGCCTTTGCATCGAAACCCTATCATAACGATGACAGTGGCTGCAGACCCCATCGTTGTCGAACACGATGTCAGGATCCGTCGTATCCATTATGCAGCGGGTACAGATAATCGTCATATCAAATTCCAAACAAAATCCCTGACGCTGTGAGTGCACTCAGACAGATCAGTTGCGTTCTATGCCAAGTGCAATGGACGCTCTGGAGAATCGGATCAACCAAAAAAACAACCAGCCCTTAGCCACGGCTACGGCAGATGGAGCAAGAGAGCATTCCACGAACAAAGGGCACCTCGCCTTTTCAAGAACGAGAAAGACATTGTGTCAGGTTTTGCACATTCTCAGCTCCCATGCGGGCAATCATCGCAAAGCGGGCATATGATGGTAATCGGGAGCACGCACAAAATCGCGTCATGCAAAGACCGCCTCAAGCTCTTCCCGATTTGGATAGGTTATCAGAACAGCCCGGTGCGGGCCATGAAAGACAAACATCGCGCCTGCAGCAACTGCGGAAGCACCACCATCCTTCACCGCTTTGCTGAAATCCGTAAGACTACCGGCGCCGCCCGAGGCAATTACGGGAATATTCACCGATTTGCTAACCGCCGATATCAGGTTGGTGTCATAACCCTTCATCGTTCCGTCGCGATCGATTGAAGTGAGAAGAATTTCACCCGCGCCTCGTTCCTGCGCATGCTTGCTCCAAGCGACGGGATCGAGTTTGGTCGTCTTCGATCCACTGCTTGAAAAGACCTTATAATGACCCAAGAAATTTCTTTTGACATCAACAGAAACGATCACGGCTTGGCTACCGAATTCCCGGGCAGCGGCCTCGATCACGCTCGGATCATGAATTGCAGCACTATTGATAATGATTTTCTCGACACCAGTATTAAGGATTCGTCGCATTTCCTCGATCGTTCGAATCCCGCCTCCGTACGCAACAGGCATGAAGCATTCACTTGCTATGCTCTCCACGACTTCATAAGCGGGACCCTTTCCCTCTCTGGTTGCACTTATGTCAAGCAAAACTAGTTCGTCGACCTCTTTGTCGTTGAATATCTTTATGGCGTTGATGGGATCTCCTACATATTTGGGTTTGGCGAAATTCGTGGTTTTCACCAGTCCTGCGCCACGAAGTAGCAATGTGGGAATCACGCGAATCCTCAACATCTAGCCTAAAGACCCCGCTATCGATTTCAGTTCTGTCGCATACCTATTCGAGACAGCTATCGCCGCTCGACAAACCTCTTTAGAAACCACATTCCGAACTTATGGCTCTTCTCGGGATGGAATTGTGCAGCGATTACGTTCCCCGCAGCGATCGACGCAGTAATTGCTGCCTTCCCGTAACGGGCCTCCAATAGTACGTCATCTTGGCTGTCGCATACCACGTGATAGGAATGAGCAAAATAAAATCGAGCGCTGGTTGGTAGAGCGCTCGCAAAGACATCATCTTTTCTTACAAAAACTTCGTTCCATCCCATATGTGGAACCTTGAGATCAGGATCATCCCGCTGGTCAAACCGTTTTGCAACCGCGTTTAGCCAACCGAGACCATTTAAAGTACCCTCCTCACTACCTCGGGTCATCAATTGCATGCCGAGACAGACACCAAGCACAGGCACCTTCTGCACCAGTGCCTTCTCGGTTAATATGGGCACCATGCCGCTCTCGTTGAGCCTCTTCATTCCAGCGTCAAAAGAGCCGACCCCAGGCAAGATTATCTTGTCAGCATCTCGAAGTTCCCCTGACGTCGACGCCAATCTGGAAGAAGCCCCAATCTTCTTTAACATGTTCTGCATGGAGCCGAGGTTACTCGTCCCATAATCAACAATAGTTATCATCGGGAAGCCATCTCTCTTTCTAGCCCATCAAGGATATTCTGACGTCTGAGGTGACACACAGCCAAAATCGCGCACCCTAACGATATCGGCGAGATGTTGCGGCGACTTGAGAAGGTAGGCGCTTCCTTCGTTGAGAAGATCTTGCACAGCTTGGTATCCTGGCCATGGGGACAACGGCAGTTGGAGTTCTAATCCCGAGTGAATCGTAGTGCAGGCCGAAAACACGCTCACATGCAAATCAGGCAAGGCAATCACCTCGTGCGTCACGGGACTATCATTACCCGAACCGATAGTCACACGCCTGTCTGATCGGATTACCGGGTCATCAAATTCCGCGGCAGAATCACATAATGTCCGCCTCTTAAACACGTTGAGTTTTCTCTGAAGATAACTAGAACTGAATTCCGCTAGGCTCAGCCCGCCAACAAGCAGCTCAGACGTCTTCCGCAGCACGGCTCGACCGTGGGACTCAACCGAAAAACAACCAAGGTTGGCACGGCCGATTAACAACGACGTGCAGTCAAACACCGCCCGCCCATAGGCGTTTCTTTCATTAAGCTCCAGTCGTCCGGCGTCCAATGACGACATCTCGCCACCAGGAACAGCGTCGATCAGATCATCAAAATAGACGTCGAAACGGCCGCACCCATCGTGACCTCTTAACCCCGAATTCGATGTCTTTCCAATGTAACGGAATCCGCGCGGCGCCCTGACGTAACCCCAGCCTCCCTGAAAAAGCGCCCGAATGAGAGAAGCTATTGTCATCGGGATCCGACGCAAGCCCAGATTCTGAAGTGCCAAGCCAATTTCGAAACGCAGAAACCGCCAGAGCGAAATACCGTCGACGACCAAATCGCAAACGTGGTTGTGCGTCTCAAAACCGCGAAGCAGCGAAGCCATTTCCGGCTCCGACCTGGTCGCCCTTGATAGGGCCATCATCTCATTCCGAATATGTCTGCGACAAGCTTCATCGATTCCCACGAATCGTCGATCGTAGCGAGTGAGTGCATTTGCCCTCGCACAGCGGCAGCGGCCTGCATTGCCTGCCAGCGGAGACCCGGTTTGAACATGGTGTCGTCCTGGCTAATTTCGAGCGGAATCTGCGTACGTGTTTCGCGGAGTTGTAGGCTCCCCTGCTCCAAAGGGCGCAATTCAAGTCTTTTGTGAGGCGTGGTTATAGTTAGGCTCCACGGTCCGGGCCCATTCCATATACCTTCGTAAAGGCCAACATCACCGCTATCGAAGGTCACCTTGGCTATGACAACTCCCGGTTCCTTCGGATTCCAGGCGATAACCGGCGTGACGTCGATGATCTTGCCTCGGCCGAAAACCCTGAAATAGTCGATTACGTGAATGGAATTGGCGAACATGTAGTTTTCGGCCACCAATTCAGGCTGACCATGGTTGCGCATGGCTGCCTCCTGATCTTGCTGATCAACCACTTTGATGAACCGTGGGGCATCGACATTTTCCAATGCCTTTAGAGCCTCGCGGGTCGATGAATACGCGCGGCGATTGAATGCCACATAAACGTTGCGACCACGCGCGGCGTCTCGAATAGACGTCGCATCAGCCAAGTTGTAACCGGCGGGCTTTTCCAGAAGCACTGACCACGGATGGGCAAAGCACTGACTTGCGACAGCAGCCGTCGACAGTTCAGGAACCGTGACCACCACTAAATCTGCCTTGGTAGCCTCATACAGAGTCTGAATCGAAGGATATGCAGGAATATTGAATTCCTTACCCAACTGCGCAGCGCGTTCATGTGTGCGGGATACTATTCCCGCTAACCGCACCCCGGACAAACCCTCGAATGCGCGCAAATGTTCGCGCGCCATATAACCAGCACCGATCACTGCGATAGAAATGTCCAGCACGTTACTTCCTTCTTAAGGATACTGCGTTGTTCGCATGGAAACACGATCGCCGGCGCCGCCAGCAATCAGCGTGTTATTCGCCTTTTCCAGGTGTTGGCAACCGAAAATCCGATTGGTGCCAAGACGCAAAGGGCGCAGGCCACGGCATCGGATGGGCTCTCCGAGCAACAAAAAAATGTTCCGGCAAACATTATCATCTGCACGAACAGAAACGTCTGCTCAACTCCAGCAAGGCCATTGCTCTTCAATAGCAGCTAGGAAGCGCGGATTTGAGCATGCCTGCGGTGGCGGATAACAGCAAGAACGGAAGCTCCTCTCCGCCCCTGCCAAACCATGGCTAACCCCAGAATGAGCAATAGTGAAAGCCCAAGATCAAGCGTGGCTTGAGTCAACCTGAGCAAGCCGAACCGCTACGGTTTCCGTGCAGATTGCCAAATGGAAAGTTGTATTTGAATAGCCAACCTGCTGCCGAGGTCAGCACCGCGATCATAAGCCACTCCAACGGCAACTTGGTGAACTCAAACAGCCAGTTGGCGAGGAAAAAGACTGCAAAAAACAACAGTTTCGCTGACCGCAAGGATCAGTGAGCGGGATACGACATAACGGGGAAAGTCGATCACCCCCGGTCAAAGAAACGCATGCGACTGCACCGCGTACACTTAGGCCATTAAAGCACCAAGCATCTGTACGACGACAGCGAACATCGCTACCATACCATAATCTTCTGGTGGAAGCCTCCTCGTCAAGATGGGCAGTGGTAATTACGGAACCGCTGCCGCGAGCGCACTTGTAACAACGTAGATAGTCGCAGATTGGAGGATGCTTTCGCCGAACTCATCCGGGAAAGAACCCCCCTATAGCATCCGCCACCCGATCAATATCCGAATTCGACATATGCTCGCCAATTGGCAGGGAAAGCAATTCCCTGTCACTTCGGCATGCGAACATGTCTTCCTTCGCTTGAGGATGCTTCCTGTAGGCAGGCAGCTTAGGCAACGCTATAGGGTAATGAACCCCTGTTTGAATGCCCCGGTCGCCAAGATGCTTGGCAAGCTCATCACGTCGTTCTGTTCGAACAACAAAAAGATGATAAACTTGCTTTGCCCAATTCTTTCGAATCGGCAAGGTCAACTCCGGAAATCCGGACAACACCTCAAGATACCGGTCTGCAAGAGCGATTCGCTTATTTGTCCACGCGTCCAGATGCTTTAATTTGACTGACAGGATGGCAGCTTGCATGCCGTCAAGCCTCGAGTTTCGCCCTTCAAATTCATGGTCATATTTCGCGACGCGGCCGTGATTGGCAATCATCCGCATCCGCCGCGCTAGATCAATATCGCTGGTTGTAATCGCGCCAGCGTCGCCATACGCACCCAGATTCTTTCCGGGATAGAAGCTGAACGTCGCCACATCCCCGAGCGTGCCAACTTTTCGACCGCGGCATTCGGCACCATGCGCTTGAGCGCTGTCTTCGATAACCTTTATTCCGTATTCACCAGCAAGCCCCATGATCTCGTCCATGTCACAGGGATGACCATATAGATGGACTGCAATAATTGCTTTAGTATGGACAGATAGTTTATCGCGCACCGTTTCCGCGGTTAGCGTATAACTGTGCGGGTCGACATCGGCGAACACGATTTTATGTCCTGCCCGGCCGACCGCCTCGGATGTAGCGATAAAACTATTGGCTGGTACAATAATCTCGCTATCGGCTGGCAACCCGAGCGCTTCTATCGCGATCTCCAGGGCATCGGTGCCGTTAGCAACGCCAATGCAGTCCGATGAACCCACCCAATTCCCGAAGTCTTCCTCGAACTGACGAACGTGACGCCCGCCTATGAAAGCTGATTCTTCGATAACGGCGGCAATGGCCGCGTCGATCTCCGGTTTTATCGACTGATATTGCGTATTGAGGTCAAGAAACTTGATCATGGCAGATCCTTGATCTTGCGGGCCGGGTTGCCAGCATAAATGGCGGCTTCAGTGATATCTTTGGTGACGACTGCGCCGGCACCGATAACGGCCCGATCACATATATATACTGGCAGTATCGTAGCGTTGCTGCCGATCGAGACCCGGTTTCCAACCCGTGTTGATTGCCATAGGCTCTTATCGCCACGCGCAGGCCCCCCGCGCGAAAACCGGTCATTGATAAACATCACACCGTGACCGATGAAGCAGTCTTCCCCGATGCTTGTGAATTCACATACGAAGCTGTGCGACTGTATTCTGCTACCCCGGCCGACGGTGACCGATTTCTGAATTTCCACAAAGGGGCCGATGAACACTTCGTCCTCGACATTGCAGCCGTAGAGGTTGCACGGCTCGATAACGGTGACGTCACGCCCGAACGATACATCTACGATTCCCGCCGAGAGGCGTCTAACGTCAGCCATCGCGTCTACCCAGCAAAGGAAAGACCGGGGCGGACTTGAGATCGATTCGCTGTCCTGTTTCGATAGACTTATAGATCGCGTGAATAAGTTGGAGACTCCGTCGTCCTTGGGTGCCGTCAACTAGATGCGGTACTGATCGATCCAAACAATCAACCACATGCTGATAATAGGCTTGATGGCCGAAGCCGTAGACGCTTGGAGGATTGACTGAGTATCTTTCCAACACCTCTGCGTCCCCTTCCTCTTCGTGAGTAAAACGCCAAGTCAGCATCTTGTTGACCGCAAAGCCACCAATTACGACAGTGCCTTCTGACCCCAAAATGGACAAGGAACCCTCTAGATCTGTTGGGCGTGCAGCTGTTGTCGCTTCTATGACCCCGAGTGCTCCGCTAGCGAATTTCAAAGTCGCGATGGCAGTATCTTCTGCTTCGATATGGGCAAGGGACGTTGTTGCCATCCCCTGAACTGACTCCACTTCGCCCATCATCCATTCCAATAGATCTATATGATGACTGGCCTGGTTGGTCAGCACACCACCATCGAGCGCCCAGGTACCTCGCCACGAAGCTTGATCATAATACGATTGCGGTCGACACCAGCGTACCCTCACGGTGCCAAGGACCAGTTTGCCAAAGCGACCACGCTGCAGAGCATCACGTAACTTAATCACAGGGACGTTGAAACGGTTCTGCTTGACGACGAACAGCCTTACATTCGCCTCCTCGCATGCAAGAATCATCCTATCAGCATCGTCTAGGCTCAAAGCCATCGGCTTTTCAACGACGATTGGCATGCCATAACCTGCAAGCTCTATGACCTGGTCGGGGTGTTTTCCGCTTTCAGTCAAAACGGACACTGCGTTTACCAAACCCGACCGCATCATTTCGTGCATATCGACGAACCAAGGAACTCCGAATTCGTCAGCGATGGCCTTGGCTCTCTCTGGCACAACGTCGCAAACTGCGCCCAGCGAGGCACCGGGAACAGCCTTGTGTCCAAGCAGTTCCGAATGTCTCTTTGCTATGCGGCCACATCCAACAAGACCAAACTTCCAACGATCCATATCGTTGCGTTCCTGACTATCGGGCGACACCAGTCGTACTGGCTACCGCACAGTTGCTGTAAAAATTTATGACGAAGGACGAACCGTCTGACGACCGATCGAATAGTAGACGATGCCCGCCGATCGCATTCGTGAGGGTTCGTATATGTTGCGCCCATCTATCACGATCGGATGGGCTAGAGTGTGAGTAAACAGCGAGGGTTCGACTGTCCGGAAGGCCTTCCACTCGGTACATATCACCAGCGCATCGCTACCATGAAGCGCATCGATTGCAGTTTCACAAAGAACTAGGTCAGCCCGATCACCGTATATACGACTACATTCTTCCATCGCCTTCGGATCAAATGCCCGAACCCGAGCGCCCGCTGCCCACAAACTGTCCATCAGAGTTCGGCTTGGCGCTTCACGCATGTCGTCCGTATTTGGCTTAAAGGCGAGTCCCCAAACGGCGATTGTCTTTCCTGCCAGGTTCCCAGAGAATGCGTCAGAAACTTTGGCAAATAAATTTTGTTTTTGGTTTTCGTTGACCAACTCTACCGCGGCGAGCACGCCGGCATCCAGTCCCAAGCTCGCAGCGGAACGAGTGAGTGCCCTTATATCCTTAGGAAAGCAGGAGCCGCCGTAGCCACACCCCGGATATATGAAATGATAGCCTATCCGTGGATCAGAGCCGATGCCGATGCGCACATGCTCAATATCTGCTCCAATGCGCTCGGCGATATTCGCCAACTCATTCATGAGACTAATTTTGGTCGCCAGCATGGCATTTGCGGCATATTTAGTCAGTTCAGCCGACCGGATATCCATCGCAATTATTTTGTCGTGATTGCGATTATAAGGCGCATAGAGTTCGCGCATTAACTCTAGGGCTTGAGCAGTTTCTGCGCCAATGACGATACGTGTCGCCTTTGTAAAATCGTCGATTGCAGCACCCTCCTTGAGAAATTCAGGGTTTGAGCAAACATCAAAATCGATGCTCTGATTGCGTGCCATCAACTGCTTCTTGATCTCGCTTTCGACAGCGTCAGCCGTCCCAACGGGAACCGTAGACTTGTTTACGATGAGCTTGTATTCTCCCATATGGATGCCGATCGTTTGCGCGACCGCCATTACATAACGCAAGTCGGCACTCCCATCCTCGTCCGGCGGGGTTCCCACAGCGATAAACAATATGTTGCCATGGGCAACGCCTCTGGCAGCATCAGTTGTGAAATCCAGATTTCCGCCAACTCGATTGGTTTCGATCATCGCTCCCAGACCGGGCTCATAGATCGGCACAATGCCATCGCGCAGTTTCTCGATTTTATCCCGGTCGACGTCGACGCAAACAACATCATTGCCGACGTCGGCCAGGCACGCGCCTGTTACCAGTCCAACATAGCCGCTACCGAAAACCGTTATTTTCATCAAAGCCCAAATTCAGAATTGCTGCGTCGATCACAAAGACGCGGCTTAATGCCATTTTTCATTTTACATGTCGAGATTTTCAACGACCATACTCACCCGCGATACAACAGAAAACGGTTCCGCAAAAAGATTCACATACGCTTCGAGAATGAGCGCATGCAGATTCCAACCAGTCCACCACCGCCAACAACAGCAGCAACCTGAACCACAGGCGTGGGCCAAAAAACTGTCGCTATGGCCAACGCGCAAAGCACCAAATTGAGAGCAAAGACCGTCGAAGAGATGCGCAGCGCCGAAAGACCGCTATCCGCCGCTCTTTGATAATAATGGGTACGGTGCGCCTTCCAAAGCTGCTCGCGATTCACCAAACGCCGGCAGGCAGTCACCGTTGCGTCGGCACAAAAATACAAAGGCAGAAGGATTGCTACCGCCCAATACCCTTGCGCCGCTGTTTCATACAACAACCAAGCTACGATAAGCCCTATTGGAAGCGATCCAACATCCCCCAAGAACAGCTTTGCTCGCGGCCAGTTGAATAAAGCAAAACCCAATAAGGAGCCACAAAGCGCCACAGCTACTAAACTTTCCAACGACCCCAAAAATCCGAACCATCCCAACAATCCGATACAAGCAGTAAGGGGCACCATTTCGCCGACCACAATAAGGTCCACGCCATCCATAAAATTTACTAGATTGATAAACCAAGTACCAGCAAGTATCGTAACCAGAAAAACAACCTGGTACGGCATATATGCTTCTAGAATATTTGACCCATCTACCCCCCACATAAGAACGACTGCAACTGCGGCAACCTGGCCAATGAATCGCACCAAAGGTGGCACATCCCATTTGTCGTCCAGAGCCCCAACGATAGCCAAGAAAACCGCTGAACAAGCTAAGATGTGCAGCCGCAATCCATTAACGTTGTAATCTGAGGCGACAATACCGATCCAGACGCACAGCACCGTCACGATCACCACAGCTGCGCCACCTCCCTGAGGGGTCGGAACGCGATGTCCTGACCGCTCGTTCGGTTGAGCCGTCAAGTAACGCGCGAAAACCGGCATCATCGCAAAAGTGAGACCGGCACATAAAACAAAAGACAAAAGAATGATAACGATCAAAATGACCATAACGCGCTCGTCAATTTTTCAGCAACTTAGGTTTCGGCCGCCAAGGCTCTTCAAACAGAGCGGCCATTGTCTAATGTCGTCAAACCATCCAGGTCAAGACAGCCGCCCGATCAACGCGCTCCGCGTCCACGATCAACGAGACATCAAATCGAAGCCTCGAACCACGAATCGTCGCGTCATCACCTTCAAAAGCTAATGCCGATCACGTAAAAGGTGGAAGGCATATTGCCAGATGCCTTGTTGACATAATTTGCTCGTTGTATGCCGGCCTGCGAGTATGCCCATTTGAAGATCGAGTAAGAGAACATTGTCCAGGAAAATCACTCTGCGCCGTTTGGCAAATCTCTGCGACATTGCAGTTGCAGCACTGGCATTTCTAGCCGCTTATATAACCGCTTATGGCAGCATTTCGGCTGTTGACGCCGGCGGGGTTCTCATCAAGACTTTTGCATTTGCTGCTGTTAGCGGCATCATGTTCTGGGTATTCGGACTAACGCGAGGGTCTTGGCGCTATGTTTCAATCCCGGATGTTATCTCAATCATCAAAGCTTCGCTTTTCGCCATAGCTATCTACACCATCGGCGCTTTTCTTCTCTTCCGCGGCGACAACATTCCTCGAAGCGTGCCAGTTCTCACTTTCTTTTTTCAGGTGGTAGGACTTTCAGCTGCGAGACTTGCTTACCGACTGAGTCTCGAACGAGCGGAGCTTTTTCCCGCAATTTCCAATTCACGGCGTCCGGGGGGTACTCGGCAAGTTCTGCTCCTTGGGCTGTCAGATCACGCGGAAAGTTTCATCCGAGCAGTAAACCGACAGCAAAATTCGAACATCAATGTCGTCGGAATTCTTGATGATTCCCATATCAATGAGGCACGTGCCGTCCGCGGAGTGCGGGTTGTAGGAGCGTTCAACGATCTTGAAGCAATACTTAGGCGACTGGCTGCTGGCCGGAAGCAGGTAACTGAGATTATCGTCACCGAAGATATGCCCGATCGCCGTCGACTGGGGGTAATTGTTGAGAAAGCGACTGCTTGTGGCCTGAAAATATCGAAAATACCAGACCACACGCAACCAGCGACACTTACCAATGGAACGGTTTTTGAACTGAAGCCCATCGAGCTGGAAGATTTACTGGGTCGTCCTGAGGTACATACCGATATCGACGGTGTCGCGCGATTGATCAAGGGCTGCAGGGTACTTGCGACCGGTGCGGGCGGCTCAATCGGCTCAGAACTTTGCCGACAGATCGCAACGTTTGGCCCAGATCAGTTAATCATCACGGACAGTTCCGAATTCCATCTTTATATGCTCGACAAGGAATTGCGTGAGACACATCCAAACCTCACGATTGTTACTCGCATTGCCAATGTTCGCGACGAGGGGCGCATCAACCAGCTATTTGCACAATTTAAGCCAAATGTCGTCTTCCACGCGGCCGCGCTGAAACACGTGCCGTTGGTCGAAGACAACCCTGTTGAAGGCGTGAAGACGAACGTCGTTGGCACCTGTAACGTAGCAAATGCGGCGGTGGCGAACGGAACATCCACTTTCGTTATGATATCAACGGATAAGGCTGTTAATCCGACCAACATTATGGGCGCTACGAAACGAGCGGCGGAGGCTTATTGTCAGTCTCTGGACGTAGGGTCCCCCCACACGCGTTTCAAGACAGTTCGGTTCGGCAATGTGCTTGGTTCCAATGGATCTGTTGTTCCACGCTTTCAGGAGCAGATCGCTACTGGCGGACCCGTGACTGTAACCCATCCACATATTGTTCGGTTCTTCATGACAATACCGGAGGCGGTACGGCTGGTTTTGCACGCATCTGCCCAAGCCATGGGGCGCCCAACTGAGCGCGGCAAGATAATGGTTCTTGACATGGGGGAGCCGGTCAAAATCGTCGACTTGGCCGAGCGAATGATCCAGTTAGCTGGCTTCAAGCCACACATCGACATTGACATAGTTTTTACCGGGTTACGCCCCGGCGAAAAATTGTACGAAGAGCTCTTCGATCCAACGGAAATACAGGATGGCCGTACCGAACAAGGTTACGTGATTGCCGCGCCGCGCGTGATCGACCAAGCGTTGCTTGAGCGAACACTGAAGGGTCTAACCGAAGCCGTAGAACGAAATGACGTAGAACGCAGCATCGATCTGCTTTCCCATATCGTGCCAGAATATCGTAGAGAGTATACCGACCCCACCCAACCAGTTTCAGAAACGGTTATGAAAAAACCTTAGTTATCGGCATCTATGGAATTCGATCTCCAGCAATCTAGTTTCGGTGTTTCTTCCCAATCGACAGTTCAAGATACTTTGGACGGCGATTGCTAGACATATTCGATCGTCCCCGATCGACTTAATGTCGAAATCTGTTCCCACAACGCTGACTGAACTCTATTCGACTCCAAGTAAAATGGAGACCTTAGGTTATGCCCCCGAAATTCGATGCCCGGTTCGAGCCCGCCTATGGGGTGGCGGTGGAGGTGGCGCCGGGCGTTTTGCGCGTCACTGCCAATAATCCAAGCCCGTTCACTTTCCATGGCACCAATTCCTACATCGTCGGTCGCGACACGTTGGCCGTCATCGATCCCGGGCCGGAGGACGAGGCGCATTTCAAGACATTGGTCGAGGCGATCGCCGGGCGGCCGGTAAGCCATATCTTCGTCAGCCACACACATCGCGATCACTCGCCGCTGGCCACCAGACTGAAGGCCGCGACCGGGGCCGTTGTCTTGGCCGAGGGGCCACACCGCCCGGCCCGGCCACTCAGGATAGGCGAGACCAATCCGCTCGATGCCAGCGCCGACACCGAATTCAGGCCCGACATCGCGCTGCCGGACGATTCCGTCATCACAGGCGACGACTGGGCGATCCGTACAGTTCTGACGCCCGGGCACACCGCCAACCATGCGGCCTTCGCCCTGGAAGGCACCGGCATCCTGTTCTCGGCCGACCATGTCATGGCCTGGGCGACCAGCATCGTGGCGCCGCCCGATGGCGCCATGGCCGACTATATGCGCTCGCTCGACCGCCTGCTGGAGCGGCACGACCGTGTGCTGCTGCCCGGCCATGGCGGACCGGTGACGGCGCCCAAAACCTTCATCCGCGGGCTAAAGGCGCACCGCAAGATGCGCGAGCGCGCGGTGCTGGAACGGCTGAAACAAGGCGACCGCACCATCAAGGCGGTGGTCGAGGCGATTTACCGCGAGACCGATCCCAGACTGCACGGCGCCGCCGGGCTCTCCGTGCTGGCGCATCTGGAAGATTTGGTGGCTCGCGGCCTTGTCGTCACCGAGGGCGCGATTTCTATCGACGGCGTCTATCTGCCGGCATCATAACACCTGTCGGCCCGGCGTCGCTGACAATGCTGCGATCGAAGCAGCGATCGAGCACCGTGCGTCCTCACGGACGCGCAAAGCACGCTCCAGCGCTTTGATTTGGCGCATGATCCTTCCCGAAAACTGCTCCGAATTCCGGGCCATGCGCCAGCCGCCGCTCAGGCCCGCCTCATTCACTGCGCCGCGGTGGCGCCGATCTGGGCGGAAACCTCCTGGTCGAGCTCGGTGAGGAAAGAGGTAATGCGCTGGGCGTTGTCGCCAAGGTCGTGGCGGCCGTAACGCGAGGCGGAACGCATATCGACCAGCGTCGTCTCGCCGTCGGCGGTGATGCGGATCGCCACATCGGAGGGCAGGTCGAGCCCAAGCGAGGTGGCCAGCGCGTTGATGGTTACCTCGATCTGGCCTTCCTGGGGCGCCGGCAGGTCGCCGACGATTGTCCAGCCGCGCCCGTCCAGCACGTTCTCCACCGCGTCGACCGTCTCGTCGAAAGGCAGGTCGTAGCGGTGGCCGGTCACCAGCGGATAGACATCCGCCTGCAGCCGCGCCTCGCCCGGCGTCGGCGCCGACAGCGCGTTCATGGCGGGCGTGCGCGTGCTGACGTCCAGTCGCGGCGGATTGTCGAGATCGGTCGAGATGTCGCGCAATGGCGGATAGGAGGCGATCCGATAGCCGGCATAGCCGTAGGGCGCCAGCACCAGCACCGCCAGCAAGGCGCCGACCGACAGGTTGCGTCCGCCGATGGCGCCATGGCTCCACAGCCTCGCCAGGGCGAAGCCGGCGAACAGTAGGGCAAATGCGGCCAGAATGGCGACCAGCGCCAGCACCCAGAGGAAGCCGCCGGTTTCGACCAAGCCATAATGGTGGCCGACCCAGGCTGTGATCAGCAGCACCGCCGAGAAGGCACCGGTGCGCCTGGACCAGCCAGCCGCCCTTGCCACCTGCCGTTCGGGATATTCCGTCATCGCCACCAGTTTCCCCAGTCCGGTCCGAGGTTTAGAGCGTTTCGGCGCCGGATTGAAGATGAAAGGCGGCAATCCTCTCGCCTTTTCCGGGGAGATCGATTCTCCCCAGGTCGTGGCCTAATCGGTCGGCAGGCGATAGTCGCGGAACTGGGCGCGCAGCGTGCTTTTCTGGATCTTGCCGGTGGCCGTGTGCGGGATCTCGGCGACGAAGGCGACGTCATCGGGCATCCACCATTTGGCGATCTTGCCCTGCATGAAGCCGAGGATCTCGTCCTTCGACAGATCCTTGCCGGGTTTCTTCACCACCACCAGCAGCGGCCGCTCGTCCCATTTGGAATGGCGCACGCCGATCGCCGCCGCCTCGGCGATGTCGGGATGACTGACCGCAAGGTTTTCGAGCTCGATGGTCGAAATCCACTCGCCGCCGGACTTGATGACATCCTTGGCACGGTCGGTGATCTGCATATAGCCGTTGGGATCGATATGAGCGACATCGCCGGTGTCGAACCAACCGTCGGCGTCGAATTGTTCGGTGCCCGCGCCGCCATAATAGGCGCGCGCCACCGCCGGGCCGCGCACCTTCAGTCGGCCGAAGGTCTTGCCGTCCCAGGGATGCTCGTTGTCATTGTCATCAGTCACCTTCATCTCGACGCCGAAAGGCGCGAAACCCTGGGTCTGCTGAATGTCGAGCCGCGCTTCGCCGGTCAGGCCGACATATTCCGGCTTCAGCGAACCCAGCGTGCCCAGCGGGCTCATCTCGGTCATGCCCCAGGCGTGGATGACCTGTACATCGTAGTTTTCCTGGAATTTCTGGGTGATGGCGCGCGGGCAGGCCGAACCGCCGATCACCACCTTGTCGAGATAGGGCAGCTTCTTGCCGGTCTCCTCCAGATATTGCAGCAGCATCAGCCACACCGTCGGCACGGCTGCGGTGAAACTCACCTTTTCGGTGTCGAGCAGTTCATAGATGGAGGCGCCATCCATCTTGCCGCCGGGCATCACCATCTTGGCGCCGATCATCGGGCCAGACTGGCCGAGCCCCCAGGCATTGGCGTGGAACATCGGCACCACCGGCATGATGACGGCGCGTGAAGAGATGCCCATCGCGTCGGGCATGGCCGCGATCATGGCGTGCAGCACATTGGAACGATGGCTGTAGAGGACGCCCTTGGGGTCGCCGGTCGTGCCGGAGGTGTAACACATGCCGGCGGCGGTGTTTTCGTCGAAGCTTGCCCAGCGGAAATCACCATCGGCTTCGGCCAGCCACTCCTCATAGGCCACGACATTGGGCAGCGCCGTTGCCGGCATGTGCGCGCTGTCGGTCAGGACGATCACCTTCTTCAGCGACGTCACCGAACCGGCGATCTTTTCCAGCAGCGGCATGAAGGTGAGGTCGACGAAGATCGCCCTATCCTCGGCGTGATTCATGATCCAGACGAGCTGTTCGGGGAACAGGCGTGGATTGAGCGTGTGATAGACGGCGCCGATGCCCATGATGCCGTACCAGGCCTCGATGTGGCGGGCCGTGTTCCAGGCGAGCGTGGCGATGCGGTCGCCGAGCCGGAAACCGTCGCGATCCAGGCGCTGCGCCACCTTTAGGGCGCGCTGCCTGATCTCGGCATAGGTGGTTCGCACGATCGGCCCCTCGCAGGAGCGCGAAACCACCTCGCGCTTGCCGTGCTGGGTGGCGGCATTGTCCAATATCTTGTGGCAAAGCAGCGGCCATTGCTGCATCAGTCCAAGCATGCGGTTCCTCCTCTTCTGTATTTTTTGCAGCATTGTGGAAGGAACTGCGGGAAAGTCCATAGTGCCGCAAGGTCAGTGGCACACCCCAAAAAGCCCAATACCCGGGCGAATCTGCCTCTACCATTGTCAAGTCGGCCAAAGTCTGCATAGATTTGAGACGGCGGGACGCAATTGGCGAGACGAATGAGGTTCGCATGGACCCGCAAATCGACGATAAAGCCCTGGAATCCGCGCTTGAAGAAAGCCTCGGCGAACTGACGTCGGTGCCCAAGGCGGTCTCCACCGAAGACTTTGCTTCCGTGGTAGATGGCGCGCTTGAAGCCGTCGGCGGAAAACTGCTGTTCAGCATGTGCGTGGCCAACAACGGCACCGACGAGCATGTCGCCGCCGCCTCGGTCGGCGAAGGCGAGAGCCGGCAGTTCCTGCTCTTGTCGCTGCCGACGCAAGGCGGCTCGCTAAAGGTGGAAACCGCATCCAAGAGCGACAACCCGGTGGCCGGCATCGCCGCCGCCTATGCCGGGCTGATGGATGCGTTGAAGGTCGCCGCGTAAGGTCGAGGCCTCTGCCGGCGACAGCGTCGCTGCATTGCTGGTTGGGCCCGCTGCCCTGCCCTATATTGGGCTTGAGCAACGGAGGTGCCTCATGGACCGAAATCCCTCGCCCGGCTTCAAGCGCAATCCCGGCCACACCATCACCGTCAGACCTTATCAGGGTACGGTGACCGTCGGTTTCGCCGGCGCGGTGATTGCGACCTCCGACCGTGCGCAACTTTTGCAAGAAGCGAACTATCCGCCGGTGCTCTACATGCCCTTCGCCGACATCCGCTTCGATGCGCTGACCCCGAGCGACACCTCGACCCATTGTCCCTACAAGGGCGACGCCAGCTACTGGAGCGCCGGCGCTGGCGGCGAAACGTGCAGGGATGTGATGTGGGCCTACCAGGACCCTTATGACGAGATGCTCGCCATCAAGGACAACGGTGCTTTCTATCCCGACCGGGTCGATATCCGGACAAGCGGGGCATAGTCCACCTAGGAGGCTCGCTCGGCTGCGAACCCAGCGATCATGCGGACGCACCGCTTCTTCGGCGCCAACTTCCACCCCGGGCCTGATCCAACTTCGAAAATGGCCAGCAGCAAAAGGTCCTTTTCTTGCGCGACGGTACCGATTCACGGCCGGCGACCTGGCTCTTCCGATAGGTCCGCCGAGGCCCAACCTGACGCGGCATATCCGCCGATACTGGGGCTTCGAACACAGGAATTCCGGGAAAGCATATGCACTACACGCTCCACGCCGCGCCAGGTTCGTGCTCCTTCGCGCCTCACATCGTGCTTGAAGAGATCGGCGGTCCTATTCGCTGGCGCTGATGTCGCCCGGGCATCCTGAAGCCAGAACCGAGGAGTTTCGCCGACTGAACCCGAAGGGGCGTATCCCGGTCCTGCTCGCCGTGAACTTCAACCTCACCGAAGCCCCGGCAATCCTCCTGCATCTTGGCCTCACCAATCCCGACGCGGGGCTATTGGGAAGCGATGCGCCGAGCATCGTCCGCTCGGTCGAGTGGTTCAACTGGCTGTCGAGCGCGGTTCACGCCGTGGCGGTTCGCATGGTCTGGCGACCCGATTTCTTCCTGCCAGACGAGACCCTGTACGAACCCCTGGTCAACAAGGGCAAGGAGCACCTGCTCTCGGCATTCACACTCATCGAAACCAAGCTGATGGACCGGACCTGGGCGGTGGGCGACAGCTACTCCGTCGTCGACCCCTATCTGCTGGTCTTCTACCGGTGGGGAAACCGCATGGCCATCGACATGCGCAACGGCTATCCGGCCTGGACCGCGCATGCCAGCCGCTTGGAAGCACGCGCGGCCGTGCAACGTGCCATGTCCCAGGAAGGGATATCGCTCTGGAAATAGGCCGGGCAGATCCCAAGTGCGAGCGACATACCGGCCTCGCTGATAGCGAGGCAATCTCTGTCCACTAACTCCGCTGCGGCGCGAGGCCATCAAGCAGGAAGTCGAGGCCCTTGCGGAAGGTGCCGTCCCAATCGTCGTCCAACAGCAGGCGGGAGCGTTCGATTGTCGGGTATCGTTCGCCGAGACGTGTCAGGCGCTGCTGCGCGGCGGCCCTGTCGTCGTCCGATGGGCCGAAGCTCGCCCGGGTGATGGTGGCGCCCATCACATAGTTCCAAAGCGACCATATCGCGGCGTTCAAATCCGCGTCCGTCACACCGGCTTTGGACAATGTCCTGCTCAAGAGCTCCAAGCGACCGAGGATATTCGGGCCGAGCGCCCGGCGCGGCAACAGCGACGCCGACCAGGGATGGCGCAGCATGTTCGCGCGCCAGTCTTCGAGCATGTGAGCGACTTCCGCACGCCAATCCCGAGATTCAACGATTTCAGGCGGTCCGCCATAGTCAAGCACCGCGTCGAGCGCCAGATCGAAGACATCCTCCTTGTTGTCGACGTGCCAATACAGGCTCATTACGCCCGAGCCAAGGCGATCGGCCAGCCCACGCATCGTCAATCCGTCCACCCCTGCGGCGTCCAGCAACTCCACCGCCGTCGCCACGATACGCTCGCGCGAAAGCGACGGTTCACCACGCGGCTCCTGCGCCGGCTGAGGCTGCGCACTTGTCCGTGGAGACCGGTTTTTGCGGGCGCCGCTAGGTTTGGCTGACATCCGTCTTCCTCGCTGATCGGAACCTCTGTTTTTGGCAGGCGACGTCAGGAATGTCGATGCCGGACGGTTGACTCGTACGTTGTACCATATAATGACTCGTATAACGTACGAGTCAATCGCGGGACGACGAGGTTGGAGATGAACCAGACCGGCCGCGAGGGCTTATTACGGCAATCCGCGGAGCCAGGGGAAAACCATGTCACGCACAATCAACAATCTGCTTATTGGAGGCCTGATCATCATGACCCTAGGAGTTCCCACAGCCGCGAAGGCGAGCGAGAACGGACGGAAACCGACCATCGTCAATCCGCAAGGTCTCTACGATCCCGCCCCGTTCGGCTACAGCCATGCCGTCGTCGCGCCCGCCGGAAGCCGGGTTGCCTACATCGCTGGCCAGGGCGGAATGGACAGCACCGGCACGCTGTCGCCCGATTTCGCGGTTCAGGTGAAACAGGCCTATACCAATCTGCGCACCGTGCTGGATGGCGTCGGGGCGAAACCGGACCAGGTCATCAAGCTCACGATCTTCGTGGTCGATCACGACATGTCCAAACTTGGCGTGCTGACCCAGAACGTCCAGGAGATGTTCGGCGCGGCGCTGCCGGCGCAGACGCTGGTCCCGGTGCCGAAGCTGGCGCTCGACGGCATGCTGTTCGAGGTGGAAGCCGTGGCCGTACTCGACTAGGCCGAAACTGGCACACTTTTCAATTCCGGAGGCGCCGTCGGCCCGTGCCTCTGAAATTGTAAGCAAACTAGCAGGAAACGGGAGGCGGCCCTCAGTACCCCGCCACGGTTTGCGCGGTGGTGCCGTGCGAGCCTTCGGCCGGCACGTCGGACAATTTGACGAAGGAAAAGCCCTTCGCCTTGAGGTCGAGGATGCCCTTGGCGACACCGTCGCCGGCGGCATGGGTCGGCTGGTTGATGTGAGCGATGACGACATCGCCATCATGCGCGGCGGCGATGCGTTTCTGGGCGGTCGCCGCACCCAGCAGCGAGCCGCCGTCGCCATTCACCGAATAGCCGGCGACGCGCAGGCCGAGTTGGCGGATCTGCGCGATGGCCGAGGGGCTGTAGCGGGCGGTGGCGCCACGGAACCAACGCGGCGCCACGGCACCGGTAGCCTTGATGGCAGCGGCACCGCCTTCCACTTCCGCCTTTACGGCGTCAGGCGAACCGGCAGCCGCGATGCCATAGATACTGGCCGGCCGATCGACCGCCGGCACATGCGTGGCGCCATGATCCTCGATCTCGAACAGGTCCGGATGCGCCTGCATTTCGGCCAGCACGTCCTTGTTGCGCTTCAGCCAGCGGCTGGTGACGAAGATGGTCGCCGGCACGCGGTTGTCGATCAGTGTCGAGAGGATGCGCCGGTCGGTCTTGCCCATGCAGGCATCGAAGGTCAGTGCCACACGCGGCGAAGCCTTGCCGCCCGGCGCGATGCGCAGGGTGGGCTCGACGAGGTCCTGGTCCTTGGCCGAGGCGACTCCCGCCAGAAGCAGGGCCGCCAGGGCAACGCTGGAAAACAGGCGCATCCCGGCTCCCGTTGTTTCGTTTCAACCCGCATTGGCGCCGGAAAGCGGCGATCTCGTGACCTCCGCCACCCGATCAGGCGAAGTTGACCGGCCTTACTTGCCAGCTACCGCCGCCTGCGCCGCCGCCAGCCTGGCGATCGGCACGCGGAAGGGCGAGCAGGAAACGTAGTCCAGCCCGACTTCCTCGCAGAAATGGATCGAGGCCGGGTCGCCGCCATGTTCGCCGCAGATGCCGAGCTTGATCGAAGGCCTTGTACCCCTGCCCTTTTCGGCGGCCATGCGCACCAGTTCGCCGACGCCGTCGCGGTCCAGCGACACGAACGGGTCCTGCTCGATGATACCCTTCTGGCGATAGGTCTCGAGGAAGGATGCGGCGTCGTCGCGGCTGATGCCGAAAGTGGTCTGCGTCAGGTCGTTGGTGCCGAAGGAGAAGAATTCCGCCGTCTCGGCGATGACATGGGCGCGGATCGCCGCGCGCGGCAGTTCGATCATCGTGCCGGTCAGATACTCGATCTTGACACCGGTCTCGGCCATCACCGCCTTGGCCACCTGGTCGATGCGCGTCTTGACGTAGTCCAGCTCCTTCACGATGCCGACCAGTGGCACCATGATTTCGGGCACCACCAGCGCGCCCGCCTTGCGGCCGGCCTCGACGGCCGCCTCGAAGATAGCGCGCGCCTGCATCTCGGCGATCTCAGGATAGGAGACGGCGAGCCGGCAGCCGCGATGACCGAGCATCGGGTTGAACTCGTGCAATGCCTCGGTGCGCTGGCGCAGCTTGTCGGCCGGCACGTTCATGGCGGCGGCGACCTCGGCGATCTCCTCCTCGGTCTTGGGCAGGAACTCGTGCAGCGGCGGGTCGAGCAGGCGAATGGTCACCGGCAGGCCGGCCATGATCTCGAACAGCTCGAGGAAGTCCGAGCGCTGCATCGGCAACAGCTTGGCGAGCGCCGCTCGGCGGTCCTTCTCCGTGTCGGCCAGGATCATCTCGCGCATGGCGATGATGCGGGCACCGTCGAAGAACATGTGCTCGGTGCGGCAAAGACCGATACCCTCGGCGCCGAAGGAGCGCGCCATGCGGGCATCCGCCGGCGTTTCGGCGTTGGTGCGCACCTTCATGCGGCGCGTGGCGTCGGCCCATTCCATGATCGCGGCGAAATCGCCGGACAGTTCGGGCTGCAGCATCGGCACCGAGCCCTTCAACACTTGGCCATTGCCGCCATCGATGGTGATGACGTCACCCTTCTTGAAGGCGGCGCCAAGCGCGATCAGCGTGCCGGTCTTGTGATCGACGCGCAGCGAGCCGGCGCCCGACACGCACGGCTTGCCCATGCCGCGCGCCACCACCGCCGCATGACTGGTCATGCCGCCGCGCGTGGTCAGAATACCCTCGGCGGCGTGCATGCCGTGGATGTCCTCGGGGCTCGTCTCGACACGAACGAGGATGGCCTTGCGGCCCTGCGACTTCAGTTCCTCGGCATCGTCCGACGAGAACACGATCTCGCCGGTCGCCGCCCCCGGCGAGGCCGGCAGGCCGATGCCGATGACATGGCGCTCGGCCTTCGGGTCGATGGTCGGGTGCAGCAACTGGTCGAGCGAAGCCGGATCGATGCGGGCGACCGCCTCTTCCTTCGAGATCAGGCCTTCAGTGGCCATGTCGACGGCGATCTTCAGCGCCGCCTTGGCGGTGCGCTTGCCCGAACGGGTCTGCAGCATCCACAGCTTGCCGCGCTCGATGGTGAATTCGAGGTCCTGCATGTCGCGATAGTGCTTTTCGAGCCGGTTCGAAATGGCGACGAAACTGGCGAAGGCCTCGGGCATCAGCTTCTGCAGCGATGGCTTATCGGAGCCGGCGGCGATGCGGGCGGCCTCGGTGATGTTCTGCGGGGTGCGGATGCCGGCAACGACATCCTCGCCCTGCGCGTTCACCAGGAACTCGCCATAGAGCATCTTGTCGCCGGTGGACGGATTGCGGGTAAAGGCGACGCCGGTGGCCGAAGTCTCGCCCATATTGCCGAACACCATCGCCTGCACGTTGACGGCGGTGCCCCAGCTTTCGGGAATGTCGTGCAGGCGGCGATAGGTGATGGCGCGCGTGTTCATCCAGCTGGAGAACACTGCTCCGACCGCGCCCCACAATTGCTCGCGCGGGTCCTGGGGGAAGGGCCGGCCCAATTCTTCCTCGACCTTGGCCTTGTAGAGGGAAATGACGCCCTGCCATTCCATGGCCGAAAGCTCGGTGTCGAGCTCATAACCGAGACCGGCCTTCTGGTCTTCCAGGATTTCCTCGAAGACCTCGTGGTCGAGGCCCATGACGACGTCGGAATACATCTGGATGAAACGGCGGTAGCTGTCATAGGCAAACCGCGCGTCGCCGGAATCGGCGGCCAGCGCCTCGACCGTCTCGTCGTTCAGGCCGAGATTGAGCACGGTGTCCATCATGCCGGGCATGGACGCGCGGGATCCCGAACGCACCGAAACCAAGAGCAGCTGGCCGGGATCACCGAATTGGCGGCCAGCGATGCGGCCGATATGGCCGAGCGCCTCCTCGACATCGGCTTCGAGTGTCACCGGATAGGCGCGGTCGTTGGCGTAATAATGGGTGCAGGCTTCGGCGGTGATGGTAAAGCCCGGAGGCACCGGCAGCCCCAGGCTGCACATCTCGGCCAGGTTGGCACCCTTGCCACCCAGCAGATTCTTGTCTCCAGCGCGGCCCTCGGCCGCTCCGTCGCCAAAGGTGTAGACCCACTTGGTCATGCTTGCTCCTCAGCCTGTTTGCGCCGCGGGGCCTCGCCCCGGGGTAAGCCTTGCGGCCTGCCTAGGATGCTGCGCTGCGAAAGGCAAGCGCTTGAAACCTTGGCCGGCGCCTACAATCGATTAAGCCATTTTAGGGGTGGGTGATGTGTCTGAAATCGGGCAACCCGACCTATCCACAAGAGTGGCGGGATGCATCGCCGCCGGTTGCTTACGCGGCAAGGCCGCGGAATCAGCGGGCATAACCCCTGCGCCGGCGAAAGGTATCAGCGCCAAAGTACGGGCACGCACTATCTTCATATCGCCAACCGCTTGAATTCTTGTCATTCTCCCCGCGATCGACTAGAACATAGCAAGAACAAGGAAACCATCATGCGGCAGACAGGAAAGCTCGACTATATTGAAATGCCGGCCACCGGCGGCAAGCTGGACAACGTCAAGGCCTTCTACAGCGCCGCGTTCTCGTGGTCGTTCACCGACTATGGCCCGACGTATTCGGCCTTCAGCGAAGGACTGGATGGCGGCTTCGACGCCGATGCCACGGCCGCTGCGGCAAAACCGCTGCCGGTGCTCTATTCGCAGAAGCTGGAAGAGACGCTGAATGCCGTCACCAGCGCTGGCGGCACGATCGTCAAGCCGATCTTTTCTTTTCCGGGCGGCCGGCGTTTCCACTTCACCGACCCGGCCGGCAACGAGCTGGCGGTGTGGGGCGAATAACGTGCGTCTGGCCAGGCGCGGCTCCGCCGCTCAACATGCCGACGATACCCAGCGCACGATCCCTTATCCGAAATCGGAACCGATTTTGGAGCATGCGCCAAGTCGAAGCGAAGGAGCTTTTCCTACGCGTCCGAAAGGACGCGCGGTCGCTTAATGTCGATTGTACTTTTGCGCGGCTCTGCCTATAAGGCCGCTCACATCCGATTCAAGCAATCGGATCTTGGGGCGTCGCCAAGCGGTAAGGCATCGGTTTTTGGTACCGACATTCCCAGGTTCGAATCCTGGCGCCCCAGCCAAACTCTCAAGAATGCCTGATTTTCCCGACCTTGGCGGCCCACGAGCTTGCCACGCGCAGCTAATCGCAGCGATCTGGCAAGGTCCGCGCACCTCACCGTCAGCCGTGCCAGACTGTCACTCAACCCACCGCGCCGCGTCTTCGCTTCGCGGCGCCTAGCGCCTCCGGGCTCAAGCCCTTCCCAGCGGTAGCGACAGCGGCGCCATGGCGGAGATGTCGCGGCCTTTGCTGTCTAGTCCGCCGGCTTTGGCGCAGGCAAAATCCTGCAGTTGCTGCAGTTCGTGGATCGCGCCGTCATAGTCGATGAAGGACGGCTTGCCGTTCTCGACCACGCAACGTCCATCGACGAAGACACGCTCGACCGCCCGCTCAGCGGCGCAATGCAGCAGGCTGCGCAGCGGGTCGTAGACCGGGCGCATGGTCGGCGTGTCGAGGTCTATGACAACGAGGTCGGCTTTCGCGCCGACGGCGAGGCGCCCGATGTCGGAGCGCCCGAGCGCGCGCGCGCCAGCGAGCGTCGCGGCATCGAAGACATCGCCGGTCGTGATGTCGAAGACGGACTTGCCCCCCAGCCGCGAACAGATCAGCGCCTGCCGCATTTCCTCCAGCATGTTGAAGGGATAGCTGTCGGTGCCGATGCCGACATTGACGCCGGCGCGGCGATAGGCGCCGAGCGTCTCCAGCGCCATGCCGCTGCGGGCGAAGGTGACCGGGCAATGGGCGACTGAGGTGCCGCGTTCGGCCAGCGTGACGAGATCGTTTTGCGTCCGTTGCCGGGTCCAGGAATGGTGGTCGGCAAAGATGCAATGACCGAGGATGACATCCGAGCCGAGCACGCCGAGGCGGTCGAGATACTGCACAGCGGTCAGTCCGGTGCGGCGTAACAGTTCCTCATGCTCGGCCATGGTCTGGGCGGCATGGACGGTGATCTTCATGCCGCGCTTGCGCGCTTCCTCTGCCGCGTCGACCAGAAGGTCGGTCCGGCAGGTCTCGACCTGCGAGGGCGACACGACGCCGTCAAGCCGGCTGCTCGGATGCGCGCGAGCCCGTTCGGCAAAGTCCAGCGCACGCACGAAGGCGTCGCGGCCGGCCTGGTCGCTCCATTCATAGTCGAGCTTGTGGCTGTCGCGCACAACCCAGCCGGCCTGGCGGAAACCCGGTGCTAGATAAGCCCGCGCACCACTTCTGGCCGCGATGTCGAGCCAGATGTCGTGAGCGCCGGCAATGTCGAGGATGGTGGTGGCGCCCGATCGCATGAGGTCGCCCAGCATGACGGTCAGGCAGGCTGCGCGGGCGTCATCGCCGCCATCGAGGACGCTTGAGAATTCGTACATGGCCTGACCCCAGAGGGCGGCGGTGCCGGCATCCTCGAAAATACTCTTGGCCAGCGGCTCGTCATGCGAATGGCAATGGATGTTAACCAGCCCCGGCATGACCATGCGTGATTTGCCGGACAGTTCGGTGCTGGCCGGCCCTTCGTACCGTCCGCCAACGCAGAGCAGCCCGGCCTCATTGAAGGCAACGTCGCCGCCGCACAGATAGACGTGCCCGTCGCTTGCCGGGTCGTAGCCGACGATGGTCTCCGCATCGCGAATAACGGTAACGCTGTCAGTCATGACCCATCCTGAAATGTTTCTCGAGAAAGCGGCTGTAGCTGCCCATCAGGGCGCTGAAGAGGAAATACACGACGGCGGCGAACAGATAGCCTTCCAGCACGGCGATGCCTTGCCAGTTAGGGTCGCGCAGCGCGGTGCGCACGGTGTTGAGGAAATCGAGCAGGCCGACAATGGTGACCAGCGTCGTGTCCTGGAAGAAGCCGATGAACAGCGAGACCAGCGGCGGGATCACCGTCTTCAATGCCTGGGGGATGACCACCAAGAACGTATATTGCCAATAGTGCAGGCCGAGCGCCTGCGCCGCCTCGGTCTGGCCCTTGGGCAGCGCCTGCAGGCCGGCGCGCACGACCTCTGCGATATAGGCGGCGGCGAACAGGATGATCGCCACTTGCGCCCGCAGCAGCTTGTCGATGGTGACACCCTGCGGCATGAACAGCGGCAGCATCACCGATGCCATGAACAGCACGCTGACCAGCGGCACGCCGCGCACCAGCTCGATGAAGAAAATCGACAGCACACGGATCGCCGGCAGGTTGGAACTGCGGCCCAGCGCCAGCATGACGCCGAGCGGCAGGGCGCAGACCAGGCCGACAAAAGACAGCATGAAGGAGAGCGGCAGACCGCCCCATTGCGAGGTCGGCACCGCAGCCAGCCCGAGCGCGCCGCCAGCCACGAGCAGATAGAGCACTGGCATCAGTACCAACCAGGCGAGAAGCAGCCTGCGGCCCCAGAAGCGCGGCGCGCCCGAAACGGCCAGCGCGCCGAGGAAGATCAACACCGCGACCAGCGGACGCCATTGCTCCTCCATCGGGTAGACACCGAACAGCATGTAACGCAGTTTCGCCGCGAGATAGGGCCAGCAGGCGCCGCTGCCCGCCTTGCAATCGGCAGGCGAGCCGATGAAGACGGCGTTGATGAGCAGCCAGGTCAGCGCCACCTTCAAGGCGAGGCCGATCAGGATCGCGCAGACGACGGTGATCGCCGTATTGCCCGGCGTGCCGAAATAGACCTTCAGCCAGCGCCCGCCGGGGGCCGCCGGCGCCAGCATGGGCTGCGTTGCAAGCGGATCGCTCATGCTCAACGCTCCTTCAACGCAACACGCGCATTGTACCAGTTCATGATGAGCGAGATGGCGATCGACAGCACCAGATAGACCAGCATGAACAGCGCGATCGGCTCGATCGCCTGGCCGGTCTGGTTCATGATGGTGTTCGACACCATCACCAGGTCCGGGTAGCCGATGGCGATCGCCAGCGAGCTGTTCTTGAAGGTGGTGAGGTAGATGTTGGTGAGCGGTGGCACGATCACCCGGAACGCCTGCGGCAGGACGACGAGGCGCATGATACGCCCCTGCGAGAGGCCGAGCGCCGCCGCCGCCTCGCTCTGGCCGCGCCCGATCGACAGGATGCCGCTGCGCACGATTTCGGCGATGCTGGCCGAGGCGCCGAGCGTCAGCCCGATCAGCAGCGCAACGAATTCCGGCTTGAGATGCGAACCGCCGGTCAGGCGGAAGCGGCCAAGCACCGGCGGATCGAAGGTCCAGTCGGCATTGCCGAAGGCGAGAACGCCGGCGAGCGGAATGACGAGAAAAAGCAGCGCCAGCGGCCAGCCCGGCAGCGCCTCGCCGGTGGCGATGCGGGTGCGCCGCACATAAAATTGCCAGGTGATGGCGGCTGCGAAGCCAACGCCCAGCGCCGCCGCGACTTCCCAGAAGCCGGACTTCCAGACCATGGCCGGAACGACGAGACCGCTGTTGGAGATGAAGACGCCCGGCAAAAGCATGACCGCCTGCTTGACCGGCGGCAGCGTGAAGATGATGACCGCATACCAGAGGAAGAGGTAGAGCAGCAGCGGCACGTTGCGCAGCGCTTCGACATAGGCAAGCATCAGCCGCGCCAAAAGCGGGTTCTTCGAAAGCCGAGCCACGCCGACGGCGACGCCGATGATGGTTGCCAATATGGTCGCCAAGAGAGCGACCTTGACCGTGTTGAGGATGCCGACCAGCAGCGCGCGGCCATAGGTATCGGTCGGCTCATAGGCGATCGGCGTATCGCTGATGATGAAACCGGCCTCGCGGCCGAGATAGCCGAAACCGGTCGCGATATCCTGCTTGGACAGGTTGGTGAGCGCGTTGTCGAACAAATACCAGGCGACCGCCAGTACGGCGCCTACACACAGAAGCTGGTAGCTCCATTCGCGAACGCGCTGGTCACGCAGCAATCCTGTCAGCACGGTCGTCACTGAAGCTCCTCCGTCGGGAAACCGCGCGCCGCCACCGCGGCGCGCGCCACCCCCTTTAGCGATAAGGCGGAGAGTAAAGGAGCCCGCCGTGGTTCCACAAAGCGTTGGGTCCGCGGCTGAGACCCAGCGCGGTCTTCTCGCCCAGATTGCGGTCGAAGACCTCGGCATAGTTGCCGACATTCTTGACGATGTTGTAGGCCCATTTCTTGTCGAGGCCGAGCATCGGGCCGAGGTCGTCGGTGACGCCCAGCATGCGCTGGATTTCCGGATCCTGGCTCTTGGCCATCTCATCGACATTGGCCTGGGTGATGCCCTTTTCCTCAGCGGCTGTCAGGGTCCAGAGCGACCACGAGACAATGTCGCGCCAGTTGGAATCGTTCTGCCGCACCGCGGGCGCCAGGGGTTCCTTGGAGATGGTCTCCGGCAGGATGACATAGTCGTTCGGGTTCTTGGAGCCGGCGCGGATCGAGGCAAGGTCGGAACGGTCCGACGACACGGCATCGCAACGGCCGGAGAAGAAGGCATTGTTGTTCTCGTCCGGGCTCTCGAAGACGACCAGCTCGAACTTGCCGTTGTTGGCACGGAAGAAGTCGGCCAGGTTCTGTGCCGTGGTCGTGCCCGGCAAGGTGCAGATCGCGGCATCCTTGAGGTCTTTGGCGCTGGTCACGCCGAGGCTCTTCGACACCATCAGGCCCTGCCCGTCGTAGAAGGCGACCGGCCCGAAATCGATGCCGAGCGAGGCTTCGCGCGAAAAGGTCATCGTGGTCTGGCGCGACAGGATGTCGATCTCGCCGGACTGCAGCGCCTGGAAGCGGGTGTTGATGTTGGTCAGCACGAAATCGACCTTGTTCGGATCGCCGAACACCGCCGAAGCGACCGCGCGGCAGACGTCGACGTCGAAGCCGGCGAACTTGCCCTGCGCATCGGCCAGCGCGAAGCCGGTCGTGCCCATCGAAACACCGCAGATCAGCTTGCCGCGCGCCTTCACGGTTTCCAGCGTGCTGGCCGCCTGAGCGCTGACGGCCGACAGGCCGACTAGAATACCAGCGGCCGCAGCGATCCTGCGGGCTGCCTTGAACGTCACCATGCCATTCCTCCCTTAAAAACGATGCGGCCGGGTCTCTGCCTACGGTTTCGCATCCTGACACACGGCAATTCAACCAAACTGCATACAATCTTGCAATAGAATTTATACAATAATTGTGCGCAATTTAGACCCCACCCTAAAACACCACCCTAAGGGCGTTCAGCCCTCACATTGGCGCCATTTACGGCCCTAAAGCGCGAAACAGGCAACGTTGCCGCCATTTTCACCGCCGATCAGTTCGGGCTGCTCCCGTCGACACTGATCGAAGGCCAATGAACAGCGCGGATTGAAGGCGCAGCCGCGCGGCGGGTCGATCGGGCTCGGCACCTCGCCGGCAAGCGGGTGACGGTCGCGGTTCGGCGCTTCCAGGTCGGGAATCGTATCCAAAAGCAGCTTTGTATAGGGATGCCGCGGATTGGCGAACAAGGTGTCGGCGTCGGCCTCCTCGACGATGCGGCCGAGATACATCACTGCCACCCGGTCCGACATATGGCGCACGACCGAAAGATTGTGGCTGATGAACACGTAAGTGAGCCCGAGTTCCTTCTGCAGGTCGCGCATCAGGTTGAGCACCTGTGCCTGCACCGAAACGTCGAGGGCGGAGGTCGGCTCGTCGCAGACCAGGAATTCCGCCTCGGTGGCCAGCGCCCTGGCAATAGAGATGCGCTGGCGCTGCCCGCCCGAAAAGGCGTGCGGATAGCGGTCGGCGTCGCCGGGCGACAGGCCGACGAGTTGGAGCAGCTCAGCGACACGGGCGTCTACCTCGGCAAGCGTCGCGCGCAGCCGCAAGGTGCGGATCGGCTCGGCGATGATGTCGCCGACACGCCAGCGCGGGTTCAGGCTGGAATATGGGTCCTGGAAGATCATCTGGACACGCAGCGGACCGCTGGCGCCCGCACCGAACCGGACGCTGCCGCGCATCGGCTTGTGCATGCCGACGAGAAGCCGCGCGATGGTTGATTTCCCGCAGCCGGACTCGCCGACGATGCTCAGCGTCTTGCCGCGCGGCACCGAGAATGAGACGCCGTCCACCGCCTTCAGCACCTTGCGTTGCTTGCCTTCGATGACCCGGTTCAGAAATGGCGGCGACACGTCGAACCAGCAGGCGACATCGTCGACCTCGAGCAGTGGAGCCTCATGCGGCATGGGCGACACCTCCCTCGTGCAGCCAGCATGCCGCGGATGTGTGACCGCCGACGACCGGCGCGAGCTCGGGCCGCTCGGCAAGGCACCGCGGCCCGGACTGCGGGCAGCGCGGGTGAAAGGCGCAGCCCGTCGGCATGGCGTGCAGGCGCGGCATGGCGCCATCGATTTGGTTGAGGCGCGCGACCCGTTCGCGCAGGCCGGGGATCGAGTTCATCAGGCCGCGCGTATAGGGATGGGACGGGCGGCGCACCACATCCTCCACCGGGCCGATCTCAGCGATGCGTCCGGCATACATGACCGCCACCCGGTCGGCGGTTTCAGCGATCACGCCCATGTCGTGCGTGACCAGAAGCACGGCGGTGCCATGGTCGCGGCACAGGCGCTTCAACAGCGCGGTGATCTGCGCCTGGATAGACACGTCGAGTGCCGTGGTCGGCTCGTCGGCGACGATCAGGCGCGGGTTCGCGGCAAGTGCCAAGGCGATGACGATGCGCTGGCGCATGCCGCCCGAGAATTGGTGCGGATGATTGTCGATACGCTCCTCGGCGGCCGGAATGCCGACTTCCTTCATCAGGTCGAGCGCCCGTGCCCGCGCCTGCCTGGCCGACAGGCCGAGATGATAGCGGATGGTCTCTGCCAGTTGCTGGCCCACCGTGAACAGCGGGTGCAGGCTGGTCAGCGGGTCCTGGAAGATGGCGCCGATCTTGGCGCCGCGCAGCCGCTGCCGCTCCTTCGGCGGCAGGTTGTCGATGCGGCGACCCTCAAGATGGATTTCGCCGCCGGCCTGATAGCCGGGCGGGTCGAGCAGGCCGATGATGGCCATACCGGTCAGCGACTTGCCCGCGCCGGATTCGCCGACCATGCCGAGGATCTCACCCGCCGCGATGTCGAAGGAAATGCCGCTGGTCGCGACCAGGTTTCCCCGCCGCGTCGGAAATTCGACGCGCAGGTCCTGAACCCTGAGGATCGGCGCTGTCGATGATGCGTTGCGCTCGGTCATGAGGCTGGCCTCGTCACCGGATAGCTGGAGGAGAAGATGTCTCCGACGGGCGGATGTTTCCACGTGCGCTCGGGATAGAGGCCGATCAGCCGGTCGAACTGCGCCTGCGCGCGCCGCTGCGCCTCGGCCGGGTCGAAGCCCGGAATGACGCCGTCCGACATGACGAAACGGCCGTCGATGATGACGGTCGAGACGTCGCGCCCGGCGCCGTTCAACATCATGGTCTGGATCGGATCGATCACCTGGCCGATGCGGTCGTGGCCAAGATCGAAGACGACGATATCGGCCTTGGCGCCCGGCATCAGCCGGCCGAGGTCGGGCCGGCGCAGCGCATCGGCGCCACCGACAGTCGCCGCATCGTAATAGTCTTCCGAACGGACGGTCATCGTCGAGGCGTCGACGACGCGGCACAACATCATGCCCACCTGCATGTTGAGCACCATATCCGGCGGCCAGGTGTCGGTGCCCATGCCGATCCTGAGGCCCATGGCGCGGTAGCGCGCGAAGGATTCGATCGTGCTGCCGTGGCGGGCCGAGACCAGCGGGCAATGGACGACGGTGGCGCCGCCGTCGCGAATGATCTCAAGGTCGTTGCCGGACCTTTCGATGCGGCTCGAGCCCGTGACATAGGTGCCGTGCGGCAGTAGGGCGCGCTCCGACAGAAAGCCGATGCTGGCCAACCATTCGGGCGGCGACATGCCATGCAGCCGCTCGACCGTGTCATATTCCAGCTTCGACTGGCAGCAATGCAGGCGGATCGGCACGTCGAGATCGGCCGCTGCCGCCGCCGATCGCCGCAACAGCTCGGCGGTTGCCGTCTCGATGCGGTCGGGCGCCAGCATGGTGCGCACCAGCCCGTCGGCCATGCCCTCGAAGCGACGGCAAAAGGCGATCGCCTCGTCGAGATTGGCGAGGCCCCGCGCTTCGTCGAAATGGAAATCGATCTTGCCGTCGTCATGGATGAAAGTGTTGCCGGCGCGATAGGCCGGGCCGAGATAGACGCGCAGGCCAAGCGCCTCGGCGCTGTCGGCGGCCGAAGCGAATTCCTCAGTCGTCTCACCCCATTCGCGATAGAACAGCGAGGCGATAGGCAGCGCGGTGGTGATTCCGTTGCGGATCAACTGGGCGAAGGCATAGTGCTTCTGGAAAGCCAGTTCCTGCGGCGTGTACATCTCGTAGGGGCCGCGATCCATATAGGTCTTCGGCCATATCCTGCCCTTCTCCCAAGACGGCTGGTTGTCGAAGCCCAGTATGGTGGTGTCGAGGTCGGCCAGCGCATCGAGATCGATGAAACCCGGACCGATCAGCGCCTGGCCGAAGTCGACGCGTCGCGCCACCTCGCCCTGGTAATCGTGACCGACAAACACGATGCGGTCGCGGTGGAAGACGACCTCGCCATGTTCGAGCAGGTGATGGCGGCTGCCGGCATGGCCGACAACCCAGCGTGCGGTGACCAGCGTCGGCCCGGCTACCTGGCCGGTCGGAACCGGCGAATGCGGCGACGCGCCATTCATCGAGGAAGCGCCGTTCGCGATCATGGCATCGCCACCAAAGCGCGGCCGTCGCGGGCGGTGACGCGACCCTTCTTGACGACGAGCTTGCGCGGCGGATGCGCGGCAACCGCCTCGGCCACGGTTTCCGCATCGACGAGCACGAAATCGGCAGAACAGCCCGGCTTCAGCCCATAATCCTGCAGTGCCATCACGCTCGCCCCGCCATGGGTGCAAACGTCGAGTGCCAGTTGCAGTTCGTCGTCGCGGCGGAAATTGTTGCGCTGGCCGACAAACGTGGCGCGCTCCAGCATGTCGCCGTTGCCATAAGGACCCCAGGTGTCGCGAATACCATCATTGCCGGAACAGACGACAACGCCGGCCTCCAGCAGCCGCTTGACCGGCGGTGCCGGGCGCGAGGACGGTCCGGTCGTCATGATGTGGATGCCGGCCTCCCGCAGGCCGTCGATCAGCGCGCCGACCGCGAGATGGTCTTGCATGCCGAGGCAGAAGGCGTGGCTGAGCGTCACCTTGCCCTGCATGCCGAGCGCCTTGGTGCGCTCCACCGTCAATTCCAAGGCGAAGGCACCCAGTTCGCCGGCCTCGTGCAGATGAATGTCGATAGGGCGGGCGAAACGCTCGGCCAATCCGAACACGATGTCGAGATGCCCCTTCGGATCACGGTCGATGCCCGATGGATCGAGCCCGCCGACGACTTCGGCGCCCATCCTGAGCGCTTCCTCCATCAATTCGACGGTGCCAGGACGCACCAGCACGCCGCTCTGCGGAAAGGCGACGATCTCGATGTCAACGATGTCGCGATATTTCTCGCGGGTCGCCATGACACCCTCGATACCGGCGAGGCCGATATCAGTGTCGACATCGACATGGCTGCGGATATGGGTGGTGCCATGGCCGACCGACAGCACTGCCTGGCGAGCCGATTGTCTGGCCGGGTCGATGCCCAGTTCCTTCTTCATCGCCCGTTCATTGTCGATCTTGTCGATAAGTCGGGGGCCGACCTCGTTGCGGTACCAGCCCATGCCGTAGAGCGTCTTGTCGAGATGGGTGTGCGCCTCGACGAGGCCGGGCAGCATCAGTGCGTTGCCGCCGTCGACGACATCGAGGCTATTGATGTTCGGTGCGGCGTCGACGGGTGCGAAACGCCCGTCCTTCACCAGAACCATGGTCGAGGGCCCGCCATTCGGCCTGACATTGGAAAGCAGAAAATCTCTGGACATGGGGCCGTCCTTTGCGTTCAGTTCAACTTCGGATTGAGGGCATCGCGCAACCAGTCGCCAAGCAGGTTCACCGCGAGCACGATCAAGCTGAGATAGGCGGCCGGAAACACCACCACCCACCATTGGCCGGAGAACAGGAACTCGTTGCCGACCCTGATCAGCGTGCCGAGCGACGGTTCTGTCGGCGGCATGCCGATGCCGAGGAAAGACAAGGTGGCCTCGACCAGAATGGCCAAGCCGAGATTGAGCGTAGCGGTGACCATCACCGGCGTCAGCGTGTTGGGCAGGATATGGCCGAGCATGATCCTCAACGGCCTCACGCCGATCAACGCCGCCGCCGCGACATATTCCTTCCGCCGCTCGACCAGGGTCGAGGCGCGCACGGTGCGGGCATATTGCACCCAGTTGGTCAGCGATATGGCGCAGATCAGGATGACGATGGTGAAGGTTTCCCGCAACGCCACCGGCAGCAATTCACGGAACACCGCCGTCACCAGGATGGCGACCAGGATGGTCGGCACGCTGAGCAGCGTGTCGCCCACGCGCATCAGCACATTGTCGACCCAGCCGCCGAAATAGCCGGCGGTCAGGCCGACCAGAACGCCGATGGCGAGCGACAGCACAACCGTCGAGAAGCCGATGATGAGTGAGGCGCGCGAGCCATAGAGGATGGCCGAGTAGACATCGCGGCCCTGACTGTCGGTGCCTAGCGGGAACGCCCATTGGCCGCCATCGATCCAGGCCGGCGGCAACTCGGCATTCATCAGGTCGAGCTGCGACAGATCGTATGGGTTCTGCAGCGCGAGCAGCGGTGCCAAAACGGCGGCGGCGATGATGAGCACAAGCAACACGCCGGCGATCAGCGCCAGTGGGCTGCGCTTCAAATTCCACCACAGGTCGCTTGCCGCGATCCTTGCGAGCAAGCCTGCAGGTTCCCTTGACGTCGTCGTGTCAGCCATGACCGCCTCCCACTCCGCCCTGCGCCCGCAATCTGGGATCGATAATACCGTAGAGCAGATCGACGGCGGTGTTCAGCGACACGAAGATGAAGGAAACGATGACCAGATAAGCGGCCATCACAGGGATATCGACGAAGGTCACCGCCTGGATGAACAGCAGGCCCATGCCCGGCCACTGGAAGACCGTCTCGGTGATCAGCGCGAAGGCGATCAGATTGCCGATCTGCATGCCGGTGATAGTAATTACCGGCATCAGGCAGTTGCGCAGCGCGTGGCGGAAATTGATGACCCGTGCCGGCAGGCCGCGCGCCCGCGCGAATTTGATGAAGTCCGAGCGCAGCGTTTCTAGCATCTCGGCGCGCACCAGCCGCATGACCAGCGTGATCTGGAACAGCGCCAGCGTGATCGAGGGCAGGATCAGCGCCATGCGGCCGGAATGGGTGAGGAAACCGGTGGACCAGAAGCCGATCTTGACCACGTCGCCGCGGCCAAACCCCGGCAGCCAGCCGAGTTGGACCGAAAAGACCAGGATGAGCAGAATGCCGAGAGCGAAACTCGGCAGCGAAATGCCGACGATCGACAGGAATTGCAGCGCCTGCGCAATCAGCGAATCCCGACGCACGGCGGTCAGCACACCGAGCGGTACGCCGACGACCAGCGAAAGCAGCGTCGCCACCAGCACCAGCTCAAGCGTCGCCGGGAACCGTTCGGCGATCAGCGAGAACACGTCCTGCTGGTTGCGATAGGAGATGCCGAAATCACCCTGGGCGGCATTGGTGACAAACCGCACGAATTGCATGCCGGTGGAGAGGTTCAGCCCAAGCCGTTCGCGCAACACATCGCGCTGCTCCTGGGTCGCCTGCTCGTTCAGCATCATTTCAACCGGGTCGCCGACAAAGCGGAAGATCATGAAGGCCATCAGCGCGACGGCGAGCATGACGGCTACGGCATTGACCGATCGTCGAAGAATGAAGGCCAGCATCGATCAGAACCTTTTTGTTGGATCGAAATGGCAAGGAACAAAGGGCCGCGCCCGCCGGGCGGACACGGCCCCGCGCCTCACTTCATCTGTGTGAACCAGTGCCTGGCTTTGTTGTCGGGCAGCTGGATCACACTCGACACCCCTTCCCCGATCGCCCAGGCCATCGGCTGCTGGTGCAGGGGCAGGAACAGCGTCTCGTCCTTGGCGATCTTCATCGCCTCGGTCAGCATCGGCACGCGCTTGGCGCTGTCCAGCTCGCCGGCGGACTTGTCGACCAATGCATCGATGCGCTGGTCGCCCCAGTTCGCCCAGTTGAACAGGCCGGCGCTGCCGGATTTCGAGTGCACCACCTGGATCAGCAGCGAATAGGCGTCGAGCGCCGGTTCGTTGGCCCAGCCCAGCGTGGTGATGTCGAAGTCGCCCTTGACGCGGCGCGGATTGATGATGCTGCGCGGGCCGCTGGTGATGTTGGCCTTGATGCCGATGCGCGCCCACATCGAAGCCGCGGATTGGCAGATCTGCTCTTCATTGACGTAGGAATCGGTGGAGCACAGCAGCGACAGCGAAAACCCGTTGGGGTAACCGGCTTCGGCAAGCAGTTTCTTGGCGCCCTCGACATCGACCGGCGGCCGCTTGTCCAGCTCCTCGTTGTAGCCGGGGATCGCCGGCGCGACCAGCGCGCCGGTGGTGCGCGAAAGGCCGCGCATCACCTTCTTCTGCATCAGGCCCATGTCGAGGCTCTGATAGAGCGCGTTGCGAACCTTGGGGTCCTTCAGCGGGTTCTTGTCGGTGATGTCGGAGCCGACCAGCTTGTCGCCGAGGTTCATCGCGAAGAAGACGGTGCGCAATTCGTTCGACAAAAGCACCTTGATGGCGCCGGAAGCCTTGAGCCTCTCGATGTCCTGGAGCGGCGCGCTTTCCGTGTAGTTGATGTCGCCCGACAGAAGTGCCGCGACACGCGTCGGCGCCGAGGCGATCGGCGTGAACTCGATACGGGTGACGTTGTGCTTGGGTTTGTCCCACCATTTCGGATTGACGACCAGCACGGTCGTGGCGTCGGTCTGGCGCGATTCCAACATGAACGGTCCGGTGCCGTTGGCGTGATGGGTGGCGTAGCCCTCGACGCCCTTGGCCACGTCGGTCGGCCGTTCGCTGTTGTTTGAGACCAGCCATTTCTTGCTGAAGATGAAGATGTTGGTCAGGTCATTGGCGAGCAGCGGATAGGACGATTTCAGGACGATCTCGACGGTGTAGTCGTCGATCTTGCGCGCATCCTTATAGGCCGGAAGATTGCCCTTGAGCGGCGAAGCCTCGTCGCTCACCCGCTTCAGCGAGGCGACGACATCGTCGGCGGTAAAGTCGTCGCCATTGTGGAACTTGACGCCATGACGCAGCTTGAAGCGCCACACCGTCGGCTCGACAACCTCCCACGATTCCGCAAGCGAGGGTGCCAGCTTGAGGTTCTCGTCGTAGCGGGTGAGGCCCTCATAGATGTGATTGAGGAAAGCCAGCGTGAACGTGCTGCCGAACGAATAGGGATCGAGCGAATCGATATCGCGGGCGGCGCCCCACTTCAGGGTGGCGGCGTCCGCGGCGGTGACCACCACCAACAAGGCGGATGCGGCCGCCAGCAGCATTTTCAAACGCTTCATTGCTTGCTCCTCACTGTTCCCATCGCCGGCTTCACCGGCTCGTTGCCGGCATCCGTGCCGGATGACCCAACTCGTATTTTTCGTCGTTCTTATGTATACGAGTATTTATAATTTTGTATACATTATGAAGTGCGCGCACATGACGTGCAAGCCCTTTTCGCGGCGAGCGGCCAATTTTCTCCGAAGGATGGGCGGTAGGTGGAAGCGCTAGAGCCTCGTTTGGCCGATCGTGCGCTGCGCGCCGGCGACCAGGCCGCACAGCAGAGCCAGGAAGGCGATAGCCGAAAACAGCACCACCTGCCCCTCGGCGGCGCTCGACCATTGCCGCACCAGCCCGGCCAGCAGCGGGCCGCCGGCGGCAAGCGTGTAGCCGACGCTTTGCGACATGGAGGAAAGCCGCGCGGCGATGTTGGCGTTGGCCGAACGCAGCCCGATAAAGACCAGCGCGAGGCCAAAATTGGCGCCCTGCCCGAGGCCCAGAACAACCGCCCAGAACAGGGAACCCGGCAACCAACCCATAGTCAGTCCGGCAAAGCCGATGGCCGAAAAGCCGAGTGCGGCGACGACCAGCAGCTTCTGGCTGCGCAGGCGAGCGGCGAAGATCGGCACCACCAGCGCGGTCAAGGTCTGCGAGAAGACGGAAGCCGAGGTGACATAGCCCGAACCAAGCGGATCCAGTCCGCCGCTCTGCAGGATCGCTGGAAGCCAGCCGAGCACGATGAAGGCGAGTGCTGCCTGCAAGGTCATGAAACCGGTAACGCCCCAGGCAATGCCGTCGCGCCACAGATTGACGGTGGCGCCGTCGGTGCCGGCCTTGGCAGTCGCGCCGGTGCCCGCGGCGAAGGGCAGCCAGGCCAGCATCGCCAGGCCGGCGGGCACCGCCCACAGGCCGATCGTTGCATTCCAGCCGGTTCCAAGGGCATGGGCAAGCGGCAATGTGAAGGCCGCGCCCAGCGCGCCGCCTCCGCACATCGTCATGGTGTAGAGGCCGGTGGCAAGACCAAGCCGTCCGGCATAGTCGCGCTTGATGATCGCCGGTACCAGCACACCGGCAATGCCGATGCCGACACCGACAAGGACAGTGCCGGCAAACAGCGCCTGCACCAACGGTTCGATACGCAAGAGAAGACCAGCGGTAATGATAACCAGCGAGACCGCAAGGCCTTTCTCCAGCCCGACGCGCCGCGCCATGGCAAGGCCGGCGCCGCCTGCCAGGCCGAAACACAGCGACGGCATCATCGTCAAAACGCCGATGGAGGCGCCTGACAGACCGAATGCCTGCTGCACCGGCGCCAGCAGCACCGCAAGACTGGACAGAGCCGGGCGCAGATTGAGCGCGACCGCCAACAGCACGATGCCAGCGACCATGCTGCGCGCCGCTGGAGACAAAAAGCGCGCAGAGGCTCGGGCAACGCCAGCCTCATCGAGAGCAAGCGCGGAGGACGTGTTTTCAGGGTTTGGCATATTCGTCCAGAATGGCGCGGATATCGTGTTGGGTGACGGGCGCACTCAACAAAGCGCGCTCCGTCACCGCCTCGAGGTGATGGTCCATGGTCTCCAGCGCTTTTTCGCTGTCGCCCTTCTGCAGGGCCGCCACGATTTCCAGATGTTCGTTGACGGCGCAGTCGGAGGAATGCGGCCGGCCGTAAAGCGCCAGGATGAGCGAACAGCGCGAGACCAATTCGTTGATGTAGCGGGCGGTGACGGCGTTGCCGGCCATTTCGGCGAGCAGAATGTGGAATTCTCCGGCCAGCCGGATCGACTCGGCGGTATTGGAGGCCTTCACCGCCTCCTCGCGCGCCACATGAGCCTTGAGCTGCTCAACGTCTGTCTTGGTGATCTTGGAGACCAGCCTGCGCACCACGTCCCGCTCCAGGCTGCGGCGCACTTCGAAGATATCGTAGGCCTCTTCCAGCGTCGGCTGGGCGACGGCCGCGCCCCGGTTCGGAATGAGGTCGACAAGACCCTCGCTGTTCAGGCGGCCGAGCACGCTTCGCACGATGGTACGGCTGACGCCGAAGCGTTCGCCGATGACGTCTTCGGGCAGTTTGTCACCCGGTTTCAACGCACGCTCGATGATGGCGCGTCGCAGGCCATGATACATGGCTTCGCTGCGTGGGAGATTGGGGCGCTTCACGCGTTTGACCGAAACGTCGTCATTCATCTCTGCAACCGTCCTCCATCCGAGACGGCTCTTATACCGCACAGAAATGCATCCGTGAATTCGTTGTTTTGTATGCTATCATATCAAAAAATTGTATACTATTATTTTTCCAGGCAGCGGCAGTCGACCGCTGTCGGGCAAGCAGGAAATGTGCGGGAGCAAGGTTATGGCAAACAAGGGAGGGGTTCGTCGGCTGCTGCTCGTCAACGGCAATACCAATGCCGCGCTGACCGACAGGCTGGTCGAGCGGGCCAGGGTCGCCCTGCCTCCCGAACGCGACATCATAGGGGCAACGGCCATCTATGGGCCGGGCTATATCAGCGCGCGTGCCGATGCCGTCGTCGCCGCCCGCGCCATCGTCGACACGATCGCACTTGAGGTGAAGGAATACGGCGCCGAAAACATCAGCGTCTGCCTTCTCGCCTGTTTCGGCGAACCCGGCATCGGCGCGGCGCGCGAGATCTACCCGTTTCCGGTGGTCGGCATGGCGGAGGCATCGATCCTGTCGGCGATGCAGCTCGGCGAACGCTTCGCCATCGTCACCGTCGGCGAACGCTGGCCGTCGATGCTGCGCGAACTGATGCGCCAGCAGCGGCTGGACGACCGCTGTTGTGCCACGCTGGCGATCAACGGCCATGCACTGGAGGTGGCGGCAAGCGCGGAAGGTGCGCGCCGCAAAGTGGCTGAACTGATCTCGGAGGCCCGCGAACAGCATGGCGCCGATGTGATCATCGTCGGCGGCGCGGCGCTGGCGGGCGTCGCCAACGATTTGCAGCCCGAATTCGACGTTCCGCTGATCTGTTCCTTCAGCGCTGGGCTGGCGCAGGCCGAGGCGCTGGCCTCGCTACGCGAACCCGTTCGCCATTGAGGCATTCCCCGACGACGCCATCGAGAAGCGCTTGGCTTCGGAGTTATCCTTCCAGACCCAGAACTATCTGACCCACTCGCCGCGATACCAGTCGACGAATTTGCGCAGGCCGTCCTCGATCGAGGTGTTCGGCTTGAAGCCGATGGCGCGGTCGAGCTCGGTGACATCGGCATAGGTGCACTCGACATCGCCCGGCTGCATCGGCTCGTACTGGCGCTTCGCCTCGATACCGATCAACCGCTCCAGCATGTCGATGAAATCGCCGAGCCGCACCGGGCTGTTGTTGCCAATGTTGAACAGCCGGCTGGGCGGCACCGCGCCCGACGGCGGCGTGTCCAGAACCTTCACCACCGCTTCGACGACGTCGTCGACATAGGTGAAGTCGCGCCACATTTCGCCCTGGTTGAAGACGCGGATCGGTCTGCCCTCCAGGATCGCCTTGGTGAACAGCCAATACGCCATGTCCGGACGGCCCCACGGCCCGTAGACGGTAAAGAAGCGCAAGCCTGTCTGCGGGATGGCGAAGAGATGGGCGTAGGTGTGGCTCATCAGCTCGTCCGCCTTCTTGGTGGCGGCATAGAGCGAGACCGGCGTGTCGACCTTGTCGGCCTCGGCGAACGGTACCTTGCGGTTGCCGCCATAGACGGAACTCGACGAAGCGTAGACCAGATGTTCGAAGCCGGGCAGCGCCCGGCAGAATTCCAGCACCTCCAGATGCCCGACCACGTTGGAGCGGATATAGGTGCGCGGATTGTCGAGCGAATAACGTACGCCGGCCTGCGCGGCGAGGTGCACGATGCGCCGGATGCCGAGCCCCGACAGTGCCGCCAACGCGCCCTCGTCGGCGATATCCAGCCGGCGGAACGAGAACCCCTTTCGCTCAAGCAACTGCGCCAGCCGCGCCTGCTTCAGCGCCGGGTCGTAATAATCGTTCAGATTGTCGACGCCGATCACCTCTTCGCCCCGGTCGAGAAGGCGATGGCAGACATGACTGCCGATGAAGCCGGCGGCGCCGGTGACAAGAATGGGCAAGCGTGCTCTCCGAACAATTGCGCCGCGCCGGTCCGGCCGCACCGCCGGCGCAGTGCTACCACCGGGGCCGTCTCGGGTTCAACCGGGAACGATGGGTCCGGCCGCGTCAGCTCGCCTCGCGCATCGCCTCCGCCGCCTGCAGGTCGACGGAGACCAGCTGGCTGACGCCCTGCTCGGCCATGGTGACGCCGAACAGGCGGTCCATGCGCGCCATGGTGATCGGATTGTGGGTGATGACGACGAAGCGCGTTTCGGTCGAGGCCGACATCTCGTCCATCAGGTTGCAGAAACGCTCGACATTGTGGTCGTCGAGCGGCGCGTCCACCTCGTCCAGCACGCAGATCGGCGCCGGATTGGTCAGGAACACGGCGAAGATCAGCGACATCGCCGTCAGCGCCTGCTCGCCACCCGACAACAGCGTCATCGTCTGCGGCTTCTTGCCCGGAGGACGGGCAAGGATTTCCAGGCCGGCCTCCAGGGGATCTTCCGATTCGATCAATTGCAATTCGGCGGTGCCACCACCGAATAGATGGGTGAACAGCCGCTGGAAATGCGCGTTGACGACGTCGAAGGCGGCCAGCAGCCGTTCGCGGCCTTCGCGGTTCAGGCTCTGGATGGCCTGGCGCAGTTTGCGGATCGCCTCGATGACGTCCTCGCGCTCGGAGACGATCGTCTCCAGCCGCTCGGACAGTTCGCGCTGCTCTTCCTCGGCGCGCAGGTTGACCGCGCCCAGCCTCTCGCGCTCGATCTTCAGCCGTTCCAGCTGGCGCTCGATCTCGCCCATGTCGGGTATCGGGCTGTCAGCCTCCAGGCCGGTGTGGCGGATAACCAGGTGCGGCGGCGTGTTAAGCGCTTCCTGGATGCGCGCCTCCACCTCCTGGCGGCGCTCGTCGGCGGCGGTCAGCCTTTCCTCGGCGCGCACGCGCGCCTCGCGCGCTTCGGCCAAGGTAGTGATGGCGGCCGTTGCCGCCTTGTCGAGCTCGGCCTGTCGGTTTTCCGCTTCCTGCAAGCGGTCGGCGGCGTTCTTGCGCAGCGCCTCGGCTTCCGAGAGCTGGGACAGCAGCGCGCGGCGGCGCTGGTCGAGCTCGTCCGGCGCCTCGACCAGATCCTCTCGCTCGGCGGCTGCCTCGGCCTTGCGTTCGGCAAGTGCCGCGATCTGCGTCGACGCGTTCTCGGCGCGCGACAGCCAGTTGCCGCGTTCGAGGGCGATCGCCTGCAGGCGGCGCGTGCGCGCCTCGGCTTCGCGGTTCAGGCCGTCATGGACGGCGCGCGCTTCGGCCAGAGCGGCGCGATCGCGCGAGACGTGACCGGCAGCCTGCTCCAGCCTCGACTGCAAATCGCCGAGATCGGGCGCACCGCGCAGCTGTTCTTCCGCCTCGACATAGATGGCGGTGGCTTCCTCATGCGCCTCGACGACACGGCCGCGCGATTCCTCCAGCGCACCGCGCCGCGTCGACAATTCGCCGGTGGCCTTCTCGGCCTGGGCCAGGGCATTGCGCGCCGCGTCGAGCGCGTGCTGCGCGTCGCGCCATGCCTGGCGCGCGTGTTTTTCGTCCTCGACCGCGTTGCGCAGGCCGGTCTCGGCGTTACGCAGCGCCTCTTCGGCGGCGCGCACCGCCACGGTTGCCGCGACGGCCTCGGCGTCGAGTTCGGTCAGGCGGTTCTTCTGGGCCAGCCGCAGGGCGGCGGCGGTCGGCGCGTCGGCGCTGGCGGTGAAGCCGTCCCAGCGCCACAGCGCGCCGTCCTTGCTCACCAGCCGCTGGCCCGGCGCCAGCAAGGCCTGCAGGCGCTTGCCATCCGATGCCTCGACGATGCCGATCTGGGCGAGGCGACGCGCCAATTGTGACGGTGCCTTGACCACCGAGGCGAGGCTGCGCACGCCCTCCGGCAGCGCCGGGTCGCTCGCCTGCACCGCGTTCTCGCCCCAATGGACGGGCGCACTGCGGTCGAGCGGCACCTCGAGGTCTTCGCCAAGTGCGGCACCCAGCGCGGTTTCGAAACCACGCTCCACGCTCATCTGTTCCAGCACGGCTGGGAACAGGTCGCCGCCGCTGGTTGAATTGATGATCTTGGCAAGCGTGCGCGCCTCGGTCTCGATGCCGGCGAGCTCGGCCTTGGCCTCCTGCAATGGCAGCCGGGCGGCGGTCTCGGCCTCGCGCGCCGTCGCAACCGCCTGTTCGGCAAGCTCGGCGGCGGCCTCGGTCGCTTCCAGCGCCTCGGCGGCTGCTTCCGCCAACACGCGTTTTTCGGTCGGGTCGGCCAGCGCCGAGATGCGCTGCGCGATCTCGGCCAGTTCGCGGTCGGCATCTGCGAGTTGACGGGCGAAACGATCGCGCCGTTCCGCCGTTTCGCGCAATGTCCGCTCGATCTGGTTGCGACCGGCCGCCGCTTCCGCCCGTTCGGCGGTCAGCCTGGCCAGCGCACCTTCGCTGGTCGCCAGCGTCGCGGTGGCCTCTTCAAAAGCGGCGCGCGTATTTGCCTCGCGCTCGGCGGCACCGGCGTTTTCGCCGTTCAGGGTGGTTTCTTCCGCCGCCAGCCGCTCCAGCACGGCGGCGTTGTCGCGCACCATGCGCTCCTCGCGCTCGATATCGCTGTCGAGCTGCTGCAGACGGCGGTCGAGCTCGGTCTGGCGCGCGCGGATGCGGCCGGCCTCCTCCTCGATCTGCGACTTGGCGATCGACAGGCGCTGGAAAGCGGCGGCTGCCTTGGCCTCGGCGTCGCGCAGGTCCGGCAGGCGATGGGCGCCGATCGCCTGTTCTTTGGCGGCATTCATCTGGGCTGCGGCGCGATCGCCGACCAGCGCGGTCGCCGTCGCCAGGGCCGAACGTGCTTCGCCTTCCTGCGTCTTCGCCAGCGTCCAGCGCAGATGCAGCAGCGTGGCCTCGGCCTTGCGGATATCGGCCGAGAGGTTCTTGAAACGCGAGGCCTGGCGGGCCTGACGCTTTAGGCTCTCGATCTGGCTTTCCAGCTCGCCGACCACATCGTCCAGCCGCTCGAGGTTCTGTTCGGCGCCCTTCAGCCGCAACTCCGCCTCGTGACGGCGGGTGTGCAGGCCGGAAATGCCGGCGGCTTCTTCCAGCAGGGCGCGGCGCGCCTGCGGCTTGGCCTGGATCAGCTCGCCGATGCGGCCCTGCCCGACCATCGAGGGCGAGCGTGCGCCGGTGGACTGGTCGGCGAACAGAAGCTGCACGTCCTTGGCGCGCGCCTCCTTGCCGTTGATGCGATAGACCGACCCCGCCTCGCGCTCGATGCGGCGCGAAACCTGCAATTCGTCGGCATCGTTGAAGGCGGATGGCGCCGTGCGGTCGACATTGTCGAGGAACAGCGTGACTTCGGCGGTGTTGCGCGCTGGGCGCGTGTTGGAGCCGGAGAAGATGACGTCGTCCATGCCGGACGCACGCATGTTCTTGTAGGAGCTTTCGCCCATGACCCAGCGGAGCGCTTCCACCAAGTTCGACTTGCCGCAGCCATTCGGCCCGACGATGCCGGTGAGGCCGCGTTCGATAACGAACTCACCGGGTTCGACGAAGGATTTGAAACCGAGCAGGCGCAGGCGCGAGAATTTCATTCGCGCAACCCCGTTCGGGCGCGAACGCCAAGGCGCTGCCGCCCCGGCGCTACCGGAACGTCACAGCAGAGGGTCGATGATGGCCGACATTTCCGCAATCGACAACGCACCCTTGTAGGTTTGCCCGTTGATGAAGAAGGTCGGCGTCGAGTCGACCTTGAATTCGTCCTGTCCACGCTTCTGCACCGATCTGACTTGGTCCAGAAGTTTCTGGTCCGTCAAGCAGGAGTTGAAGCTCTCCTGTGTAAAACCGGCCAGTTTGGACAGTTGGAACATCGCGTCCTTGACGTTTTCGGCCGCGGCCCAGTTCTGCTGCTGCTTGAACAGCACGTCGACCATCGGGAAATAGTTGTCGCCCGCGCAGCGCGCCAGCATGAAACCCGCCTCGGCGCGCGGATCGAACGGGAACTCGCGGAAGATCAGCCGCACCTTGCCGGTGTCGATATATTTCGTCTTCAGTTCCGGCAGCGTCGTTTCGTGGAAATGCGCGCAATGCGGGCAGGTCATCGACGCGTATTCGATGATGGTGACCTTGGCGTCGTCCTTGCCAAGCTGCTTTTCCGGCAACACGCCCGGCTTCAGCAGTTCAGCCATGTTGACCGAACCGGAGGACTGCGGGGCTGCGGCCGCGGGCGTCGCTGCCGGCTTGGTGGCATCGGCGGTCTTGGTCGTCTCGGCGGGCTTCGAGCCTTCCGCCTCGGCCTCGCCAGCCTTGTTGCAGGCGGCGAGTGCCAGCGCTGCCGGAGCGACGGCCAGCGTGGTCAGAATGGTTCTGCGGGACAAGAGACGGGTCATCGAATCACCTGATTAGCGTTGGATTTTGCAATGGAAGATCAAGAAAAAGCGAGAGTCCGGGCGAATTAAGGCATCGCGGCCCACAAGTCCAATCGCGAAATCCGGTCGAAACGATCACGAAAACGCGAGACGCCGGTGAGTTCTACTTGCGCTGGCCGATGATGGTCGCGCCGAGCCGCTCCAGTGAAGCGCGCAGGCCGTCGTCCTCGACGCCCTCAACCACCCGTTCCAGACGCGTTTTCTCTAATGGCGTCAATGGCCTGGCAGGCTGTGCCGTGCGTCGCCTGGTTTCCGTCAGCGGCTTCTGGACGATGCGGATGCGGCCGATCGCCTGGAAACCAAGAAAGGCGTTGACGCGACCGATGATCTCGTCGGCCTGATGCTGGAGGTGCAGCGCCGCGACACCTTGGCACGCCACCACCAGCACAGCCGGCTCGAACGGATCGTCCTCGCGCATGCGGCGCGGCCACTGGATCTTTTCCGGCCGCGAGGTGCCGGCAAGACGCGGCCCGACGATCTCCTCCCAGGATTGGACGAGGCCGATCGAGATTCCGGCGCGCTTGCGCAACACCGGCTCGAGGATGCCGGTGGCGAGATCGCTGACCGGCACGGGATTGCCGTAGCGGTTTTTCCCTGTCATGCGTGCTCCGTCAGACAGCAGGAGCGGCCGAAATCAACCACTCCCTCGGAAGATCAATGGCATCACTCACCTCGACCCGCAAGCCTGCAGACCGGCCTGTCACCGGCATCGCCGACCGGCTGCTTGCCTGGTACGACGCCCATCACCGTGACTTGCCGTGGCGGGTGCCGCCGCGCGAACTGGCAAGCGGCGTCCGGCCAGATCCCTATCGCGTCTGGTTGTCCGAGGTCATGCTGCAGCAGACCACGGTCGAGGCGGTCAAAGCCTATTTCCAGGCCTTTCTCGAACGCTGGCCGACCGTGCAGGCGCTTGGCGCGGCAAGCACCGACGACGTGATGAAGGCCTGGGCGGGGCTCGGCTATTATTCGCGGGCACGCAACCTGAAGGCCTGTGCGGATCGCATCGCGGCGCGGGGCGGCGTTTTTCCCGATACCGAGGACGGACTGCGCGCCCTGCCCGGCATCGGCGCCTATACGGCGGCTGCGATCGCCGCGATCGCCTTCGTCCGGCCGGCGGTCGTGGTCGACGGCAATGTCGAGCGCGTCATCACACGCCTGTTTTCGATCGCCATGCCGCTGCCGGCGGCCAAGCCCGATATCCGCGCCGAGGTCGAGCGACTGGTGCCGGCGGACAGGCCCGGCGATTTCGCGCAGGCGACGATGGATCTCGGCGCCACCATCTGCACGCCGCGCCGGCCGCGCTGCATGCTGTGCCCGCTGCGGCAAGATTGCAGCGCCATCCTGTCCGGCGATCCCGAATTCTACCCGGTGAAACTGGCCAAGCCCGAAAAGCCGCAACGCAAGGGCGCCGCCTTTGTCGCCATCCGCAACGACGGCGCGGTGCTTTTGCGCAAACGCCCGGAAAAAGGCCTGCTTGGAGGGATGAGCGAGGTGCCGACCACCGGCTGGACCGCGCGCATCGACGGCGCCACTGGAACCGACGCCGCACCCTTCGCGGCCAACTGGCGGCCGGCGGGCAGCATCGGCCATGTCTTCACCCATTTCGGGCTCGAACTCGCCGTCTACCGCGCCGATGTCGATTTCACCGCGCCACCCCAGGGGTTTTTCTGGTCGCGGCCCGGCTGGATCAATGACGAGGCCTTGCCGACTGTCATGAAAAAGGCAATCGAAGCGGCTATGCCCGGCTCGACCCAGAAGGGCCCGCACAAGAGGAAAGCATGACCGAAATCCGCCATATCGTCTTCGACATCGGCAAGGTGCTGCTGCACTACGACCCCAGCCTGCCGTTCAACCGGCTGATCCCGGACGAGACGGAGCGGCAGTGGTTCTTCGATCATGTCTGCACGTCGGACTGGAACATCGAGCAGGATCGCGGCCGGACCTGGGAAGAGGCCGAGGCGCTGCTGATCGACACCCACCCCGATCATGCCGAAAACATCCGCAACTTCCGCCGCCATTGGCACGAGATGGTGCCGCACGCCTATGACGACAGCGTGGTGCTGATGGAACGGCTGATCGACGACGGCCGCGACGTCACCATGCTTACCAATTTCGCCGGCGACACCTTCCGGGAAGCGCAGGAGCGGTTCGCCTTCCTGAAACGGCCGCGCGGCGTCACCGTTTCGGCCGATATCCGGCTGCTAAAACCCGACCGCGCCATCTACGACCACCACGTCAAATCCTTCGGCCTCGAGCCGGCGGCGACGCTGTTCATCGACGACAGCCAGAAGAATGTCGACGGCGCCAAGGAAGCCGGCTGGCAAGCCGTGCTGTTCACCGACCCCGCGACGCTAAAGCGCGACCTGACCAATCTCGGAGTTATCGCATGAGCGCCGCCCACGATCCCGCCGAGACGCTGGCCCGTTTCCATGACGTGACCAATGCGCAGGACTTCGCCGCCATCGAGGCGATGTTCGCGCCCGAGGTCGTCTATATCTCGCAAGGCGTTGGCGGCCGCATCGAGGGCCGCGACGCAGTGATGGCGGCTTTCCGCACTTATTTCACGGAATATCCGGACCAGGAAGCGGAAGACAAGAAGCTGGAAGCCCTGTCGCCCATGAGCGCCCGCTCCGAATGGCGACTCACCGGCACCAGCACCAAGACGGGCGTGTGGCGCGAACGCATTGGCGCCGAGACCATCACGCTCAACGGCGATGGATTGATCGTGCGCGTGGATGTCGAGGGCTAGAGCCACCCTCGCGGGGCTCGCGGATAACGGGCCCCGCACAATCGTCCAAGACAGTAGCTTCGAATATTCCGTAGGCAGTCCATCCAACGATGGAGCCTACGGAATGGACAAGACATACCAGCCGGTCAGGTTTTCCGAAAAACTCTCCAGAATCACCGAGCTCTGGCAGCCACGCGTTGTCGCCGAACTGAACGATTACCAGTTCAAGGTGGTTCGTATCGAGGGCGACTTCATCTGGCACGATCACCCGGAAACCGATGAGGCGTTCATCGTTCTCAGCGGCCAGTTGCGCATCGATATGCGCGACGGGGCAGTCACCATCGGGCCTGGAGAAATGTTCGTCGTGCCCAAGGGCGTCGAACACAAGCCTTATGCCGAGAAGGAAGTTCAGCTTCTGCTGGTCGAGCCGCGCGGCGTGCTCAACACCGGTCACGTTGGCGGCGATCGCACCGCGCAGAACGACGTCTGGATCTGAGACGGCGGCGCGGAGCTATTCCCGCGACCTTCGGGATTACGCCCCTGCCCGCTCCATGCCGAGCCGCGCGATCTTGCGCAGTTCGTCGATCGGGGTGAGGCCGCCGGCGCGTTCATAGTGCCAGAAGGTCCAGCCGTTGCAGGCGTCGAGCCCCTGTACTTCGGCGCCGACCTTGTGGATGGAGCCGGCATTGTCACCGATTGCCAGCGTGCCGTCGGCGCGCACCTTGGCCGACCAGCGCCGTTTGGCGTCGTAGAGCGTGGTGCCGGCCTTGACCAGGCCGGTATCGATCAGGCTGACGAAAGCAACGCGCGGTTCGGCGCGCTTGCCTGTGAGAACGGCGAGGTCGGCGTCCTCCAGCGTCTTGACCGCGGCGATGCGTTCGTAGGCGGCGTCGATATAGGTCTGCTCGCGCTCGATGCCGACGAAGTGGCGGCCGAGCCGCTTGGCGACCGCGCCAGTGGTGCCGGAGCCGAAGAACGGGTCGAGCACGACATCGCCGGGCTTTGTCGACGCCATCATGATGCGGGCGAGCAGCGCTTCCGGCTTCTGCGTCGGGTGCAGTTTGTCGCCATTGTCGTCCTTCAGCCGCTCCCCGCCGGTGCAGATCGGGAACAGCCAGTCGGAGCGCATCTGCACGTCGTCGTTTGAAGCCTTCAGCGCCTCGTAGTTGAAAGTGTAACCCTTCGACTTCTGGTCGCGCGAGGCCCAGATCATCGTCTCATGGGCGTTCTGGAAGCGGCGGCCGCGGAAATTCGGCATCGGGTTGGTCTTGCGCCAGACGACGTCGTTGAGGATCCAGAAGCCGAGATCCTGCATCTTGGCGCCGACGCGGAAGATGTTGTGATAGGAGCCAATCACCCAGATGGTGCCATTCGGCTTCAACACCCGGCGGGCGGCGAGCAGCCAGGCGCGGGTGAACGCGTCATAGGCCTCGAAGCTCTCGAACTGGTCCCAGTGATCGTCCACCGCGTCGACCTTGGATTGGTCCGGGCGGTGCAGATCGCCTTCGAGCTGCAGGTTGTAGGGCGGATCGGCGAAGATCACGTCCACCGATTTTTCCGGCAGCCGATCGAGCGCAGCGACACAATCGCCTTTCAGGATCGTGTCCAACCACTCGGACTGCTGAGGGGCATGGGAAAGTTCGTCGAGGAGACGCACGGCAGACATTCTGACAACCCGAAGCACGCGTTACATTTACCAGCCGTTATGGTTACCGTTCCCAGTAAATATTTAATGAAGTGAAGCCGTGATTTGCGGGTAACCGACGCTTGGTGTATGCCGCGCCGGCTTCCTTTCCCGCAGATGGACCGACATGCCCCAGCCAGACCTTGTCATTTTCGATTGCGACGGCGTGCTCGTCGATTCCGAAATCATCGCCGCTCGCGTCGAAGCCGAGCTGATCACCGAAGCAGGCTTCGAGATCGGCGCCGAGGAGATCGCCGAGACCTATGCCGGCCTGACCTTCAAGGACATCATGATGGCGATCGAGGAGAAGGCGAACATCCCCTTCCAGGCCTCGATGATCATTCGCGCCGAAGAACTGGTGGACCGCAAGCTACGCTCCGACGTGCGCGCCATCGACGGCGTGCACCAGGCCGTTGCCGCGATCACCGCGCCACACTGCATCTGCTCGAATTCGCGCAGCGAACGCATCACCTTCATGCTGGACAAGGTGCGGCTGTTGCCGCTGTTCCAGGGCCGTATCTTCTCGGCGCTGGAGACCCCGACGAAGAAAACCAAGCCGGCGCCGGACGTCTTCCTCTACGCAGCCGAGAAATTCAAGGCGAACCCGGCCAACACATTTGTCATCGAGGATTCGGCCCATGGCGTGCAGGGCGCCCGCGCCGCCGGCATGCGCGTCATCGGCTTCACCGGTGCCTCGCACAGCTACCCGGGCCATGCCGATGCACTGACCGAAGCCGGTGCCGAAACCGCTATCAGCCGCTGGTCCGACCTGAAAGGCGTTCTTGCCGCTCTCTCCGAGTGGTCGGACGCCTGACGCTTGGACGCGGCAGCCCTTCCCCAAGCGAGAAGGGCTGTCCTTGACGGAGACTAGCGAGGAATATCCGAGATCGTGGTCTGGCTACCCTGAGCGGGCGCTGCCGGCGCGGTCGCGACCGGAGCCGCCTTCGGCTTCGGCTTGTGAACCCGACGCTTCACCGGCTTCTGCTCGCTCGGCTTCTCGACCTTCTTGGTCACCCCTTCATCGAAGCCGGCAAAGGCCTGATAGGTGTTGGCGGTCGGCTCGGGAATGGAAATATTGGAATCGTTCAGCACGAACTGGGTGGCCGACGAGGTGTCGGAAATCTGCACCTTGTGCTGATAGATCTGCGAATAAAGCACCTTGTCGCCTTCGACGACGGCGATGCGGATCGGCATGGTTATGGTGCCGGGCGTCACCATCGGGCCCGGAACGACGCGACCGGCAACGGCGATCTTCATGTTGAGCATGCCGTTGTTGCGGGTGCAGTCGCGGGTCACTTCGCCGATCGAAGCCTGGTAGACGACACGCGAGGAATCGTCCTGCGGCGCATTGCTGGTGTCGACGGCCGCGGCGTCCTGGCCCTTCTTGGCCTTCGGTTTCGCTCCTGCCTTGGCATAGGTGCTGTAGAAGGCGGTACCTTCGCGCAGCGTCACCTTCGGGCAGAAGGCTCTGAGATCGGAGGCCTTGACCTTCGCCACTTCGGCGTTGATGGCCGCATCGTCCTTCTTGCCCATACCCATGAAGCCGCCGCCGGAACTGCCGCCGTCGCTCGATTGGCAGCCTGCGACGATCAGCATAAAGCCCATCGACATGAAACCCGCGACAAAGCGGCTGTTGGACGAACGAAACACCATGAAATGCGGTTCCCTCACGCGAAGCAGGCGACCTATAGCAACGAGACGGCAAAAATGCGACTGAGGGCGCGCACAAATTCACGCTTTCGCCGCCAGAAGGGCAATTGGCCGTCAGGCCGCTGAAATGGAAAGTCGACAATGCGCTATGTGAGTACACGCGGCGAGGCCCCCGCGCTCGGATTTTCGGACACGGTTCTGGCCGGGCTGGCGCGCGACGGCGGCCTCTACGTGCCCGAAACCTGGCCGCACTTCTCGGCCGCAGAGCTGCATTCCATGCGCGGTCTGCCCTATGCCGACCTCGCCATCCGCGTGCTGACGCCCTTTCTCGGCGGCGAGATCGCGCCGGCTATCTTCGAGAAGCTGGTGCGCGAAGCCTACGCCACCTTCCGCCACGAGGCGGTCTGCCCGCTGGTACAGACGGGGCACAACACGTTCGTGCTCGAACTCTTTCACGGCCCGACCCTGGCATTCAAGGACGTCGCCATGCAGCTATTGGCGCGGTTGATGGACCATGTGCTGTCCGAGCGCGGCGAGCGGGCGACAATCGTCGGCGCCACATCGGGCGACACCGGCGGCGCGGCCATCGAGGCCTTTGCCGGGCGCGAGCGCACCGACATCGTCATCCTGTTCCCGAAGGGCCGCGTCTCGCCGGTGCAGCAGCGGCAGATGACGACGTCCACCGCGGCCAATGTCCACGCGCTGGCGATCGAGGGTAATTTCGACGACTGCCAGGGCATGTTGAAGGACATGTTCAACGACCATGGCTTCCGCGACGGCGTCGCGCTGTCGGGCGTCAATTCCATCAACTGGGCCCGCATCATGGCCCAGATCGTCTATTATTTTTCGTCGGCACTGTCGCTCGGCGCTCCCGATCGTCCGGTCTCCTTCACCGTGCCGACTGGCAATTTCGGCGATATCTTCGCCGGATACGCCGCCAAGCGCATGGGCCTGCCGATAGAGCAACTCGTGATCGCCACCAACGACAACGACATCCTGGCACGCACGCTGGCCAGCGGCGAATACCGCATGAAAGGCGTCGTCGCCACGACATCACCCTCGATGGACATCCAGATCTCGTCCAATTTCGAGCGGCTTTTGTTCGAGGCTTCCGACCGCGACGCCGCAACCGTGCGCCGCTATATGAATTCGCTGAAGCAGTCCGGCGCCTTCACCATCGAGGCCGGTGGGCTCGCCCGTATCCGCGCTGAATTCGACGCGGGCCGCGCCACCGAATCGGAAGTCGCCGAGACGATCCGCGCCACGCTGGCCGGCTCGGGATATCTGCTCGACCCGCATACGGCGTCCGGCGTCCACGTCGCCGCCACGCAGACGGCGAGCGCAGTGCCGATGATCGTGCTTAGTACCGCGCATCCGGCGAAATTTCCGGCGGCGGTGGAAGCGGCGAGCGGCATCCATCCCGCTCTGCCGGCATGGCTTGCCGACTTAATGAATTCGGAGGAAAGATATGCGGTACTTCCATCCGACCTGAAAATGGTGGAAGATTATGTTCGTCGCCGCTCCCGGGCGGCGCGTTAGGGAGTCTGAACTATATGGGTGTTGAGGTAAGCCGTCTGTCGAACGGCCTGACAGTCGCCACCGAAACCCTTCCAAGCATCGAATCCGTCGCGCTCGGCGCCTGGGTCAAGTCCGGGGCCCGCAACGAGCGTGAGGATGAGCATGGGATGGCGCATCTTCTCGAGCATATGGCCTTCAAGGGCACGAGGAGGCGTTCCGCCTTCCAGATCGCTTCGGAAATCGAGAATGTCGGCGGTGAAATCAACGCCGCCACCAGCGTCGAGACAACATCCTTCTACGCCCGCGTTCTATCCAACGACGTTCCGCTGGCCGTGGATATCCTGGCAGACATCCTGCAGGAATCGGAATTCGATCCGGAGGAGTTGGAGCGGGAGCAGAACGTCATCCTGCAAGAGATCGGCGCTGCGCACGACACGCCCGACGACGTCGTCTTCGACCATTTCACGGAAACCGCCTTCCGCCACCAGACCATCGGCCGCTCGATCCTGGGCACGCCGGAGACGGTGCAATCCTTCACCTCCAGGCAGTTGCACGATTTCATGGAGCGCCAATACGGCGCCGAACGCATGGTGATGGTCGCTGCCGGCGACGTGAAGCATGACGAGTTCGTGCGCGAGGTGGAAAAGAAGCTCGGCTCCTTCCGCTCCAAGGCCGAAAACGCCGCGCCGCAATACGCCCAGTATGTCGGCGGCGACTTCCGCGAGAACCGCGACCTGATGGACGCGCAGATCGTGCTCGGTTTCGAGGGCCGCGCCTATCACGTGCGCGATTTCTATGCCTCGCAGGTGCTGTCGATGATCCTCGGCGGCGGTATGTCGTCTCGCCTGTTCCAGGAAGTGCGCGAGAAGCGCGGCCTTTGCTATTCGGTCTATGCCTTCCACTGGGGCTTTTCCGACACCGGCATCTTCGGCGTCCACGCCGCGACCGGCCAGAACGACATTGCCGAACTGGTGCCGGTGATCGTGCGCGAATTGCAGCGGGCCGGCGAAGCGATCGCCCAGGAAGAGCTCGACCGTGCGCGCGCGCAATACCGCGCCGGCCTCATCATGTCGGCGGAAAGCCCCGCCAGCCGCGCCTCGCAGATCGCCCGCCAGCTTCTGCTGTTCGGCCGGCCTATCCCGAAGGAAGAGCTGATGGAACGGCTCGGCGCGCTGACGATCGAGCGCCTGACCGACCTATCGTCCCGCCTGTTCTCGACCCGGCCGACCCTGGCTGCCGTCGGACCGATCGGCACGCTGGCGCCCTATGAGGCGGTTCTCGACACGCTTCCGGGCATCGAGGTCGCGGCCCGCAAGCTTGCCGTCTGATCCAGGCCGGCGGCCGTGTTCGCGCTTCCTTTCTTTCGCCGGGACCAGCCGGTACTGAAAGGGGAAAAGGTCGCTCTGCGCGTTCCGCTGCCGGGCGATCATCGGGAGTGGTCGACGCTGCGCGGCGAAAGCCGCGCCTTTCTCGAGCGGTGGGAGCCACGCTGGACACCCGACGAGCTTGAGCGCTCGGCCTGGCGCCACCGTATCGGCCGCTACCGCGAGGACTACGCCCAGGGCACGGCCGTCGCCCTCTTCATCTTCGAGCGCAGCTCTGGCAAGCTCGCCGGCGGCATCACCCTAGGCAACATTCGCCACGGCGTCGCCCAGAGCGGCCATATTGGCTACTGGATCGGCGAGCGCTATGCCGGCAAGGGGCTGATGACCGACGCCGTCAAGGTGCTTGCGGGCTTCGCCTTCGATACGCTCAAGTTGCACCGGATCGAAGCTGCCTGTATTCCCGACAACATTCGTTCGATCCGCGTGCTTGAAAAAGCCGGATTCCAGCGTGAAGGACTTCTGCGCTCCTATCTTCGGATCAACGGGGCCTGGCAGGACCACTATCTCTATGCCCGGATCGCCGACGATCCGCCGGCATCCGCAACGAAGGGCTGATTTTGACGAAATTCCTGCGAAACGGGCCGGTGCTTGCCTTCGTCCTGGCGACGATGGTGACGCTTTTCGCCGCCGCTTCCGCCTATGCCGTGGAACCGATCAAGATTTCCCGCGATGATGTGGCGCTCGACCTTTCGGGTGCAGTGGAAATCTACCGCAACCAGGGCGAGAATTTCCAGGTTTCGACGGCACCAGGTTCGGACGGCATCGTGCGGCGCATCGAGGTCGAGGCTAACGACAAGCGCTCGACCGGCGACTGGGCCGTGTTCGCGCTGGCCAACGCCACCGACGACGTCATCGACCGGCTGATCGTGGCGCCGCATTTCCGGCTGGTCAAATCCGGCATCTTCTGGCCCGACCTCGGCTCCACCCGCATCGCGGCCATCACACCTTCCGAAGGCTTCGCGCTCGATAAGCAGGCGAGCCCCGATGCTGACGTCTTCCGGGTCACGCTGAACCCGGGCTCGGTGGTGACGTTCATCGCCGAACTGGCGTCGCCGAAGCTGCCGCAGGTCTATCTGTGGGAGCCGGAGGCCTACAAGGACACGGTCAATTCCTACACGCTCTATCGCGGCATCGTCATCGGCATTGCCGGCCTGTTGGCGCTGTTCTTGACCATCCTGTTCGTAGTCAAGGGCACCTCGCTCTTCCCGGCCACAGCGGCGCTCGCCTGGGCGGTGCTCGCCTATATCTGCATCGACTTCGGCTTCCTGGCCAAGATCATCCAGGTGGCGCCGGGCTCAGAGCAAGTGTGGCGCGCCGGCGCGGAAGTGGCGCTTGCCACCACCTTCGTCGTCTTCCTGTTCACCTATCTCAACCTCAACCGCTGGCACGGCCATTTCAGCTACGGCGCCGTCGTTTGGGTGCTTGGCCTCGCCGCCATCGCTGGCATCGCCATCATCGACCCGGCAATCGCCGCCGGCATCGCGCGCATCTCCTTCGCCGCCACCGCCGTCACCGGCCTCGGGCTCATCATCTTCCTCGGCCTGCGCGGCTACGATCGCGCCATCATGCTGGTGCCGAGCTGGGTGATGGTGTTGTTATGGGCGGCGGGCTCGTGGATGGCGATTACCGGCCTGCTCGACAACGACATCGTGCAGCCTGCGCTGGGCGGCGGGCTGATCCTGGTGATCCTTTTGATCGGCTTCACCGTCATGCAGCACGCCTTCGCCGGCGGCGCCCTGCATCAGGGCCTGTTCTCCGACCTCGAGCGACAGGCGCTGGCCGTCGCCGGCTCCGGTGACACCGTGTGGGATTGGGACGTGCTGCGCGACCGCGTCGTCACCCGCCCCGATGTCAGCCTGCAGCTTGGCCTCGCGCCGGGCAGCCTTGGCGGCGCCGCCCGCAACTGGCTGCCGGTGCTGCATGCCGATGACCGCGACACCTTCCGCACCACGCTCGATGTGGTGCTGGAGCATCGCCGCGGCCGTGTGGCGCAGAATTTCCGCCTGCGCGGCGCCGACGGCCACTATCATTGGTTCTCGCTGAGGGCCCGCCCGGTTATCGGCTCCGACGGCGAGGTCATCCGTTGCGTCGGCACGATGGTCGACGTGACGGAGCAGAAGAAATCGGAAGAGCGCCTGCTGCACGACGCCGTGCACGACAACCTCACCGGCCTGCCCAACCGCGAATTGTTCATGAACCGGCTGGAAGCGATCATCTCGATCGCCCGCACCGAGGACAAGGTGCGCCCGACCGTCTTCGTCATCGACATCGACCGCTTCAAGCAGGTCAATGACGGGCTAGGTATCTCGGCCGGCGACACCATCCTGCTCACCGTGGCGCGGCGCTTGCACCGCCTGCTGAAGCCGAAGGATTCGCTATCGCGTTTCGCCGGCGACCAGTTCGCGCTCATGCTCTTGTCCGAGCAGGACCCGGCCCGCATCGCCGCCGTAGCCGACGCGATCAAGCACGCGATCAGTTCACCTATCACCTTCGCCAAGCGCGAGATCGTGCTGACCGCCTCGATCGGCCTCATCACCTGGACGACGGATCAAGTCTCGGCCGACGACCTGGTCAAGGATGCCGAACTTGCCATGCACCAGGCCAAGCGCTTTGGCGGGGACCGCATCGAACCGTTCCGTCCGGCCTTCCGCACGGTCGGCACCGACCGGCTGCAATTCGAATCCGATTTGCGCCGCGCCATCGAACGGCGCGAATTCACCCTCGCTTACCAGCCGATCGTGCGGCTCGAAGATTCCAGCGTGGCCGGTTTCGAGGCGCTTTTGCGCTGGGACCACCCGCGCCGCGGCATGATCCCGCCGGCCGACTTCATTCCGGTGGCCGAAAGCTGCGGTCTCATCGTCCAGCTCGGCCTGTTCGCCATGCAGAAGGCGGCGGAAGACCTGGCGATCTGGCAGAAGCAGATCGGTGACGCGCCGCTGTCGGTTTCGGTCAACCTGTCCAGCCGCCAGCTGATCCGGCGCGACCTGGTCACCGACGTGCGCTCGGTCATCGCCCGCGCCGGACTCAAGCCGCGCTGTCTCAGGCTGGAACTTACCGAGTCGCTGGTCATGGACAATCCCGAGCAGGCCGCGCATGTACTCAATAAGTTGAAGCAGCTCGGCATAGGGCTGTCGCTGGACGATTTCGGCACCGGCTACTCCTCACTGTCCTATCTGACCCGCTTCCCGTTCGACACGATCAAGATCGACAAGAGCTTCATCGACGACACCTCGCCGAAGCGCGCGGTGCTGCTGCGCTCGATGGTCAACATGGCCCATGAACTCGGCCTTTCGGTCGTGGCGGAAGGCATTTCGGACCAGAGCGATGCGCTGGAACTGCGCCAGATGGGCTGCGAATACGTACAGAGCTTCATGTTCGGCGCGCCGATGAACGCCGACGCCGTCATCAAGCTGCTGCGCGAACAATATCCGCTCACCCAGGCCTGACCTTTGTTCCTTCTCCCTGTTCACGGGGAGAAGGCGCCCGAAGAGTGGATGAGGGGTAGCTCTGCGCTCTCGGATGGAAGCCGCCGACAGAACACCTCCCGACAAAGGCGGTTCAGCCTCTATAAGGAATGGAAGTCCGCCTAGGCGTGCCCGGCGGCGGCGCTGAAATGCGCGAGGTTGACGCCGATGCTGGCCAGGATGCGATCATATTTGCGATCGATGTCCGGATCGAACAGCAATTCCGGCGTCGCCGGGCAGGTCAGCCAGCCGTTTTCGGCGATTTCGGTTTCGAGCTGGCCGGCACCCCAGCCGGAATAACCCAGCGCCATCAGCGCATGACGCGGCCCGTGGCCGGTCGAGATCGCGCGTAATATGTCGACTGTTGCCGTGAGACAGATGTCATCCGACACCGGCAGCGAGGATTCGACGCGATAATCACCCGTGTGCAGCACGAAGCCGCGGCTGCGATCGACCGGCCCGCCATTGCGAACGACGAAGTCGCGCGCCTCCTGCGGCAGGCGGATTGCTTCCTGCTCGTTCATGATGCCGAGCTGGACCAGGAGGTCGGGAAACAGCATCTGCTGGGTCTGATTGATGATCAGCCCCATGGCGCCCTCATCCGAATGCGCGCAGATGTAGATGACCGAACGCGCGAACCGCTCGTCCTTCATGCCGGGCATGGCGATGAGGAACTGGTCGTCGAGGAAGCCGTTCTTTCCGGCTGTCTTCTTGTTGCGCAGGAGCTCCATAGGCAAAGCGTAACGCGTTTCCGGCATGCTTGAAAGATGCCATTGGTGCAATTCGCCCCAGCCACAAGTCGGCCATGTCACACAAATATGATGGGGCCTGTCGTGCGAAATCGGTTGCGCGGACAGTTTGGGACGGTCAAACCAACGTGATGAATTGCTTGAAACTTCCGCTCGGCCTGGCACTTCTGGCAGCATCTGCCCTGCCGGCCGCCGCCTCGTCGTCCCGCTGGGCGGACAGCGAGGGCGGCCGGATCAGGCTGGTTACCGCCGGCCTGCCGGATGAGTCCGGCCGCCTGAACGGCGTGCTCCACATCCAGCTGAAGCCCAGCTGGAAGACCTATTGGCGCGACCCCGGTGCTAGCGGCGTGCCACCGCAGATCGATGTCAGCAAGGCCACCAACATCGCTAAGGCCGAGTTCTCCTACCCGGCGCCGGGCCGTCACAGTGACGGCTATGGCGAATGGGCGGGTTATGACCGCAGCGTCTCGCTGCCGGTCACCTTCACGCTCGCCAATCCACGCGAAAAGGCCGTCATCGAAGCCGGCGTCTTCGTTGGCATCTGCCAGACCATCTGCATTCCGCTGCAAGCACGGCTCACCGTCGACCCCACAGCCGACCCCGACAATGCAGACGATGTCTGGCTGATCGCGGCCGCGCGTGCCGCCTTGCCGGCCAAGCCCAGCGACGGTTTCGCGGCCATGGCCGTGCCCGGCGGCAAGGAGGTCTTGACGGTGGAGGCGACAGTGCCTGGCCTGCTGCAGTCCGCCGATCTCTTCGTCGCCGGTGAGCAAGGCTACCTGTTCGGAGCGCCGACACGCGCGGAGAGGGACGGCAAGCTGGTGTTCTCGCTGCCGATCATCGGCCGCCCGGACACGCGCCCGCAAGGCGATGGCCTGCCCTACACGCTGACGACCCCCATGGGCGCGGTTGAAGGTCTATTGCCCTATCCGTGACAATCGGCCGGACCGGTCAGATTGCGGGCCAACGCGGAAGGCGCTATCGCTTTCACGTCTTCCCCTTCCCTCTCAGACATGAGGACTGCCATGACCATTTCCGTTGGCGACAAGCTGCCCGAAGCGACTTTCAAGACGATGACCGACGACGGCGCCAAGGCGCTGACCACCGCCGAGGTTTTCGACGGCAAGAAGGTGGTGCTGTTCGGCGTTCCCGGTGCCTTCACCCCGACCTGCAACAACAACCACCTGCCGGGTTATCTGGAGAACCGCGACGCCATCCTGTCGCGCGGCGTCGACCAGATCGCGGTCGTTGCAGTGAACGACCAGTTCGTGATGGGCGCTTGGGCGCGCTTCACCGGCGCCGAAGGCAAGATCCTCTTCCTCGCCGATGGCAGCGGCACCTTCGCCAAGGCAGCTGGCCTCGACCTCGACCTCAGCGCCAACGGTCTCGGCCTGCGCTCGAAACGTTTCTCGATGATCGTCGACGACGGCACCGTCACGGCGCTCAACATCGAGGACAGCACCGGCCAGGCCGTGGATTCCGGCGCCGCCAGACTGATCGAACAGCTCTGAGAGATTTTCCGACCCTGCCCTCTCCGATGGGAGGGCGGGGGCTCCTAGTCTCAATAACTCTGCGATGAGCGGCGCGGCGGCTTTCTGCCAGGCGTCTTCGTGGCCGTGTCGCCTGTCGAGGGGCGAAGCGCCGGTGCCGGCTGCGGGCGGCCCGAGCTCTTCTTGAACGGCGCCATGCCCATGCGGGCCAGTTCGTCGGCGCGTTCGTTCTCGGGGTGGCCAGCATGGCCCTTCACCCAATGCCACGTCACTGTGTGGCGACGGTTGGCCTCGTCCAGTGCCTGCCACAACTCACCGTTCTTCACCGGCTTCTTGTCGGCCGTTTTCCAGCCGTTGCGCTTCCAGCCATGGATCCACTTCGAGATGCCGTCCATGACGTATTTGCTGTCGGTGTGAAGTGCTACGGTGCACGACTCCTTCAGCGCGTTCAGGCCATTGATCGCCGCCAGAAGTTCCATGCGGTTGTTGGTGGTCTCGGCCTCGCCGCCCGACAGTTCCTTGGTCGTGCCATTGAAGCGCAGGATAGCGCCCCAGCCGCCCGGGCCGGGATTGCCCGAACAGGCGCCGTCGGTGAAAATCTCGATCTGTTTCATTTCAACCCGTATTCGCTGGCCGAGCCGATGGCGCGGTGGAACCGTATGCGGCGGATGTATTCGGTCGGATCGCGCTTCATCACCAGCCCGCCGTCGGGAACGGTCAGCCAGTCATAGAGGCGAGTCAGCATGAAACGCAGCGCCGAGCCGCGCGCCAGCATCGGCAATGCCTGCTTTTCCGCTTCGCTCAGCGGTCGTACGCTCTGGTAACCGGCCAACAGCGCGGTGCCCTTGGTGAGGTTGAAGGAAAAATCCTTCTCGAAGCACCAGGCGTTGAGGCAGGTGGCGAGGTCGTAGGCATAAAAATCGTCGCAGGCGAAATAGAAGTCGATCAGCCCCGACAGTTTTTCGCCCAGGAAGAACACATTGTCTGGAAATAGGTCTGCATGGATGATGCCGGTCGGCAGATCGCACGGCCAGTTGCGCTCGAAATCCGCGAAATCACCATCGACCTCTGCCGCCAGCCCCGGCTCGACCTCGTTGGCGCGGGCGCGCGAGGCTTCCCACAGCTTGCGCCAGCCGTCGATCGCCAGCGCGTTGGCGCGATGCATGGTGAAGTCGGCACCGGCCAGATGCATGGCGGCAAGCGCCTCGCCGACTTCCCGGCAATGCACGACGCCCGGCTTGCGCAGCCACATGCCCTCGAGAAAAGTGATGATGACGGCCGGCCGGCCAGCCAGCGTGCCGATCATCGAGCCGTCATGGCGATGCACCGGCAACGGACAGGAGATGCCCTTCTTGGCGAGATGATCCATCAGCCCGAGGAAGAAAGGCAGGTCCGCCTTCTCGACGCGCTTTTCGTACAGCGTCAGGATGAAGGAGCCTGCCGTGGTGTGCAGCAGGAAGTTGGAATTCTCCGTGCCTTCGGCGATGCCCTTGTAGGAGAGCAGCTGGCCGACCGGATAATTTTGCAGGAAAGCGGAAAGCTCGCCCTCCGTCACATCGGTATAAACCGCCATCACACGGTTCCGTTGACGAAGGCCATGTCGGCCGGTGTCAGTTCGACATCGCGCAATACCCGCATGACCGGGAAATCCTCCGTTTCCGTCGCTGTCACCGCCAGTTCGACCGAAACGTCGAAACGCTGACGGAAGGCATCGATGATCTCGTCGACGATGATCTCCGGCGCCGAAGCCCCTGCGGAGAGGCCGAGCGTCGAGATGGCGCCGATGTCATCCCACGGAATTTCGGAGGCGCGCTGCACGAGAAGCGACATCCTGGCTCCGGCGCGTTCCGCAACTTCGACAAGGCGGCGCGAATTCGACGAATTGGGGGCGCCGACCACCAGGTAGAGGTCGGCGCCGGAGGCGGTCTCCTTCACCGCGTCCTGGCGGTTGGTGGTGGCATAGCAGATCGATTCGGCCGCCGGCGCCTGCAGGTCCGGGAAGCGTTCCTGCAAGGCGCGGATGATGCCGGCGGTGTCTTCCACCGACAGCGTCGTCTGGGTGACGAAGCCCAGCGCCTGCGGGTTGGCGGGCTGGAAGGTCGCCGCGTCAGCCTCGGTCTCGATCAAGGTCACCGCGCCTTCCGCCAGTTGCCCCATGGTACCGATCACCTCTGGATGGCCGGCATGACCGATCAGCAGCACGTGGCGGCCGAGCCGCTGATGGCGCATCGCCTGCTTGTGCACCTTGGAGACAAGCGGGCAGGTGGCGTCGAGATAAAACAGGTTGCGCGCCACGGCGTCCGCCGGCACCGATTTCGGCACGCCATGCGCGGAAAAGACAACCGGGCTTTGCTTGTGATCGTCCGGGATCTCGGACAATTCCTCGATGAAGACGGCGCCGAGATTTTGCAACCCCTCGACCACGTAGCGGTTGTGCACGATCTCGTGGCGCACATAGACCGGCGCGCCATATTTCTTCAGCGCCAGCACCACGATCTGGATGGCGCGATCGACGCCGGCGCAGAAGCCGCGCGGCTGGCAAAGCCTGATTATGAGGGGTGGCTTAACGGCTTTCTGCAACGCGGATTCCCACTGTCTGGCCCATCGGTCGGATTGTGCGGACATGATGTCCGCCACCCCCTTCTGTCAAGGGCGCGGAACGGCCTGGCGGGCGTTCACCTGTTCTTCCGGTTCTTCGCCAGCCACACCGCCATGACACCGACCAGGGCCGCTGCGAGGCCATACCAGGTCATCGCGTATTGCAGGTGATTGTTGGGCAGGTCGAGCAGCGTCGTGCCGCCAACGGGTAAGCCGCCTGGATTGGGCGCCCTGCCAGCATCGACGAAGAACGGCACGACCACGGCGCCGGCCGGCAGGCCTGCAGTCGCCGCCATGGCGTCGCGGTCCTTCCAGTAGAAGATGTTCTTGGTCAGATCGTTGTCGGGCACCATCATCGATGGCTTGCCGGCAAGCGGATTGCGCGCCAGGCCGGTCATCGTCACCTCGCCCGCCACCTCGCCCTTCTGGCGCTTGGCAGGGTCCTTCATGTCGTAGGGTACGAAACCCCGGTTGACGAGCACGAAACGGCCGTCGGCGAGTTTCAGCGGCGTATAAACGCTGAACCCGGTCTCGCCGTCCCAGGTGGTGAAGAAATGGCGCTCGCCCTGATGCAGGAACGTGCCGGTCAGCGTCACCGGAACGTAGTCGATGTCACGGGTCTCGGTGAACTGCTTCTCGACTTCCGCTAGCGGCGCCGGCGTTGCGTTCATGCGGCGGTCGATCGTCCCGATCAGCGCTTCCTTCCAGGCCAGACGCTCGACCTGCCAGGTGCCGAGGCCGATCAAGACAAGGAAGGCGATCAGGCCGAGGCCGAGCGCCAAGGCCGTGCGTGGCCCGCGGCGACCCGTCGACGGCTGTGGGACCGCGCTCATTGCGGTCGGTCCAGCCGACCCTCGGCCGCCTTGTTGCGGTATTGAAGGGTGAGCAGCACGCCCTTGATCAGCCGCAGCGCCGTCAGGCACAGCATGATTGCCAACGGGATCCACAGCAGGAAATGCAGCCAGAGCGGCGGCGCGAAGGTCACTTCCAGCCAAAGCGCCAGACCGACGACGATGAAGCCGATGATGAGGATGACGAAGACCGCTGGCCCGTCGCCGGCATCGGCGTAGGAATAGTCGAGACCGCAGTTCATGCAGCGCTTGCCGACCGTCAGGAAGCCGGAGAACAGGCGCCCTTCCCCGCAGCGCGGGCAGCGCCCCTTGAGGCCGGCCTGGATCGGGTCGACCGGCGGCCAGATTGCCTTATCTTCGCTCATGCCGATCTTCTTAGAACCTTTCAGGCTCAAGTTGAACGGTCGGCCCAAAAGAAAGAGGCGGCCACGTTGCCGCAGCCGCCTCCAATCAAACCCGATTGAACGGGGATCAGTGACCTTCGATGACCGCGCCGGCCGAGCCCCAGACATAGATCGAGGCGAACAGGAACAGCCAGACCACGTCAACGAAGTGCCAGTACCAGGCGGCCGCCTCGAAGCCGAAATGCTGCTTCGGCGTGAAGTCGCCCTTCATCGCGCGGAACAGGCAAACCAGCAGGAAGATGGTGCCGATGATGACGTGGAAGCCATGGAAGCCGGTCGCCATGAAGAAGGTGGCGCCGTAGATCGAATCCTTGAAGCCGAACGGAGCGTGGATGTACTCGTAGGCCTGCACCATGGTGAACAGCATGCCGAGACCGACGGTGAGCACGAGGCCGTTGATCAGGCCCTTGCGATCGCCGTGGATCAGCGAATGGTGCGCCCAGGTCACCGTCGTGCCCGACAGCAGCAGGATGATGGTGTTGTAGAGCGGCAGGTGGAAGGGATCGAGCACTTCCATGCCCTTCGGCGGCCAAACGCCACCGGTGAAGGTGGTGCGCGCCGCCTGGATCGCCTCGTTCGGGAACAGGCTGGCGTCGAAATAAGCCCAGAACCAGGCTACGAAGAACATCACCTCGGAGGCGATGAACATGATCATGCCATAGCGCAGATGCAGCGACACCACCTGGGTGTGATGGCCCTCATGCGCTTCCTTGATGGTGTCAGACCACCAGGCGAACATGGTGTAGAGCACGATCAAAAGGCCGATCAGCAGCACCCAGAAATGCGCCTTGGACACGTCCAGGCCAAACAGGTGGAAGGGCGTGCCCTTCAGATACTGCATATAGATCACGCCGCCGAACGCCATGACCAGAGCACCTACCGAACCCAGGAAGGGCCAGGGGCTTGGAGCTATTATGTGGTAGTCGTGGTTTGGTTTGGCGTGTCCGTCGGCCATGTCATCCCCCGAGATTTGCTTCGGTATTGGAAATAGTCTTCGCGGCATCCTTGTTCAGGGTCGCGGCGAGCGGCTGCTTCGTCTCGACCTGATACATGGAATAGGAAAGCGTGATGGTCTTGATGTCCTTCAGTTCCGGCACCTTGAGGATGTCCGGATCGACATAGAAGACGATCGGCATGTCCACCGTCTCGCCGGCCTTCAGTGTCTGATTCGTGAAGCAGAAGCACTCCACCTTGTTGAAATAGGCGCCCGCCAGTTCCGGCTGCACGTTGAAGGTGGCGCGACCAGTGGTCGGCGCGCTGAACTTGTTGGTGGCCTTGTAGGCAACCTTCGTCGTCTCGCCGAGCTTGATGGTGACACTGCGCTGCTCCGGCTCGAACTCCCACGGCACGCCCATCGTGTTGGCGTCGAAGCGGATGATGATGTCGCGGTCAAGGACCTTGGTAGAATATTGCGTCACGCGCTGGGTGGTGCCGCCGTAACCCGTCACCTTGCAGAACATCGAATAGAGCGGCACCGCCGCATAGGCCATGCCGATCATGGCGCCGAAGAACGCCAGGCAAGAGCCGGCAACGACCAGGTTGGCCTTGTGCTTCTTCTGCTCGGCGGCGGTCGTCTCGCTCTCCATCACCGCCTCACATAGGCCGGCTGAGGATGGAGGGACCGAATTTCACGATGGTCGCCACATAGAAGATGATGACCAAAACGCCCAGCGCAAAGCCAATGGCAACCGAACGGCTGCGGCGGGCCTTCCTCTGGTTTTCTGTCAGCTCGACGGTTTCAAGCTTGTCTTGCATCGTACTCATGCTCCACCAAGAACCAGTGCCCGCTCGACGATGCTGTCGGCAAGGTAGGCAGCAAAGATGGCAAACAGATAAAGCAGCGAGAAGCCGAACAGCGCCTTGGCGGGCTTCATGACGCGGTCGCTGTCGGGCATGCGCAGCACCGCCCAGGAATACCAGACGAAGCCGATGCCAAGCACGGTCGCCACCACGCCGTAGAGGGCGGTGGTGTAGCCGAGCCCCCAGGGCAACACGCCGATCGGCGCCAGAATCAGCGCATAGGCGAAGATCTGGCGGCGCGTGGAAGCCTCGCCGGCGACATTCGGCATCATCGGAATGCCGGCGCGTTCATAGTCGCCCGACTTGAACAGCGCGAGCGCCCAGAAATGCGGCGGCGTCCACAGGAAGATGATGAAGAACAGGATCACGCTTTCGAGGCTCACCGCACCCGTCGCGGCCGCCCAGCCGATCACCGGCGGGATGGCGCCGGCGGCGCCGCCAATCACGATGTTCTGCGGCGTCCAGCGCTTCAGCCACATCGTGTATACGACCGCGTAGAAGAAGATGGTGAAGGCGAGCATCGCCGCCGACAGCCAGTTGATCAGCACGCCCAGCGTCATCACCGAAAGCACAGAAAGCACCAGGCCAAAGGCGAGCGCCTCGCCGGGCAGAACGCGACCGGCCGGCACCGGGCGATTGGCCGTGCGGGTCATTACAGCGTCGATGTCGGCGTCGTACCACATGTTGAGCGCGCCCGACGCACCAGCGCCGATGGCGATCGCCAGAATGGCGATGATGGCGAGCAGCGGGTTGATCGTCGCCGGCGCGGCCATCAGCCCGACAAAGGCCGTGAACACCACCAGCGACATCACGCGTGGCTTCAGAAGCGCAAAGAAATCCCCCGCCGTCGCTTCCGACATTCGGGAGGTTGTCTGCTCCATGCGTGAGTTGTCAACCAGGGCCATTGCGTACTTGAAGTCCACTCATTCCGTTTGGCCAAAACCGCCGGCTCAGCCGGCGGTTTCGAAACCCGAAACTGCTGCCTTTACTTGATCTTGGGCAGCTGTTCCCACTGATGGTAGGGCGGCGGCGAAGGCAGCTGCCATTCCAGCGTCGTGGCACCCTCGCCCCACGGATTGGCACCCGCGACGCGCTTCTTACGGAACGCCTCGAAGACGCCGTAGAGGAAGATCAGAACGCTGACGCCGGAGATGTAGGAGCCGATCGACGAAACATAGTTCCAGCCGGCGAACGCGTCCGGATAGTCAATGTAGCGGCGCGGCATGCCCGCCAGGCCGAGGAAGTGCTGCGGGAAGAACACCAGATTGACGCCGATGAACATGATCCAGAAGTGGCTGTTGGCGATCGCCGGCGAATACATGTAGCCGGTCATCTTCGGGAACCAGTAGTACCAGCCGGCGAAGATGGCGAACACGGCGCCGAGCGACAGCACGTAGTGGAAGTGCGCGACGACGTAGTAGGTGTCCTGCAGCGAACGGTCGAGACCGGCATTGGCGAGCTGGACGCCCGTCACGCCACCGACCGTGAACAGGAAGATGAAGCCCACAGCCCACAGCATCGGCGTGCGGAAGGAGATCGAGCCGCCCCACATGGTGGCGATCCACGAAAAGATCTTGATGCCAGTCGGCACCGCGATGACCATCGTGGCGAACACGAAATAGCGCTGCGTGTTGAGCGAGATACCGGTGGTGTACATGTGGTGTGCCCACACGACGAAGCCGACGGCGCCGATCGCGACCATGGCGTAGGCCATGCCGAGATAGCCGAACACCGGCTTCTTCGAGAAGGTCGACACGATGTGGCTGACGATGCCGAAGCCCGGCAGGATCAGGATGTACACTTCCGGGTGACCGAAGAACCAGAACAGGTGCTGGAACAGGATCGGGTCGCCGCCATTCTCGGGCACGAAGAAGGAGGTGCCGAAATTACGGTCGGTGAGCAGCATGGTGATGGCGCCCGCCAGAACCGGCAGCGACAACAAGAGCAGGAAGGCGGTGACCAGCACCGACCAGGCAAACAGCGGCATCTTGTGCAGCGTCATGCCAGGCGCGCGCATGTTGAAGATGGTGGTGATGAAATTGATCGCACCGAGGATCGACGAGGCACCGGCGATGTGGATCGACAAGATCGCCAGATCCATTGCTGGCCCCGGCTGGCCGGATGTCGAAAGCGGCGGATAGATCGTCCAGCCGCCACCGACGCCGTAGGCGCCGGGAGCGCTCGGCACGAACATCGAGGTGATGAGCAAGATGAAGGCCGGCGGCAGCAGCCAGAAGGAGATGTTGTTCATGCGCGGGAACGCCATGTCCGGCGCGCCGATCATGATCGGCACCATCCAGTTGGCGAAGCCGCCGATCAGCGCCGGCATGACCATGAAGAAGATCATGACCAGGGCGTGCGCGGTGGTGAAGGCGTTGAACATCGACTTGCCGGCGTCGAGCGCGGCATCGCCGGTGACACCGTAGACCATCGAGGCGAGGCCCGGGAAAATCTGGATACCCGGCTCGGCAAGCTCCCAGCGCATCATGATCGACAGGAAGCCGCCGACGATGCCGGCCATGATCGCGAAGATCAGGTACAGCGTACCGATATCCTTGTGGTTGGTCGAATAGACCCAGCGCACCCAGCCCTTCGGCTTGTGGTCGTGATCGTCGTGAGCCGCTGCCTGCGCCATGTTCCGCTCCGTTCCCTATCCTTGTTTCGACCGCGGCTCTTAGTTGCCGGCGGACGCAACCTTGTTGGTACCATCGACCTGAGCCATCAGTGCCTTGTTGGCACCCGGCAGATCGGTCCTGGCCGCAGCGAGCCAGGTTTCATACTGCTGTTCCGAGACGACGCGCACGGCGATCGGCATGAAGGCATGGTCCTTGCCGCACAGTTCCGAGCACTGGCCGTAATAGAGGCCTTCCTTCTCGGCCTTGAACCAGGTCTCGTTGGCGCGACCGGGCACGGCGTCAACCTTGATCCCGAAAGCCGGCACCGCATAGGAGTGGATCACGTCGGAACCGACGACGAGCACGCGCACGACGACACCGACCGGCACGACCAGCTCGTGGTCAACCGCAAGCAGGCGCGGATATTTGGTCTTGTCTTCCTTGCCGAGGCCGGCGCGATCGGCGTCCGCCAGGATCGCCGAGTTGAAGGAGAGCGGCTTGTCGATCTGGTATTCGTAGTCCCAGTTCCACTGGTTGCCGGTCGCCTTCACCGTGAGCTTCGGCTCTTCCGGCGGGGTGTACTGGGCGGTGAGCAGCTGGAAGGACGGGATGGCGATGGCCAGAAGGATCAGGACCGGGCCAAGCGTCCAGGCAACCTCGATCGCCGTGTTGTGGCTGGTCTTGGACGGCACCGGGTTCACGCTGGCGCGGAACTTCAGGATGCACCAGCCCAGGAGGAAGAGCACGAACAGCGTAACCGGCACGATGAACCACAGCGTATAACGCTCGAACCAGGTGATCTGGCTCATGATAGCGGTTGCCGCCGGCTGGAACGTCATCTCCCACGGCTGGGGCTGCGCGGCATGGGCGACAGACCCGGCGAAAACCATGGATGCGGCGCCAGCGCCTGCAAGAAACTTCTTCATCGCCCTCTTCATCTCCCAGTCCCCTCCTGCAATCAGGTGGCAGGAATACGCGATAACACCGGGACAGGGAATCCCGGCCGGTCCAGATTGGTTCAAACCATACTCTCTTTCCCGCCGCAAGAAAGGAGCGCCCAAAACCATGCGGCATTTTTGCGCGCGGCAATGCAGAAGGCGCCTGTCCACAAGGCGCTCGCATGATTATGCGCCTGTCGTATCGCCATGGCAGAGACAATCGCGGCAAAACCGGCTATTTCGGAAAAGAAGTCCGCATTGTTGCCGCAGTTGCAACGGATTGCGCGTCGTCCCGCGCTTTTCCTTAGCATTGCCCGGGCTTAAAGTGGCGTGATTCGGGAATGGAGCCGTTATGAACTCTTGGGTTTCGAGAACCTTGGCGAAGGTCATCTTTCTCGCCGCCCTCGCCGGTGCCGGACAGGCGATGGCCGCCGCCCAGCAACCGAGCGGCACGGTGAAGTCCACGCACGGCGCATGGTCGATCATCTGCGACACGCCGGCGGGCGCCACGTCCGAGCAATGCGTGATGATGCAGAACGTCGTCGCCGAAGACCGTCCCGAGATGGGGCTTTCGGTGGTCGTGCTGCGCACCGCTGACAACAAGGCTGAGATCCTGCGCGTGCTGGCGCCGCTCGGCGTGCTCCTGCCCAACGGCCTCGGCCTCAATGTCGACGGCAAGGATATCGGCCGCGCCTATTTCGTGCGCTGCTTCCAGGATGGCTGCTATGCCGAAGTGATCCTCGAAAAGCCGTTGCTCGACACGCTGAAGAGCGGCAAGGCCGCCACCTTCATCGTCTTCCAGACGCCGGAGGAAGGCATCGGCATCCCGGTCGACCTCAAAGGCTTTGCCGACGGCTTCTCCGCCCTGCCGTGAGCTGAGCCGGCTCTGTTATCGCCACTCGTAGACTGCGCAACGCCCACTACGGCCGGGGTTCCCAACGAACGAGTTGCGACCGGCCGTCTTCGGTGACCGCGAAGGTATCTTTGAAACGCGCGTAGCCCGAAGCCGCATCCTTGATGAGATCGACAAGGGTGATCGAACCGTATTTGTCGGTCTGGACGGCAATGTCGGGAAAGTCGAACAGGGACCAGCCGAAATTCCGTGGGCGCGAGGCGGCGGACAGCGCCCCGATGCGGGCGATCAGGGCCGCGTGAATATAGACGCCGACCACCTTGTAGATGTTGCCGCTGCCGAAATTGATCATGAGTTGGCCGGGCGTCTTGTAGGCCGCAGTGGTCCAGAACTGGCTCAGCTTGCGCTCCCGACCATTGCTGGAATCGATGTCGCACAGATCCTGGACACAGGCCGCGAAATTGCGGTTGGTCGTGGCTGCAAGCGGCGTCCTTACAATGTTGAAATCCCAGTGGATCGGCACGCCGAGCGTAGGATCGTCGTTCATCCGGTTTATGAGATAGATCTTGCCGGCGGCCCCGGATCGTCGCGGCATGTCGGCCCTGCTGTTGATGATCGGGTAGCGTGCCAACAATGTGCCCAGTTCGCGGTATGCAGCTGCATGGTCAGGGGTGTTGTTCCAGTAATCGACCTGGAGCAGCATTGCGATGAATTCGTGCGGATTGAGGCGCAGGAATTCCTTGCATTCGTCGAGAAGCGACTGGAGCGTCTGGTACCGGTTCGAACGGAGGCGGCCGAAAGCGCGGTCGCCGTGGCAGGTGTAAATGGTGAACTGGCCGTCGTTGTCGTGGAACATCTCCAGCCGCACGTCGAGAACACGGATGCCCAGGTCCAATTGACGGCCTATCGTCAGGTTCTGGCAGGCATAGAGGAACTGGCGGGGCCACAGGTCCCTGATGGCGGCACTGTCATGCGTGCCGACAAGGTTGATGTCGCAGATCAGTGGGTCGGCGAGATCGGATTGATCGACCGCAAGCAGGTTATCCTTCGATCCGGCCGGGGTCGCGTAGTCGATCGAAACCGTTCCTTTCTTGACGGCTGGCGCGCTTGGCCCGCCGATGGTCTTGGGGACCATGTCCATCACATGGTTCGAAGCCGGCGGCGCGCGGGGCGGCACCTGGTTCGGCAACAGGCAGAGCATCGGCGCTGCGTCCGACGAAGGGCCGATACCGCCGGCCTGGCTGTCGATGGGAACGTCGCCCGACCAGTTCGTGCCATCGTACCATGCGACGTAGAGGCTCTCGGTGTACTTGCCCTTGTAGACCAGGCAGAGCCGGTTCTGAAAAACGATGAGGCTGGGGCCACTGTCGGTTTGCGGATTGATGCCGCTGATGGCTTTGTCGCCGGACCAGGCCGTGCCATCGAACCGGGAAACGAAGATCGACTGGGAGCCAGCGCCCCGATAGACGAGGAATAGCTTGCCGCCAAAGACCGCCGCCGTCGGTGGATCGTCCGACCACGGATCGATGCTGCCGATAGCCGCGTCTCCCCAGGTAGCGCCGTCGCACCAGCACGAATAGAGCTTGATACCGCCGGCGCCCATGTAGAAGAGGTAGAGCTTATTGCCGAAGACGACTGCACAAGGGCCTGTATCCGTCCTGGGATTGATGCCGCCGGCAAGCTCCGCGATCGCGTTGCCACCAGCCCATTGCAGGCCGTCGAACCAGGCGGCTCGAATCTGGTCGCCGTCATGGGCCTTGTAGAAAATGTGAAGCAGGTCGTTGAAGACGATCAGCGCCGGCGGCGTATTGGATCTGGCGTCGATGCCGCCGGGCATGTCGCGGATCTTGACGTCGCCACCCCAGGTCGTGCCGTCAAATACGGCGATGTAGAGATCGTCGCTCGTCCAGCCCTTGTAGGCGACATAGAGGCGGTTCTCGTAGAGGCAGGCCCCGAGCGCCTTGTCGGTTTTCGCATTGATACCGCCAGGCTGGCCGGAAACATCCGCCCCGCCGCACCATGTCGTTCCGTCGAAAGAGCAGGAGTGGAGGCCGTAATTGTCGGTGCCACCCTTGTAGAAAACCCCGAGCATCGTCATTAAACCGTCCCCCGAACGAATTTAATATCAGGCGCCGTCACGTTCTTCCGGCGCCTGAAAATTGTCAATCGCGGGGAAGATGTTTTGTCGCGCCGTGCAGAAAATCGAATTTTTCCTTACTGGCAATGTAATCGTATCGACTATTACTTAGCTGCCGCAATAATGTTCGGCCCGCCGGCGTGGCGGATTGACGGCGAATGGCGGCGCCGCGTGGTTCCATGTTTTCCAGAGCAGCAATGGGCAGCCGAGATTGGCGGGACCACGCGATTGCCGAAGCCATGTCCAGCGCCTACATCTGGCTGAACATTTCCCGAAAACGGCGGCATGATGAAAAACCTCCTGACCCAATTCGACATCTCCGACGATCGCCTGCGCAAGATTGTCGCCGAGACGATCAACGGCGCCGACGATGGCGAGCTCTATCTCGAATACAGCGAGAGCGAGGCGCTGATGTTCGACAACGGCCGCCTGAAGACGGCCAACTTCAACACCGACCAGGGTTTTGGATTGCGCGTCGTCGCCGGTGAGGCGAGCGGTTATGCCCATGCGGGCGACCTGTCGGAAGCAGCGCTGCTGCGCGCCGCCAGCGCGGTCTCCACCGTCAAGGCCGGCTATTCCGGCACGCTGGCCGAAGCGCCACCGCGCACCAACCGCCGTCTCTACGGCGATGAAAACCCGATCCCCTCGCCCGGCTTCGAGGCCAAGGCCAAGCTGCTGCAGGAAATCGACGCCTGGACACGAGCCGAAGACCCGCGCGTTCGGCAGGTTACGGCCGCACTCGCCGCTTCCTGGCAGCATGTCGAGATCCTGCGCGCCGACGGCCAGCTGGTGCGCGACATCCGCCCGCTGGTGCGCCTCAACATCTCCGTCATGGTCGGCGACGGCGACCGCCAGGAAACCGGCTCCTACGGCATGGGTGGCCGCACCGGCTTCGGCGAATTCCTGCTCGAGCACTCCTGGAAACACGCCGCCAAGGAAGCGCTGCGCCAGGCACTGGTCAATCTCGAGGCGGTTCCGGCGCCGGCCGGCACCTTCGACATCGTGCTTTCCTCGGGCTGGCCGGGCGTCATGCTGCATGAAGCGGTCGGCCACGGGCTGGAGGGCGACTTCAACCGCAAGAAGACCTCGGCCTTCGCAGGCCTGATGGGCCAGCAGGTCGCCGCCAAGGGCGTGACCGTGGTCGACGACGGCACCATCGCCGAGCGGCGCGGCTCGCTCACCGTCGATGACGAGGGCACGCCCACCAACCGCACCGTGCTGATCGAGGACGGCAAGCTGGTCGGCTACATGCAGGACCGCCAGAACGCCCGCCTGATGGGCATGGCCGCCACCGGCAACGGACGGCGCGAATCCTACGCCCACCAGCCGATGCCGCGCATGACCAACACCTACATGACCGCCGGCGACTACACGCCGGACGAGATCATCGCCTCGGTGAAGAACGGTATCTACGCCGTCTCCTTCGGCGGCGGCCAGGTCGACATCACGTCGGGCAAGTTCGTGTTCGGCTGCACCGAGGCTTACATGATTGAGGACGGCAAGGTGACGCGGCCGATCAAGGGCGCCATGCTGATCGGCAATGGGCCGGATGCCATGCACCGCGTCACCATGGTCGGCAACGACATGAAACTCGACACCGGCATCGGCATGTGCGGCAAGGCCGGCCAGGGCGTGCCGGTCGGCGTCGGCCAACCTCATCTGAGGATGAACCAGATCACGGTCGGCGGCACGCAGGTCTGAGCCGCCGAACCCGTATCCAGCCGACATGCCCGCATACAAATCCATCGTCATCCTGACCGGCGCCGGCATTTCGGCGGAATCGGGCGTCGACACGTTCCGCGACAAGGACGGTATCTGGTCGAAGGTCGACTATCGCGATGTGGCGACGCCCGAGGGCTTCGTCCGCGATGCCGCGCGGGTGCACGACTTCTACAACCAGCGGCGGCGCGGCATGAAAGGCGTCAGGCCGAATGCCGCGCATACGGCACTGGCGAGGCTAGAGCGAGAGTTTAGCGGCGCGTTCCTGCTCGTCACGCAGAATATCGACGACCTGCACGAACGCGCCGGTTCGGCCAGCCTCGTCCACATGCATGGCGAGCTCGGCAAGGCGCTGTGCCAGGCCTGCGAACAGAGTTCTCCCTGGGAAAAGGACATGTCGGTTCTGTCGCAATGCCCGGCCTGCGGCAGCATCGGCTACCTCAGGCCCGACGTGGTCTGGTTCGGCGAGATGCCCTATCAGATGGAGCGCATCGGCACCGCGCTTGCCCAATGCGACCTGTTCGTCTCGATCGGCACCAGCGGCAATGTCTATCCGGCCGCCGGTTTCGTCGGGGAGGCACGCTTTTCCGGCGCCCGAACCGTCGAGCTCAACCTCGAACCCTCGGACGGGCATTCCAGCTTCGACGAGGCCATCCTCGGCAAGGCGACAGAGATCGTGCCGGCCTTTGTCGAGCGTCTGCTTTCAGGCCGCTGACGCCCCCGATTCAGCGGCGCCGTTTGGGCTTCTCCAGCAGCACGACCGCCTCGACATGCGGCGACCACAGGAACTGGTCGATCGGCGTCACGCTTTTCAATTGATAGCCGCCGTCGATCAGGATGCGCAGGTCGCGCGCCAGGGTGACGGGATTGCATGAGACGGCGGCCACTAGCGGCACATCCGAACGGGCGATCTGCTTGGACTGGTCCTCTGCGCCGGCACGCGGCGGATCGAACACGACGGCATCGTAGGCGGCCAGCTCCTTGAAGGTCAGCGGCCGGCGATCGAGATCGCGGCGCTCGGTCGTCACCCGCTTCAGGCCGCCGGCAAAACGGAAACCGCGGTCGAGCGCGGCCAGAGCCGGTCCGTCGCTTTCCACCGCATGGACCTCGGCATTGGCCGCCAGCCTCAGCGCGAAGGTGCCGCATCCCGAAAAAAGATCGGCGACCTTCTTCGCCTTGCGCACATGGCCGATGACAAGCCCCGCCATCGCCGCCTCCGCCTCGGCCACCGCCTGCACGAACGCGCCCGGCGGCGGCATTACGGTCGCGGTGCCGAAGGTCAACGTCGGCTTCACCGCCTCGACGATGATCTCGCCGTCGATGGAGAGCCTGGCGATGCCGGCCTTGAGAACGAAATCGGTGGCGGCGCGGCGGATCGCTTCGGTCGGCTTGCCGCAATCGGCGGCGGCGACATCGAAACCAGACGCGGTGGCAGTGACCAGGAAGCGAAACGGCTTCGAGGTGTTGGCGACGATGCCGGCCAGATGGCGCAGCACACCCGCGGCCTCGACAATGACTGGCAGCAGAACCGGGCATTCCTCGATGTCGACAAGCACGTTGGAGAAGGCGCGGTTGTAGCCCAGGTGTAGCCCGGTCTCGGTGTTGCGCGCGGTGAAGGCGGCGCGGCGCCGGCTGTGCGGCGCGCAGGCGACGAGGTCGCCCACCGGCGCGTCGATACCCTTCGCCTTCAGGGCATGAACCACAAGGCTCCGCTTCCAGGCATGATAGGCGCCCGCCTCGAGATGCTGGATGGCGCAACCACCGCATTCGGTGAAATGGCGGCAGACAGGCGCGATGCGCTCGGGCGACGGTTCGAGTACGGCGAGCAGTTGCGCCCGGTCCTTCTCGCGCGCGGCCGTCACCACTTCGCCGGGCAGCGTGAAGGGGATGAAGAGATGGCCGCCGCCGATGTCGACGACGCCATCGCCCTGCGCGCCCAGCCGGGCTATTTCGAACCGTGCCGTCATCGGTCTTTCACTCCGGCCAAAAGGAATTCACGGTTGCCGTCGCCACCCTCGATCGGCGACGGGCACAGGCCGAGCGCGCGCCAGCCGGCAAGGCCGTCCAGCCACTCGCGCAAGGCGGCGGCGACGATTTCGGCGTCCGCCGGGTTCTTCAGCAGGCCGCCCTTGCCGATCGCCTCGCGCCCGGCCTCGAACTGCGGCTTGACCAGAAGCAGGGCATGACTGCCGGGCCTCGCCAGCTCAAGCGCCGGCGGCAGCGCCAGCTTCAGCGAGATGAAGGAGACGTCGGAGACGACGAATTCCGGCAGCCGTTCGCCAAGATCTGCCTCGTCGAGCGCGCGTGCGTTCAATCCCTCGATCGCGGTGACGCGCGGGTCCCCTCCGATCGAGGCGTGCATCTGGCCATGGCCGACATCGATCGCCGTGACATGGACGGCACCGCGTTCCAACAGCACCTGCGTGAAGCCGCCGGTGGAGGCGCCGATATCGAGCGCCTCGCGGCCGCTCGGATCGAGAGCGAAATGGTCGAGCCCGGCGATCAGCTTCAGCGCGGCACGCGAGACATAGCCGCGCGCCGGGTCGTCCACCGTCAGTTGCGCCCCGGGCGAGACGCCCTGTCCGGGCTTCGTCACCACCGCACCGTCGACCGCGACGGCGCCACGCTCGACAGCGTCGCGGGCGCGTGAGCGGCTGGCGAACAGGCCCTTCACGACGAGAAGATCGTCGAGCCGCTGGCGCTGGCTGGCTGGCTGGTGGGAACGCATCGGCCTTCATTGACGAAAGCTGCGGCCGAAGGCAAGCCGAGACTGTTGGAGACCTTATCCTAGAACAGCTGGCTTACCGGCGGCCGCTCGACGGCGGGCACGAGGCCATCGGCCGGCGCGCTGCGCGGGGACGGCTGCGGCGCGGGCTCCTGCCCGGCCACCATCTGCGGCAGCTGCTTGAAGGAGAAGCCGCCGCGCAGCGTGCCGATGTTGTTGGCGACGATATCGATCGCCGCCTTTTCAAGCGAGCGATCGTATTGCGTCTCCGCGATCGCCGGGACGACCAGCGAGAATATGCCGGCCGCGCCGAACAGAAGCGCCTTCATGAACTGTCTCCCTGCCTGCCATTTTCCTAGCAGGGGGCTGTTGAGAAAGGGCCAAGGGACAGGGTAAGCGGATCACCAAAATGCAGCATTAACAATAAGTTAACGCGACAATCGGAGAAACGGATTCGGCGTGTTGAGACGGCGATTCAAGCCGTTCGCAAACTGATTCAAGTCGTTGATGTTCAGAATCAGGCGCGCTGCGCGCTGCTCGCGTGGCCAAGTGCTGAAAACACGGTCCGCACGATGCCGGTCGAATCCAGCCCGGCATCGACATACATCTTCTCCGGCTTGGCATGGTCGGTGAAGACGTCCGGCAACACCAGCGGGCGCACCTTGAGGCCGCCTTCCAAAAGGCCCTCATGGGCGAGGAAATGCAGCACCTGCGTGGCGAAGCCACCGATGGCGCCCTCCTCCACCGTCACCAGTATCTGGTGCGAGCGCGCCAGCCGGCGGATCAGATCGTGGTCGAGCGGCTTGGCGAAGCGCGCGTCGGCCACCGTCGTAGAAAGGCCGGCGGCGTTCAGTTCGTCGGCGGCGGCAAGGCAATCCTGCAGGCGCGTGCCGAAGGACAGCAGCGCCACCTTGGTGCCTTCGCGCACGATGCGGCCCTTGCCGATCTCGAGCGGCGAACCGCGCTCGGGCATGTCGATGCCGACGCCATTGCCCCGCGGATAGCGGAAAGAGATCGGACCCTCGTCATACTCGGCGGCGGTGCGCACCATATGACGAAGCTCGACCTCGTCGCTCGCCGCCATGACGACGAAATCCGGCAGCGAGGCGAGGAAGGTGGTGTCGAAGGCACCGCAATGGGTCGGCCCGTCGGCGCCGACGAAACCGGCGCGGTCGATGGGGAAACGCACCGGCAGTTTCTGGATCGCCACATCGTGCACGACCTGATCATAGGCGCGCTGCAGGAAGGTCGAATAGATCGCCGCGAACGGCTTGTAGCCCTCGGTGGCGAGACCGGCGGCGAAGGTCACCGCATGCTGCTCGGCAATGCCGACGTCGAAGGTGCGGTTCGGGAAGACCTCGCCAAACAGATCGAGCCCGGTGCCAGTCGGCATGGCGGCGGTGACGGCAACGATGCGCTCGTCCTCGCAGGCCTCGCGGATCAGGCTTTCGGCGAACACGTTGGTGTAGGTCGGCGCATTGGCCGGCGCCTTGGCCTGCGCGCCAGTGATGACGTCGAAACGGTTGACGCCGTGATATTTGTCGGACGCCGCCTCGGCGGGCGCGTAGCCCTTGCCCTTTTGCGTCACAACATGGATCAGCACCGGGCCCTTGCCGTTGTCGCGCACATTCTTCAGCACCGGGATCAGGTGTTCGAGATTGTGCCCGTCGATCGGACCGATGTGGAAGAAGCCGAGCTCCTCGAACAGCGTACCGCCGGTGACATAGCCGCGCGCATGTTCGACGGCGCGGGTGATGGCGCGGTCGGCCCGCTTGCCGAGATAGGATGTCAGCTTCTTGCCGAAGTCGCGCAGGCCGAGATAGGTCTTGCCGGAGCCGAGCCTCGCCAGATAGGCGCTCATCGCGCCGGTCGGCGGAGCGATCGACATGTCGTTGTCGTTGAGGATGACGATCAGGCGGGCGTCGAGCGCACCGGCATTGTTCAGCGCCTCGAAGGCCATGCCCGCCGACATCGCGCCGTCGCCGATGACGGCGATGACGTTGTTCTTGCCGCCGGAGAGATCGCGCGCCACGGCCATGCCGAGGCCGGCCGAGATCGAGGTCGAGGAATGGGCGGCGCCGAACGGGTCATATTCGCTTTCGCCGCGCTTGGTGAAACCGGAAAGACCGTTTTCCTGGCGCAGGGTGCGGATGCGGTCACGCCGGCCGGTCAGTATCTTGTGCGGATAGGCTTGATGGCCGACATCCCAGATCACGCGGTCGTTCGGCGTGTCGAAGACGTAGTGCAGCGCCACCGTCAGTTCGACGACGCCGAGACCGGCTCCGAGATGACCTCCGGTCTGCGAGACGGCGTCGATCAGCTCGACGCGCAATTCATCGGCCAGCTGCGGCAGCTCGCTCTCGGAGAGCGTCCTCAGATCCGCCGGAATGCGGACCTTGTCGAGGAGCGGTGTTTTGGGTCTGGCGGTCACTGGCTGGCCCGATCGAACTCGCGGTCAAGAGTATTTACAAGTCGAATAGGCTGCCGATTAGCGAAAGTAAATGTGCCGCAGCGACACACTCAGCTCTCCGGCAGGGGAATGAACTCCTTCTCATCACCAGGAACGATATCGAAGCGGCCTGTCTTCCATTCCTGCTTGGCCTGCTCGATGCGTTCCTTCGAGGAGGAAACGAAATTCCACCAGATGTAGCGCGGCGAGCCGAGCGAGGCGCCGCCGAACAGCATGAAGTGCGCCCCCTGTTCCGACGACACGACGATCTCGTCGCCGGGGCGGAACACCAGCAGGCGGTTCTCGGAGAAACGATCGCCCGAAATGGTGACGATGCCGTCGAGCACGTAGATGGCGCGTTCCTCGGCATCCGCGGCGATGCGGTACTTCGCGCCGGGCGCCAGCCGGATGTCGGCGTAAAGCGTGTCGTGATAGGTGGTGACCGACGCGCGGCGGCCTTCCAGTTCGCCGATGATGAGGCGGCTGGACACACCTTCAGCCTCGAAAGCCGGCAGCGACGTGCCCGCCGTGTTTTCGAACACCGGCGCCATTTCCTCGTCTCTGTCGGGCAGCGCGATCCAGGTCTGCAGGCCCGACATCGACATCGGCGAGCCGCGCAGTTCCTCTGGCGTGCGTTCGGAATGAACGATGCCGCGCCCGGCCGTCATCAGGTTCACGTCGCCCGGCGAGATGACCATTTCGGTGCCAAGCGAATCGCGGTGCCTGATCTTGCCGTCGAACAGATAAGTCACCGTCGACAGGCCGATATGCGGATGAGGGAGCACGTCCAGCGCCTTGCCGGCGCGCAGGATGGCGGGCCCCATGCGATCGAAGAAGATGAAGGGACCGACCAGCCGGCGCTTGGCGATCGGCAATGCGCGGCGCACCTCGAAACCGCCAATGTCTTTGGCGTTGGCGATAACCATCAGTTCGATGGCGTCGCAGGAAAAGGCGTCGCCGGGTTCGGGATCGTTTCCGGGAAAGAAGCTCATGGGTGTTGCTCCATCCGGCGGCGGCGCCGCCTCATGGAAGGAAACTTATACCCCTGCCCGGTTCAGGCATACCGGCGATGCGACGACGGTTTGTTCACCGCATCAATCCCCGTCGAGCGGCTCCGTGCCGACCGGCTTGCCGTCGCGGGCGAGCCTGATCTTCTCCACCTTGTCCTCGGCCGCCTTGAGCAGGCGGTCGCAATGCGCCTTCAGCGCCTCGCCGCGCTCGTAGATGCGGATCGACTGGTCGAGCGGCACGTCGCCGCGCTCCAGATCGTCGACGATCTTCTCCAGCGCATCCAGCGCCTGTTCGAAGCTCATCGCCTTGACGTCTTCATTCGCTTCCGCGGCCATCCCTTATCCTTTCATCAGGCGGCCGACATGCGCTGCGACCGAAAATGCCAATCCGTGCAGGTCGTAGCCGCCTTCGAGCAGGCTGACCAGCCTGTTTGCGCTGTGGCGGCGGGCGCTGTCCATCAGCTGCCCGGTCGCCCAGTCGAAATCGTCCTCGGTCAGGTTGATCTCGGCCAGCGGGTCGCGATGATGCGCGTCGAAGCCGGCCGAGATGATGACGAGATCCGGCGCGAAGGCGTCGATCGCCGGCAAGACACGGGTGCGGAACGCCTCCCGGAAGACATCGCTGCCGGTGGCTGGCGCCAGCGGCGCGTTGACGATGTTGCCGGCACCGGTCTCGTTCTTGGCGCCGGTGCCAGGGAAAAGCGGCATCTGATGCGTCGAACAGTAGAGCACCGAGGGATCGTCCCAGAAAATGTCCTGGGTGCCGTTGCCGTGGTGCACGTCCCAGTCGACGATGGCGACACGCTCGACGCCATGCTTTTCCTGCGCGTGACGCGCGGCAATCGCGGCAGTGTTGAACAGGCAGAAGCCCATGGCGGTGGTCTTTTCGGCATGGTGGCCGGGCGGCCGCGCCGCCACGAAGACATTGTCGGCATCGCCGGCGAAGACATCGTCCACCGCCGCATTGGCAGCGCCGATCGCGGTCAGCGCAGCCTGCCAGGTCTTCGGGCTGGCAGTGGTGTCGGTGTCGATCTGGGCAAGGCCGGTCGCGGGGATCGCCTTGCGCACGCGTTCGACGAAATCCCTCGGATGGCAATAGAGGATGGTCGCCTCGTCGCCCAATGGCGCCTCGCGCCGGTCGAGCGCGGCGAAAGCCTCGTCGTCGAGCACACGCTCGATGGCGCGCAGCCGGTCCGGCCGCTCCGGGTGGCCGGGCGGCGTGATGTGCTCCAGAAAGATCGGATGCGAATAAAGGCGGGTCGTCATCGCCCTATCTTATCAGCAATGGTCGTGATGGCCACGCGACAAGCGGCATGGCGCTGGGGAAAATGCCCGGCGCGTCATTTGGCGTCGGCTTCCCGGCTGTTCTTACGCCGGCAATGCGCTAAGATGACATCGCTGCCAGGTGCCCGCTGCGAGGCGGGAGAATCGGGAACACGGTGAAAATCCGTGGCGTGCCCAGCGCTGTATGGGGGACCGCTCGGCAAAGGCCACTGTTTTTCGGAACGGGAAGGCGCCGCAAGCGGGACGAACCCAAGCCAGAAGACCGGCCGGGCAGGAATGGTCATCCGCATGGACGGGCGGATGGTATGGTTCCGATCGCAAGGGAAACGCGATGCACGCCGTCCGCACTCCAGCCTCCCCCGACAATTCGTTCGAGGATTTCGAACGCGACGCCGTCTACCGCGCCATCTTCACGCGCCGCGACGTGCGCAGCCATTTCCGCCCAGACCCCATCGACGACGCCGTGCTGGCGCGGCTTCTGACGGCCGCGCATCACGCACCCTCGGTCGGCTTCATGCAGCCCTGGAACTTCGTCGTTGTCCGCGACATGGGCCGGCGCGAGGCGGTGCGCGACCTGTTCCTCGCGGCGCGCAACGAGGAACTGCCACACATCGCCGGGGAGCGGCAGGCGCTCTACCGCAAGCTCAAGCTGGAAGGCATCTGCGAAAGCGCGCTGAACCTCTGCATCACCTGCGACCGGCGCCGCAGCGAGGGCTCGCCGCTCGGCCGCTGGCACAATCCGCAGATGGATCTCTTCAGCACGGTCTGCGCCGTGCAGAATTTCTGGCTGGCGGCGCGGGCGGAAGGCATCGGCGTGGGCTGGGTCAGCATTCTCGATGCCGACGCGCTCAAGCGCCTGCTCGACATTCCCGAGCCGGTCGTGCCCATCGCCTATCTCTGCGTCGGCCATGTCCGCGAGTTCGCCGCGCGGCCGGACCTGGAGCACAGCGGCTGGGCCTCGCGGCTGCCGCTGGCCGACCTCATCATGAGCGAGACCTATGCCGGCGCCGGCGAGGAGGCGCTGAAGGCCGCCTGCGTTGCACCCGGCGCGGACCGGTAACCGTCAGGCAGCCTGATTGTCGCGCACGCGCAGCCCTTCCAGAAGCGCGCGAAAGGATTTGACCGCCTTCTTCGACGTCTCATGCGGATCGTCGGCGTTGGCGATCCACTGTGCGGCGTAAAGCGAGGCGCCGCTGACGATGCGCGCCATCGCCTCCGGGTCGATGTCGCCGACCACGCCCTCCTCCTTCAGCGCGGTGAGGTTGCCGGTTATCGAGGTGATACAGGCATTGGCATTGGGCCATTGCGACGGGTCGCCGAGGATTGCCGGACCGTCGCGCAGCACGATGCGCTGGATTTCCGGCTCCAGCGCCATTTCGATATAGCCGACATTCTCATCGACGAAGCGCTGCCAGCGGTCCGTCGCCCGGGCCGAGATGACGCACAGCCGCTCGTTCATCTCCGCGTCGAGCTCGGCGATGACGGCCTCCAGCAATCCCTTCTTGTCGCCGAAGTGATGATAGAGCGCGCCGCGGGTCAGCCCCGCCTCGGCGGTGAAGTCGTCCATCGAGGCGTTGGCGTAACCGACGGTGGCGAAGGCGCGCCGCGCCGCCGCGATCAGCTTGGCGCGCGTCTCGGCGATCATTTCGCTGCGAGGTTTGTGCGCGGTCCTCATCTGGTCGTTCCTTTTCACATACGTCGCGTATATTTTTTCACATACGCACCGCATATTAATTGACATACGCAACGTATGCAATTATCTCATTCGCATACGCCACGTATGTATGTGGCACCCCTTCGAAAATCCAGGAGTGCTCCGATGCACAATCCTTACAGCGAAATCTTCCGAACCCCGGGAACCAAGGGTTTTGCGGCCGCGGCCTTCATCGCCCGCCTGCCCATCGCCATGGCGCCCATCGGCATCGTCGCCATGCTGTCGCAGACGCGCGGCGAATATTGGCTGGCCGGCGGCGTTTCCGCCACCTTCGCCTTCACCAACGCCTTCCTGGCGCCGCAGATATCGCGGCTGGTCGACCGCATGGGCCAGACCGCCGTCGCGGTGCCGACGACGATCGTCTCGATCATCGCCTTCGCAGCACTTCTCGTCGCCACCAACCAGGACTGGCCGGCCTGGACGCTGTTCGTCTCGGCCTTCCTGGCCGCCGCCATGCCCAGCGTGCCGGCCATGGTGCGGGCGCGCTGGACCGAAATCTTCCGCGACCGGCCTGAGCTCAACACCGCCTTCGCCTTCGAATCGGCGGCGGATGAGCTCGTCTACATTGCCGGCGCCTCGCTGTCGGTCGGCCTCTCCGTCGCCCTGTTCCCGGAAGCCGGCATGCTGGCCAGCACATTGTTCCTCGCCTTCGGCATGACGGCCTTCATCCTGCAGCGCGCCAGCGAGCCGAAGGTTAGGCCGCTCGAACATGGCAGCGGCGGCTCGGCCATCGCGCTCTGGCCGGTGCGCATCGTCACCTTCGCCCTCATCTTCGTCGGCGCGATCTTCGCCACCGCCGAGGTGAGTTCGGTGGCCATCACCAAGGAACTCGGCCAACCGGGTGCTGCCAGCCTCGTCATCGGCGTCTATGCGCTGGGCTCCTTCGCCGTCGGCCTGATCGTCGGCGCGCTCAACCTGCAGGCGCCGAAGCAACGCCTGCTCGCCATTTCGCTCGCCATCATCAGCCTGACCACGTTGCCGCTGCTGGTCGCCAACACCGTGCCGCTGCTGGCAATCGCCATCTTCTTCAGCGGCGTGGCGATCTCGCCCACCTTCATCATGGCCTTCGGCATCATCGAACGCCGCGTGCCAGAAGCCATGCTCACCGAAGGCATCACCTGGGTGATGACGGGCATCGGCATCGGCATGGCGCTCGGTGCTTTCGTGGCCGGCTGGGTGGTCGACAATTACGGCGCGCAGAACGGGTTCTGGGTATCAGTGGTTGCAGGCATGATCGCCTTCGTGACAGTGCTCGCCGGCCAGAAGGCACTGGCCGGCGAAGACGAGGGCAATCTGGTATCGGCCGTGCCACAATCGGCGAAGTAAGACTGCCCCAAGCCAACGCCGGTCATTTACCGGCGAAGATGGCGGCAGTATCGAAGCCTGCTCGGTATTGACAGGCATAGCGGGCCGCCGATTGAGGCGGCTCGCATCGGTTTTGAGATATCGTCCCCTTGCAGGTCGCCAGCATGCGCAATCCCTATAGCGAAATATTCAAGGCGCCCGGCGCCAGGGCGTTTTCGGCGGCCGGCTTCATTGCCCGCGTGCCGCTTTCCATGGTCACGCTCGGCATCGTCACCATGCTTTCCGAAACCTATGGCGAGTACTGGCTGGCTGGCGCCGTCGCCGCCACCTTCGCCTTCGCCAATGCCGTGGTCTCTCCGCAGGTTTCGCGGCTCGTCGACCGCCACGGCCAACGCCGCGTCCTCATTCCGGCCACCGCCATCACCGTGGCGGCGCTGGCGACGCTGATGCTGCTGACGCATTTCAAGGCGCCATACTGGACCCTGTTCGCGGCGGCGATCGCCGCCGGTACCATGCCCAGCATCGGCGCCATGGTGCGCGCGCGCTGGAGCAACATCTACGGCGGCAACCCCAGGCTGCACACGGCCTTCGCCTTCGAATCGGTGGTCGACGAGACTATCTTCATGATCGGTCCGGTGCTGGCGATCGGCCTCAGCGTGACCGTCTTTCCCCAGGCCGGGCCGCTGGTGGCGACGCTGTTCCTAGCTTTCGGCACCGTGATCTTCACCATGCAGACGGCGACCGAGCCGCCCATCCACACGCGCGAAAAGCAGCGCGGGCGCTCCATCGTGCGCTTCGGCTTCATGCAGATCCTCATTCTCACCCTGCTTGCCATGGGCGCCATCTTCGGAACATCGGAGGTGACCGCGGTCGCCTTTGCCGAGATGCAGGGCAACAAGGCCGCCGCCAGCCTCGCTTTGTCGAGCTACGCGGCGGGCTCGCTGGTCGCGGGGCTGGCCTTTGGCGCGCTGAAGCTGAAGTTGCCGCTCGGCCGCCAGTTGCTGATTGCCATCGTTCTGGCGGCGCTGACCACGCTACCGTTGCTCATCGTCGGCAACATCACCGCGCTTGCGGTCGTCTTCTTCGTGGCTGGCGTCGCCGTCTCGCCCACCATCATCATCTCGATGGCGCTGGTGGAGAAGCTGGCGCCGTCGTCTCAGCTGACCGAAGGCATGACCTGGGCGATCACCGGCATCAACATCGGCATGGCGGTCGGCTCTTCGGCCTCCGGCTGGACGATCGACGCCTTCGGCGCGGCGAATGGCTTCTGGGTTTCAATCGTGGCCGGGCTGCTTGCCCTGGTCGTGGCGCTCGCCGGCCAGCGCATCCTGCGGGTGCCGGCGCCCTCGTCGGCGGTCGCGGCGACTGCGTGATCTGAGAAGACCATCGAAAACAAAAGGGCGCGTCTCTGGACGCGCCCTTTCTGCTTGTTACGAGCTTTCTACCGCCCCGGTGAGGTCGGGCGCGGCCGCGACGGCTAGAGAATTTCCGTCTTGGCGATGCGGATGCCAAAACCTTCGAGGCCGACATAGTGGCGTTCGCGCGAGGCGATCAGGTTGATGGAGGAAATGCCGAGATCCTTGAGGATCTGGGCGCCGAGGCCGATCTCGCGCCACTCGTTCTCGCGCCGGCGCGCTTCCTCGTGGTCTTCGCGTTCGCCGCCGGCCTGGCGGTTTCGGCCGCCATGGCTGCCGACGCCGACCGAACCCTCGCGCAAATAGACGATGACGCCGCGCTTGCGCTCGCCCAGCGTCTTCATGATGTCATCGAGCACGGTGCGCGTGCCGAACACGTCCGCCGTCACATCCTCCAGATGCAGGCGCACCGGCACGTCCTCGCCGTCGCGAATGTCGCCATAGACGATGGCAAGGTGATGCATCGCTTCCCAGGGCAGCGAATAGGCGATCGCGGTGGCCTTGCCGCCGGGCGTTTCGATGTCCGAACAGGCGACGCGCTCGACCAGCGTTTCCTTGCGCTGGCGGTAGGCGATGAGATCGGCCACCGACACCTGCTTCAGGCCATGCTCCTCGGCGAAGGCCGCCACCTGCGGGCCGCGCTTGACGGTACCGTCGTCATTGACCAGCTCGGAAATGACGCCGACCGGCGGCAGGCCGGCCAGTTTGCACAGATCCACCGCTGCTTCGGTATGGCCCGAGCGCATCAGCACGCCGCCCTCGCGGGCGATCAGCGGGAAGATGTGGCCGGGGCGCACGAAATCGCTGCCGGCGACATTGCCGTTAGCGAGATTGCGTACGGTCAGCGTGCGGTCCTCGGCGGAAATGCCGGTGGTGGTGCCGTGCTTGAAATCGACCGAGACGGTGAAGGCGGTGGTGTGCGCCGAATCGTTGTCGGCCACCATCGGCGCCAGGTTCAGCCGCTTGGCCTCTTCGCGCGGCATCGGCGTGCAGACGATGCCGGAGGTGTGGCGCACGATGAAGGCCATCTTCTCCGGCGTGCAATGCACGGCGGCCACGATCAGGTCGCCCTCGTTCTCGCGCCCGTCATCGTCCATGACCACGACGATCTCGCCGCGCTCGAAAGCGCGCAGGGCTTCGACAATTTTCTTTTGATCGTAGGGCATGGCGCTCGCTTCGCTTGCTGAGGCAATAAGGCACTACGGCATTAGGGCAATAGGGAATTGAGGGAAAGGTCCGGCTGCGACCTGCCCTATCCCCCTACTGCCCTATTCCCTTATTCCCCTAAATTCTTCCCGTCTGCCCTCTATGGCGCAGATAATGATCCGCAATCGCACAGGCCACCATCGCTTCGCCGATCGGCACGGCGCGGATGCCGACGCAAGGGTCGTGGCGGCCCTTGGTGACGACATCGACGTCCCTGCCGTCCTTGTCGATGGATTTGCGCGGACTGAGGATCGACGAGGTCGGCTTGACCGCAAAGCGCGCCACCACCGGCTGGCCGGTGGAAATGCCGCCGAGGATACCGCCGGCATTGTTGGACAGGAATACCGGATTGCCGTCATTGCCCATGCGCATCTCGTCGGCATTCTGTTCGCCGGTGATCTTCGCCGCCTCGAAGCCATTGCCGATCTCGACGCCCTTCACGGCGTTGATCGACATCAGGTTGGAGGCGATGTCCTGGTCGAGCTTGGCGTAGATCGGCGCGCCGAGGCCCGCCGGCACGCCGTCGGCAACGATCTCGATCAGCGCGCCGACCGAGGAGCCCGACTTGCGGATACCGTCGAGATAGGCGGTGAAGACGGGCACGGAGTGCGGGTCCGGCGTGAAAAACGGGTTCTCGGCGTCGCCGACGAAATTCCAGTTCCAGTTGGCGCGGTCGATCTCCTTCTCGCCCATGGCGACCAGCGCGCCGCGCACGACGAGGCCGGGAACCACCTTGCGGGCCAGCGCACCGGCAGCGACACGCGCCGCCGTCTCGCGCGCCGAGGAACGGCCGCCGCCGCGATGGTCGCGGATGCCGTATTTGACCTCATAGGCATAGTCGGCGTGGCCCGGCCGGTACTGGCGGGCGATCTCGCCATAATCCTTGGAGCGCTGGTCGACATTCTCGATCAGCATCGACACCGGCGTACCGGTGGTGATCATGGTGACGCCGTCCTCATCCAGGACGAAACCCGACAGTACCTTGACCTCGTCCGGCTCGCGGCGCTGGGTGACGAAACGCGACTGGCCCGGACGGCGGCGATCGAGCTCGGCCTGGATGTCGTCGCGGGTGAAGCGGATGCCGGGCGGACAGCCGTCGACAACGCAGCCAAGGGCGGCGCCGTGGCTTTCGCCCCAGGTGGTCACCCGGAAAAGATGGCCGAAGGTGTTGTGCGACATCGGTAGCAGCCCTCGCGCGGGCCTCACCCGGCATGGCCTGCCTTCTATTAGCGTTTTTTGCGGCGGTCAAACGAAGCAAGCCCTGCCGGCAACGGCAGCGGGACGAAGGTCGGCGGCGGGCTGGACAGATAAACATCACATGTTATATAATCTGTTATGTAAATGCCTTTGGAGATAGACTATGGTTGAGGATGTCGTTCGCGACCTGGGCTATCTCACCCTCGGCAGCCGCTTCAGGCGCATCGGCGAGCAGTTGCAATCGGAGGTGCAGCGGATTCTGGACCGGGCGGGCGCCGCCATCCCGTCCAGCCAGTTCCCGGCGCTAGCGGCCATCGACCGGCTCGGCCCACTGACAATCGGCGATCTGGCCGAAGCGCTCGGCATGACCCAGCCCGGCGCCACCCGCATCGCCACCCAACTCGCGGAGGCCGGCCTGATCGACATCCGGCAAGGCAAGGATGACCAGCGGCGCAAGATCGCCAGCCTGTCGGAAGCCGGCCAAAACCTCGTCGAGACCTCCAAGCGCGATCTGTGGCCGCATATCGAACGCGCCGTCGCCGAGGTCTGCGCGCCGCTGACCGGTCCCCTGCTTCAACAACTCGCCGCAATCGAACGCGACCTCGAGGCGATCCCTCTGCACCGCCGCGTCGCCAACCGTCTTGGACAGGACCATGAACAGACATCCGCTTGACCGCCCCATCTGGAGCGCGCTGACCGGCCGCCATGCGGCACTCGCTGACGGCGACGCATTGGCGCGCCGCTACGATCCCGCCGTCAGCGCCTTCGCTGCGGCACGTGACGACAGCCCGCCCGCCCTGCTAGCGCTGGCGACGCTGGCAAAACCGGGTTCCGGCCTGCTCCTGCTGCAGGCCGACGCAGTGGTGGTGCCGTCCGGCCTTGTAGCCGTCTCAACGGCGGAAGCCGTCCAGATGATAGCCGAGCAGCCGGCGACGATCGAGCATGACGATCGCATCGAGCAGCTTGGCGCAAGCGACATCCCTGCAATGCAGGCACTGGCCGACCTCACTAAACCCGGGCCGTTCACGCCGCGCGCGCTCGACCTCGGCTCCTTCTGGGGCGTCAAGATCGACGGCCGGCTTGCCGCGATGGCGGGTGAGCGCTTGAAACCCGACGGTTTCACCGAGATCAGCGGCGTCTGCTCGCATCCCGAGGCGCGCGGCCAGGGCCTGGCCAGGCTTCTGTCGATGTATGTGGCCGGCCGCATCCTGGAGCGTAGCGAGGTGCCGTTCCTGCATGCCTATGCGACCAACCAGGCCGCGATCCGGCTCTATGAAACGATCGGCTTCAGGCTGCGATCGGCCATGCATGTCGCGGTGCTCGAACGCGGCTGAAACGCGCCCTTTTTCAACGCACCTGAAAACAAGCCGGGCAAAGTTGTCCACCGGCGGTGACTTAGGTTTGACACATTCGGTTGGTTTCTGCTTGTCTCCGTCGCCGCACGCGGCCGCCGCTGGGAATGGCGTACAACAACAAACATTGAGGACAAACAATGCGTACCCTGCTCGGCGCAGTTGCCGCCACCTTGCTCATCGTGACCGCGGCATTCGCCGGCCAGACCGAAGGCAAAATCAAGAAGGTCGACAGGGACGCGCTGACCATGACGCTGGACGACGGCAAGATCTACAAGCTGAATTCCGAAATGGACCTCGAGGCGCTGAAACCCGGCGTCGACGTCGTCATCGCCTTTGACGTCGCCAATGGCGAGAACGTCATCACCGACATGGAAATCCCGCAGTAGGGCAAGCCGGCGACAGCTCGCTGCAGGGCGCTAGCACGCTGTGAGTGACGATCTCGGTTGCGATGCTGGTCGTGCGGTATCCGTTTTCACAGCAGCGCCGAGCTTTTGATCTGGCTTGCCACCACCGTCCTGTTGCGACCCGCGGCCTTTGCCTGGAGCAAGGCTGCATCGGCACGTGTAACGAGCGTTTCGATCGAGCCATTCAGCGGGGCTGTTGCAACGCCGATGGACGTTGACACCGCGCCCAGAACCCGGCCGGAATGGGAGAGCGTGGCGCCACCGATTTTCTGCCGCAGCGCGTCCGCGAGCTCCGAAGCTTCCTGTTCGTCAAGCCCGGGCAGGAGCACGGTGAATTCCTCACCGCCGAAACGGTAGGCACTGCCGGCTGTACCCACCGTCTCTCGCAATGTCTGCCCGACATACTGCATGACCAGATCTCCCGCGTCGTGGCCGAACTCGTCATTGAAGCGCTTGAAATGATCGATATCGACCATCAGGCAAGCGAGCTGCTCGCCGCTGCGATCCTGCCGGTGCAGCTGCAAGGTTTCATCCAGGAAGCGACGATTGAATAGGCCGGTGAGAGGATCGCGCACGGCCAGCTCGATCAGTTTTTCCCGCAATTGCAGGTTTGCGATCGCTAGGCCGACATTTTCCGCGATCAGCTCGAGATAGAGCCTGGCACCGGCGAACCCGAGCGCTTTCTCTCCACACTCTTCCTGGTAGAGAAGGCCGATCATGTCTCCCTGGGCTGTCAACGGCATGCAGAGCGCGGTCGCGCCCGACGCATCGAGGTGTCGGCATGGAACGTCAGCGCCATTCGCCCCGCTTTCGTGAGAACGGCCACGACGAAGCCCCCAACAGGCAGAGGCGGGAAACGCCGCCAACGAACGTTGCGGTTCGAGCCATGCGCCGGCGCGTATCAGTGCCGTCTTGCTATCGTTGAGGATATAGAGGCCGCCGGCGAAGTCGGGGAATATCTCGGGAATGAAACGAACCACGACCTCGGCAAGCTCTCCCTGGTTCTGGCATGCCTGCACCCGATGCATCATCTGCAGGATCATGTCTTTGGTGCGCTGGTCGGCCCTACGCTCGGCATCCAGCCGCTCCCGCTCGATGAGATTCGTGCGGAATATCCCTATCGCATCGTTCATCTCGCCGATCTCGTCGGCGCGCCGCTCGACCGGCATCTCGACCGTGTAGTCCTGTTTGGCGAGCCGGCTGACGATCCCGGTCATCTGCATGAGCGGCTTCACCACCCTTCGCCTCAGAACGAAATAAAGCACGGCCAAAAACAGCGCGCCGGTAGCCGCCAGCATGACCTTTGCGACAAGGCTCCACCAGTTGCTGCGGTCCCGCGCGGCTTCGAGCTGCGCTCCAGTGCGCGCGCCCGTCAGGTCGCGAAAATGCGCGACCGTCTGGAGAAGCGCCTTCTGGACCCGCTCGTATTCGGCCCCAAACAGGCCTTCCTGGGCGGCGATCTTGTCTCCGCGCTGGAAGGCCTCGACCGCGGTCTGTTCGATCTTGTCCAGCGCATCCGCGTCCCGGACGACCGCTTTCAGCGCTTCCGCCTCGCCCGGCGCCAGCCCCTTGCCGGCCAGCCTGGTTGCTGTGGCCTCGACGTTCCGCTCCGAGTTCTCCTGCGCCTGAAACTCCTTGAGGTAGCGCTCATCGCCGCGCATCACGTAGAGCCGCGCCTCGTCACTTCCAAACTCGGCTCCAAGCGCCAGTTCCTCGGCCAGCGTGTCGAGCGTCAGATGCTCCTCGACCGCGGCGCGTTCCTGGAGGGCGCTGCGCGAAGACATCATGAAGGCGCCACCGGACAGCGCGGTCAGGATGACCGTGATGCCGTAGGCCCAGTTGGTGATGGAGGTTATTCTCATCCTCTTATACTGCCAGCCGCTGTTTGAAGGAGGATTAAGGAGAAACGGGCATCTCCACCGCGATGCAATCGAACTACATGCGGCGTCGGAAGCCCTCTCGTTTTATGGCCTAGAGCCACTCCAGGCGGCGGCCCGATATTTTCAGGACACGGTCCTGCGGGATTTCGAGCGCAGCCGCCTCATCCTTCGAACAGCCAGCGATCATCCGGAACAGGCAACGTATGACACCGCCATGGGTGACGCAGACCGTGTCGCGCTGCATGGCCTGGAAGGCCGGCTGGATTCTCGACAGAAGCGTCTGGTAGCTCTCGGCGCCGGCGCCCGGCGGCGTGAAGTCCCATTTATCCAGCGCCCGCGCCTGGCTAGCACCCGGGAACCGCCGTTCCAGCTCGGGATAGGTAAAACCCTGCCAGTCGCCGAAATTGAGCTCGACCAGTCGCGGGTCGGTACGATAGCCGGCGGGATCGAGCCCCATGGCGGCTCGCATCAGCTGCATCGTCTCGCAGGTGCGGCGCATCGGGCTCGACACATAGTCGAACGCGCCCTTGGCGTCGCCGATCAATGCGGCAAGCTTGACGCCGTTCGCGCTCGCCTGCCGACGCCCGGTGGCGTTCAAGTCGGTGTCAGCCTGCCCCTGCAGACGCTGCTCGGCATTCCAATCCGTCTGGCCGTGGCGCACGACATAGATAAGCGCAGGCATGGTGCGCGAAAACTCCGGACGGGCGTTGGAAAACCGAGGCGACAAGACCGGGCGCGGCCGTTGACGGCCGCCCCGTAGCCGGCCTCAGTCCTTGAGAACGGAAATATCGGGCGCGTCGACCGCCTTCATGCCGACGACATGATAGCCCGAATCGACGTGATGGACCTCGCCGGTAACGCCACGCGAAAGGTCCGACAGGAAATACAGGCCCGAATCGCCGACTTCCTCGGGCGATACCGTGCGCTTCAGCGGCGCATTGTATTCGTTCCACTTGAGGATGTAGCGGAAGTCGCCGATGCCGGAAGCGGCAAGCGTCTTGATCGGGCCGGCGGAAATGGCGTTGACGCGGATGCCCTTCGAGCCGAGGTCGACCGCCAGGTACCGCACCGAGGCTTCCAGCGCCGCTTTGGCCACGCCCATGACGTTGTAATGCGGCATCACCTTCTCGGCGCCGTAATAGGTCAGCGTCAGCAGCGAGCCGCCATTGGTCATCAGCGGCTCGGCGCGCTTGGCGATGGTAGTGAAGGAGAACACCGAAATGTCCATGGTGCGCAGGAAATTGTCGCGCGAAGTCTCGACATAGCGGCCGGTCAGCTCCTCCTTGTCGGAGAAGGCGATGGCGTGCACCAGGAAGTCGAGCCCGCCCCACAGCTTGGAGACATTGTCGAACACCGTGTCCAGGCTCTCCGGATCGGTGACATCGCAATGGCCGACGACATGGGCGCCGAGTTCCGCCGCCAGCGGCTCGACGCGCTTCTTGAAGGCTTCACCCTGATACGTCAAAGCCACCTGGGCGCCGTGGTCGACGCAGGCCTTGGCGATGCCATAGGCAATCGAACGGTTGTTGGCCACACCGAGGATAAGGCCGCGCTTGCCGGCCATCAGGCCCTGTCCACCCACCATATGAGCGCTCTCCGCATACTGTTCTGCTTTGATGTGCCCTATCGCACAGGCGCTTTGCACCTTCAAGCGATGATGGCATGCGGCCAAGGCATTGGTTTTCGGCCGCTCGCGGCGCGAACCAAGCCGACTGCAGGCCTGCAGGCCCGTTTAGCCGGCGTGCAGGGGACAGGCCGGGATCAGAAAAGCCGGCGGTAAACCACGAAGCCGGAGCGCTCGGCGACCTGATCGTAGAGCCGCATCGCGGTGTGGTTGGTCTCGTGCGTATGCCAGTAGACACGCAACGACTCGGCCTGGCGGGCGCGGTCGTAGACGCCCTCGATCAGCGCCTTGCCGACGCCCTTGCCGCGCACATCCTGCGCGGTGAACAGATCCTGCAGATAGCAGTTCGGCGCGATCGCATTGGTCGAGCGATGGAAGATATAATGCACCAGCCCGACCAGACGGCCTTCGTTTTCGGCGACCAGCGCGTGCACGGGCTCATAGGCATCGAAGAAACGCGACCAGGTCGTCTGTGTCACCGCATCGGGCAGCGCCGTCGGTCCAGACCGTCCGTAAAAAGCGTTATAACCGGTCCAGAGCGGCAGCCAGCCCTCGAAATCCTGGCGGGCGACGGGACGGACGATGATCTGAGAGGACATTTTTGAAGGCCGCTGTTTTGATGGACTGCGGCATTCCTAGCTTCACCGCGCCGATGACGACAATGGATCGACTGATCCAATATCTTGGGCCAGATTTCGCCAAAACGGCAAGGACGCTTCAGTTCTGCTTTTTGACCAACGCTTCCAGTTCCGGATCGCCGCTCTCCGGCAGCATGATGCGGACATGGGCATAGAGGTCGCCATGGCCGCCGGCCTTTTCCGGCAGCCCGCGCCCCTTGATGCGCAGCACCTTGTCGGAACTCGACCAGGCCGGCACGTTGAGCGCGATGCGCCCGGTCGGTGTCTCCACCGCCAGCTTGGCGCCAAGCACGGCGTCGCGCAGCGCCACCGGCAGATCGGCGTGCAGGTCGCGGCCCTCGACGCGGTAACGTGCATGACGGCGGAACCTGATCTTGACCAGCGCGTCGCCGGGTTCGCCATAACCCTGCTCGCCCTGCCCCTTCAGCCGGATGGTCTGGCCGTCCTCGACGAAACTGGGCAGCTTCACCGCGACCTTGCGGCCGCCGGGGAACATGGCGGTGACCTTCTCCGCAGTGGCGGCTTCCTCGATGGTGACGTCGAGGACCACATTGATGTCGGCGCCGGCCGGCGCCTGCCGACGGCGCTCGCCGCCCTGACCACCGCCGGCGGCGCCGGGGCGCTGCTGGCTGAAGGCATCGCCGAAAATCTGGCTGAAAATGTCGCCGGCGCCTTCGCCGAACGGGGTGCCGCCGGACGAGCGGAACTCGAAATGGGGACCGCCCGCTCCCTGCTGGCGGCGGAAGCCGGCGAACGGGTCGCCGCCGGCGCCCCCCTCGAAACCCTGGAAGCGCGGCTTGCCGTCGGCGTCGATCTCGCCGCGATCGAAAGCGGCGCGCGCCTTCTCGTCGCCGAGAATCTCATAGGCCTGGTTGGCCGCGGCGAAACGATCCTTGGCCTTGGGATCGTCGGGATTCTGGTCCGGGTGGTGCTTCTTGGCGAGTTTCCGAAACGCCGACTTGATGTCCTTGGACGAAGCGTTCCTGGCAACTCCCAGCACCTCATAGGGGTCGCGCATCAATCCTGCTCATGGAATAGGTAAATTTAGAGTTGCCCACTATATGCGCCCTGATAGGAAGAAATTCCAGTAGCCATGACATGGAAAGCGGAAAATCAGAGCGCCTTGAAATCCTGCATCTGCCAGATGCCGGCGCCGGTCATGCAGACGCTGCCCTTGTACATGGCGACCCCGTCATAGCTTTCGCGCGACACGTCGAAGCGGCGGCAGCGGCCGCTCACGGCGTCGCCTGTTTCGGCCATCTGGGTGATGGCGCCGCGCGAGCCGGTGGTGGTATTCGCCCAAGGCACTGCCTGGCCGGCCAGCCCTTGCACGTCTGCAGAAGAGGCGGCGTTGCGTATCGTCTCCTGGTCGGAGGCCATGCCGGCATCGGCTGTATCGGGCGTCGCGGTCTTGGCGATCGAGCCGGTCACGATTGAGCGGTCGACCTCGGCCTTTTCCAGGCTGAAGCCGCCGGCGCCGCAACCGGCGAGCAAAAGCAGCGCGCATGGCGTCGCCGCCCTGAGACAGGACGAAAGGAAAGTGCCCACTGGCCGGCTGTCAAAATGGTGCGCGATGCGCGACAATCGGCAATTCCTCGGCCAGCTTCAAATCGGAAAAACTATGAACGAGACAGTGTTAACAACAGGTGACTTCACGGAGAGCGCGGAGCCTTTCCGGTTGTTCGCCACCTGGCTCGAAGACGCCTCGAAATCCGAGCCCAACGACCCCAATGGCGTGGCGCTGGCAACCGTCGATGCCGACGGCATGCCCGACGTGCGCATGGTTTTGCTCAAGGGTTTCGACGAACACGGCTTTGTCTTCTACACCAATTTCGAAAGCGCCAAGGGCCGCGAGATTCTGGGCAGCATGAAGGCGGCGATGTGTTTCCACTGGAAATCGCTGCGCCGCCAGGTGCGCATACGAGGCCCGGTCGAGATCGTCACCGACGCCGAGGCCGACGCCTATTACGCGACGCGCCCGCGCGGCAGCCGCATCGGCGCCTGGGCCTCGAAGCAGTCGCGGCCTTTGGAAAGCCGTTTCGCGTTGGAAAAAGCGGTGGCCGAATACACTGCCCGCTACGCCATCGGCGACATTCCGCGACCCAAGCACTGGTCCGGCTTCCGCATCGTGCCGCAGAGCATCGAGTTCTGGCACGACCGGCCGTTCCGCTTGCATGACCGCATGGTCTTCAGCCGCAACGCCGAAGGAGGCTGGGACAAGACGCGCCTCTATCCGTAACCCGCCGCGCCTATTGCGGACGCAGCAGCCTGTCACCATATCCGCCCGGACTGGGGTGACAGGAGAAAAAATGCTGCGTCTGCTTCTCGGAGGCCTGCTCGCGATCGCCGCGCAAATCAGCGCCAAGGCCGAAGAACCCTCCCCCATCCCGCCTGATCCTGAAATCCACCGTATCCTTCAACAGCGCATCGACATCGAAAAACAGAGCCTCGGCATCGTCGTCGGCGTTATCGACGCCAACGGCCGGCGCATCGTCGCGCATGGCCGCTTTGGCGCCGACGATGCGCGCGCGGTCGACGGCTACACCATCTTCGAGATCGGTTCCGTCACCAAGGTTTTCACCGCGCTGGCGCTGGCAGAGATGGCGACGCAGGGCGAAGTGTCGCTCGACGATCCCGTCGCCAAATACCTGCCCGCTGGCGTCACCATGCCAGAGCGCGGGGGCCGCAAGATCACCCTGCGCGATCTCGCCACCCACATGTCCGGCCTGCCGCGCCTGCCGGATAATTTCGCGCCCAAGGACGGTGGCGATCCTTATGCGGACTACACCGTCGACCAGCTCTACGGCTTCCTCTCGGGCTACACGCTGACGCGCGATATCGGTAGCAAATTCGAATATTCCAACCTCGGCTACGGCCTGCTCGGCCATGTGCTGGCACAACATACCGGCGCCGATTATGCGAGCCTGATCCGCGACCGCATCGCCACGCCGCTCGGCCTGCAAAACACCGTCGTCTCGCTTTCGCCGGTACAGCAGGCGCGCCAGACGCCCGGTCACGACCAGGCGCTCGACAAAGCGCCCAACTGGCACATGCCGACGTTGCCCGGCCTCGGCGCGCTCAATTCGAGCGCCAACGACATGCTGACCGTCCTCAAGGCGGCGATGGACGGGCAAAGCTCGCCTTTGACGCCGGCTTTCCGGCTTGCCTTGAGCGAGCGCCAGGCCATCGGCGGCGGCGAGGACACCGGCCTCGGCTGGTTCATCGCCAAGGCCGGCCAAGACGAGATGATCTGGCACAATGGTGGCACCGGCGGCTACCGGTCGTTCATCGGCTTCCTGGCCAAGGCCAAGGTGGGTGTCGTCGTCTTGTCCAACACGTCGACCGAACTGGGCATCGACGACATCGGTCGCCATCTGCTCAACCCGAAATCGAAACTTGCCGAGGCGCCAAAGGTGCGGGTGGCTGCCGCCGTCGATCCCGCTCTCTACGACCGCTATATCGGGCGCTACCAGCTGGCGCCGGATTTTATCCTCACCGTCACCCGCGACAATGACAGACTGTACGTCCAGGCGACCGGGCAGGAGCGTTTCGAGATATTCCCGGAAAACGAGCGCAATTTCTTCCTCAAGGTCCTCAACGCCCAGATCAGTTTCGATGCCAATGGCGACGGCAAGGCCACGCGTCTTGTCCTGCACCAGAACGGCGCCTCCAGTCCGGCGAAAAGGATCGACTAGACGGTCGAGAACCCTTGCGGCACGACCTTCGTATCCGGGCCGCGCCGCCATTTCAGGATGTTCTAACGTTACAGAGATTTAATCGGGGCGTTCAGTTTCGGTTCACCGATCCGCCGGGATACTCGCTCGCGTCCGGGGTGTATCAACCGAGATGAGGAACCCTATGAAGAAGTTCGTTTCCGCCTGCTGCGCGGCCGCCACCTTGTTGACGACCGTCGCCGCTTCCATCGCTCCCGGGGTGGCGGCGCCGATGCCAAGGCCCGCCGTTGCTACCGGCACGGCCGAAATCATGCCCGTCCTGTACCGGCGCGGTTTCTACAACGACCGCGGCTTCTATTATTTTAACGGCCATCGCGGCTATCGCTACGGCCGGCCGGGCTGGCGCCAGTACAACGGCTGGTGGTTCCCCCCGGCGGCCTTCATGGCCGGCGCCATCATCGGCGGTGCGCTCGCTTCGCCGCCGCCCCCGCCACCGGTCTATCGCCGCGCCTACCGGCTCAGCGACGCGCATGTCCGCTGGTGCTACGACCGCTACCGGTCCTATCGCGCGTCCGACAATAGCTACCTAGCCTCCGGCAACATCCGTCGCGAATGCATCTCGCCCTACATGCGCTGAATGCCGAAACGGCGCGTCCCCATGGACGCGCCGTTCTGATAGCCGACCAGGCGAACGACCCCGCTCCGGCGGGGTTATTTCTTGCGGTTCATGAAGGCGACGAAGGCGGCGCGCGCCTCGTCGGATTTCAGGCGTTCGGCGAAATGCCGGCCCTCCTCGTCTATGCGGGCGACAACCTCGTCGCGTCTGCCCAAGAGAAGATCGCGCGCGATCCGCAGGGCTTGTGGCGGCTTGGCCGCGATCTCCTCGGCCTTGGCCAGCACCGTGGCCTCCAGCGCGTCTTCCGCGACGATCTCATAGATCAGCCCCGCCGCCTTGGCGCGCTCGGCGGAGAACCCCTCGCCCAGCGCCAGTAACGCGAAGGCATCCTGGCGGCCGACGATGCGCGGCACGATCAGGCTGGAGGCCGCTTCCGGCACCAGGCCGAGATCGACGAAAGGCGTGCGGAAGACCGTGCGCGGCGTGGCGAAAGTCAGGTCGCAGTGCAAATTGAGCGTGGTGCCGATGCCGACCGCGATACCATCGACGCCCGACAGCAGCGGCTTGCCGAATTTCGCCAGCACATGCAGGAAATCCCACACGTCGCGGCCACCATCGCCACCGGTCGCCATGGCCAGGAAATCGGCCATGTCGTTGCCGGCCGAGAAGGCGCCGGGCACGCCGAGGAAGACGCTGACGCGGATCGCCGGGTCGGCATCCGCCTCGGTCAGCGCCGCCAGCATCGCCAGGTACATGGCGCGGGTTAGCGCGTTTTTCTTGTCGGGGCGGTTCATGCGGATGATCTGAACGGCGCCGCGGCGCTCGACGATGATCTGGTCGGTCACGAATGAAATCCTCTTTCCTAGAATGCTCAGGCCGTGACCAGCGCCCGGGCGGCGGCGGCCAGGCTGTCGGCGCCGCCGACGACGCGGTCCTTGAGTGCTGCGGTCTCGCCCAACAGGTTTTCAGCGAAGAACCGACAAAGCGCGATGCGCGGCTCGGCCCCGGCCAGCCCGCCGCGCGCCAGATAGGCGCCGCCGGCGGCGAGTGAAACCAGCCGCAGATAAGGCGTGGCACCCGCCAGCGCCGTCTCCATGCCGCCATCGGCGGTGCACGCCTGCAGGAAGCGCGTCGCCTCGACGACGTCGGCCAGCGCGCGGTCGAGCAGGTCGGCGCTGCGGCCGAAACCGGGAAGGTTCGAGGTGCGGATCTCGGCCGCCACCGCCTTCAGCTCGTCGATATAGCCGTGGATGTGGGCGCCGCCGCCGAGCGGCAGCTTGCGAGCCACCAGGTCGATCGCCTGGATGCCGTTTGTGCCCTCGTAGATGGGCGCGATGCGGGCGTCGCGATAATAGGCGGCCGCGCCCGTCTCCTCGATGAAACCCATGCCGCCATGGATCTGCACGCCGATCGAGGCGACATCGACGCCGGTATCGGTGGAAAAGGCTTTGGCCAGCGGGGTCAGGAGATTGGCGCGGTCCTGCCAGTGGCAAGCCGCATCGCCCTCGGCGGCATGCGCCATGTCGAGCGCGTGGGCGCAGCAATAGCTGATCGAGCGCGCGATCTCAGTCAGCGCCTTCATGGTCAGCAAATTGCGCTGCACGTCGGCATGGTGGACGATCGGCGCCATGCCCTCGCAGGTATAATCGGCCGCCTTGCCCTGCCGGCGCTCATTGGCATAGGCCAGCGCCTTCTGATAAGCGGCCTCGGCCACCGCCACGCCCTGCATGCCGACGGCGAGGCGAGCGTTGTTCATCATGGTGAACATGCAGGCCAGGCCCTTGTTCTCCTGGCCGACCAGCCAGCCGATGGCGCCGGGCTTGGTGCCACCGAAGCCGTCGCCATAGATCATGGTGCAGGTGGGCGAGGCATGGATGCCGAGCTTGTGCTCGATGCCGGAGCAGAACACGTCGTTGCGAGCGCCGAGCGCGCCATCGTCGCCGACCAGGAATTTTGGCACCAGGAACAGGGAGATACCGCGCGTGCCGGCCGGTGCGTCAGGCAGCCGCGCCAGCACCAGATGTACGATGTTGTCGGTGAAATCGTGCTCGCCATAGGTGATGAAGATCTTCTGGCCGAAGATGCGGTAGGTGCCGTCGCCGGCGGGCTCGGCGCGGCTGCGCAGCGCGGCAAGGTCTGAACCGGCCTGCGGCTCGGTCAGGTTCATGGTGCCCATCCATTCGCCTGATACCAGCTTGGCTAGGTATTTGGCCTTGAGGTCGTCGGAGGCATGCTTGTGCAGTGCCTCCACCGCACCCATGGTCAGCGTCGGTCCGAGACCGAAGGCCATGGCGGCGGAGTTCCACATTTCCAGTGCTGCAACGCCCAGCATGTTGGGCAGCGCCTGGCCGCCGAATTCCTCGGGCCCGGACAGGCCGTTCCAGCCGCCTTCGATCCAGCGCCGGTAAAGATCCTTCCAGCCGGGCGGCATGGTGACGGCGGCATCCTTCAACACCGCGCCGGTCTCGTCGCCGATCTGGTAGAGCGGCGCCACCTCCTCCGTCGCGAAGCGGCCGGCCTCCTCCAGCACCGCGTCGACCAGATCCTCGCCGAGATCGCCGAAGACGCCCGCCTCGAGCGCGGGCCTCAGGCCGGCGACATGTTTCAGCGTGAAGGCGATATCCGCGACCGGTGCCCGATACATGCCTTGAACTCCTCCTCCGATGCAGGGCCGATCCTGCCGCGAGGCGCCACCGCATGGCAACCGCCATCTCGCCACGCCACGCTCGTTCGAACTACTTTTACGTAAACGTCAAACTTTGTCACGCGGATTTTGACGATGGCCGGAGAGGTTTCATGGCTGGGCGATCGTCACGTCGATTTAGCCGCTGGGATCGCGATGCAGCCTTCGGGTTGAGGACTCATAAAAGCGAAACGACGATCCGATGGTCGCCGAGGCCATGTTCGACAAGAAGGCGCGGATGAGGTCAGCTTGGAGCCAACGCCCCGCAAACGCGCTCACAATCGCCGGCGCCGAATGTCGGGATTGAGCGCCAGTTCGGCGCATTTCCTGGCGACGCCCATCCGCCCCGGCACTAGGCTGCGTCTGTTGCCTGAAGGAGAATTCGTATGCGTGGTCATTGCCTATGCGGCACCATTGCTTTCGAAGTCGATGGTCCGGCCCAGGCCTGCGTGGTCTGTCATTGTGAAAGTTGCCGACGGCAATGTTCTGCGCCGATGACCGCCTACATTGGCGTCCTGGACGGCCAATGGCGATGGCTGAGCAAGCTGCCAAAGGTGTTCAACTCTTCTCCCGGCGTGGAAAGAACATTTTGCGACCACTGCGGCACGCCGCTGTCCTTCCGCTCAAGGAAGATGTCCAACGTCATGCATTTTTTCGCGGCGGCGATGGAGGAGCCGGAAAAATTCGCGCCGACGCTGCATGTCGCTTTCGAGGAGAAGCTCCCTTGGCTGAAACTCGGCGACGGCCTGCCGACACGTGTTGGGCCTGACTATACGAAAGACCCAGCCTGAAGACTTGATACCGCGCAGCCAAAAGCGGATCGAGACGAGCTTGAGGGCCGCTCAGGCGGCCCGCTGCACCTCGATGGTGACATGGGAGAGCGAACCGAAGCGGCGAAGCCGGTCGCGATAGAAATCGACCCCGCGCTCGCTGTTCGTCTCCACCGAGACGATGGCGCCGAGATGCCCCGGGCCGAGACGCCAGACATGCAGGTCGGTCAGGTGATCGCCATCCTGCTCCACCGCCTTGCGCACGCCTTCGGTGACATCCTTGTCCGGGTTCATGTCCAAGAGGATCGACCCCGTGTCCCGGATCAGGCCGTAGGACCAGCTGGCGATGACAAGCGCGCCGACAATGCCCGCCACGGGATCCATCCACAGCCAGCCGAAGGCACGCGCCAGCAAAAGGCCGACGATGACCAGCACCGAGACGGCGGCATCGGCCATGACGTGCACCACGGCGGCGCGCATGTTGTTGTCGCGATGCGCGGTGCTGCCGTGACCGTGTTCGTGCTCCTCGAACAGGATCGGGTAATCCGCACCATCGATGGTGACGCGGGCGGTGAAGGCGTGCGGTTCGGGAATCTCCTCGGCGCTTTGCAGATAATCGCCATGGTCTTCCATGCGGAAGGTCTGGCGCGCGCCGTCCGGCCGCACGGTCTCGACCGTGATGGACGACGCGTCAGCCCCATTCGCCTTGACGCGGAAGACTGGCGGATGGTTCGTCTCGAACACGCTGAGCAGCACGATGCCATGCGGTGTCGCGATGCGGTGCTCCTCGTCGTGTCCATGCCCATCATGGTGATGGCCGTGGCCATGGTGGTGGTGGCCGCCGCTCGCCAGCACCAGGGCGGAAACGACGTTCACGGCCAGCCCGAGGACGGCGATCGGAATGGCCTCGGCGAAATGGATGGGAACGGGCGCGACCAGGCGGCTGACCGCCTCATAGGCGATCAGGATCGAAATCATCGCCAGGATGACGGCGCTGGTGAAACCGGCGAGGTCACCGAGCTTGCCGGTGCCGAAGGTGAAGCGGGCATCGCGCGCATGCCGGCGGGCATAGCTGTAGGCAAGAGCGGCCAGCAGCAGCGCGCCGGCATGGGTGCTCATATGCAGGCCGTCGGCAACCAAGGCGATCGAGCCGAACAGCACGCCGCCGACGATTTCCAGCGCCATCATCGCCGCGCACAGCCAGATGACGATCCAGGTCCGGCGTTCGGCATGTTCATGGCCTTCGCCAAGGAAGACGTGGCTGTGCCCGGCGGCAGAGACTTCGAGATTGGTCATTTGAACAACCCTACTTCAAATAGGTACGCACCACCGCCAGGAGTTCCTCGGCGCCGTCATGGTTGAGCGCGCCGGGATATCGCTCCTCGTCGACCAGATGCGTGCGCACATGGCCTTCGATCACCTCGCACATCAGCCCGGACATCGCCGCACGGGTGCTTGCCAGAAGGTGCATCACCTTCTCGCAGCCGGCCTCGGTGTCCAGCGCCCGCTCGATCGCATCCACCTGGCCGCGGATGCGGCGCACGCGGGCCAACAGCTGCTGCTTTTCTCGAGTCGTATGGCTCATAGGGCAATCCTATAGCATAGGGGGTTATCCTATACAAGATACGGTCGAGCGAAGTGTGGGAAAGCCGGATTCATTTGGGATGTCGCTGTGTTTTTGAAGAGCGCCAGCAGCCGCACAGGCGCTTGCCCTTACGAATAAGCCGCCTGGCTCGGGCAAGATATTGAGGCGATCAAGGCGCAGTACCCCTGCGGGTCGCGCTTTTTGACGCTCACCTTTTTGTCCCAACAGGTGTAAGGAACACAACAAAGGAGCACCTCAAAAAATGCTGGCCAGACCTGAAACCTTCCGCTGCATCGAATGCGGGCTGCCTTACCGCGCCGACGGGTTTCACTATCACGAGGGCAGGATCGAGCATGGCGCGGCCTATTGGTCAGACCGCGGCGTGTTGTGCTCGCCGCGCTGCTCGCTCGCCCATCACAAGCGGCGCCAGGCCGAGGGAACGCTGCGCGACAAGCCGGCGCCCGACCCGTTTGAATTCTAGGCGGTCGCTCCACTCCCTCGCGCGGTCGGGAATGACGGACGGATAGGTCGCGCCACTCGTCTTCCGCATACGGCGCCGCTAAAGACGGCACGAGCACCGGTCGATCCCGCCATGCACCCTTCGAGGTATTTGGCACACCCCGTGAAGCTCCGTCATTCCTGACCTCGTGAGCGACCGCAGGGAGCGGAGAGTGTCGGGAACCCATGCCGGAACATTTCCGTAATGGAACCCTTTCAGAACAGGGGATGGGGGAACGCGACGTTCCCGCGCCCGGTTTCGCACGTGTTCGCGGCGCGTTAGTCACGGCATGGATTCCCGACACTCTCCGGTCGCTCCGCTCCCTCACGAGGTCGGGAATGACGAGCAAAAGATGTTGCCCCCATCCCGAGATCAGACGCCCCCGCCCGACGTAAACATCCCCGCCCCACTTCCACACCTGGCTTGAAAAACACCCCACCGCGATCAAGGCATTAGCCGAAACGACCGAGAAAAATCGCCGGCCTCCCATCCACACTTTGCCGGCGCCCCGCTTCAAAACCCGGCCCATGGCGCGGGAACGTTTCCGCGCGTGCCATGGCGAAAAACCCTTCGTTAACCATGCCGGTTCAGGATCAACCCTCAGTCAGCGGGATATGCTCTTGAAAGGCCGCACGCGACAGTTCCACCGCATCCTGACGCTGGCAGCGGGCCTGGTGGCGGGCACTGGTGCCGGTGCGGCATCCGACTTCTCCGAACCATGGAAGAAGGACGACCGGGCACTCGTCATCGACGCTTATGAATACAACCCCATCGACTGGCCGGCGCTTGCCTCCGACAAGCGCATTGTCGGCTTCATCAACAAGGCCTCCGACGGGCTGCCGCCACCTTATGCATGCGGCGGCACCGACACCGAGCAGCGGCTGTGCAAGGCGTTGTGGAAACGCCACGCGGTGGCACGCGAACTGTTCCAGACGCGCAAGGTGGTGGCACGGGCGCTCGGCCTGCAATGGGGCGCCTATCATCTGGCGCGGCCGGGCAACCCGGTCGAACAGGCCGATAGTTTCGTCGATTTCGCCGATCCCAGCCCCGACGATCTTCTGGCCATCGACATCGAGGACAACGACCCGCAGAAATGGATGTCACTGGACGACGCCGAGGAATTCGTGCGGCAGGTGCACCGCCGCGTCGGCCGTTTCCCGATCCTCTACACCAATGAGGTGACGGCCAGCCACATCGCCGCCAACCGCTACCGCTACCGACTCTTGTCGCGCCTGCCGCTCTGGTACGCGCGCTACAAGCCGGAAGTCGGCGCCTCGTTCCCGAAAGGCCACTGGAACGGCTACGCGCTCTGGCAATTCGCCGCCCAGGCCAATTGCGGCCGTGTCGCCTGCCCCTACCGACCGGCGGGAACGCCGATGGACATCGACGTCAATGTGGCGCCCATGGATGCCGGCGAACTGCGCCGGCAATGGCCGTTCGGCGGCCTGATCGACGTACCGGCCGATTATCTGGCCAGCGTGCCGGTGCCGCTGTCACGCGAGGCTGGGCTGCGCGGCGAAAGGCTCACCTATGCTGCCGTTGCCGCCCCGCCGACGCTGGATGAACTGGTCGCCGTGCTGAAGGCGCGCTGGACATCCTTCCGGGACGGCTTCCGCAAGCCGCCGCTTGTGGCGGCCAACAGGCTGTCCAACCCGCTGCGCGGCATCGCTGGCTATGTCGCGGAGATGCGCCAGCGCATCCATCCCGCCCTCGTCTCCGAGGCTGCCCCGCCGGTGGGCATAGACCCCGTCACCACCGGTTCGATCGGCCCGAAACCCGCACCCGCCCTGCCCTTCGCCGGACGCTGACCTGTGCGACACGGAAGGTCCGGGCGGAAAGCTCAGCGCCGAACCGGCGCGCGCACCACTTCGCCGTCTTCCTTGATGAAGTCGCCGATGTCGGGATTGGCCAGCACTTCCAGCACCCGCTCCGAGGGCCTGGCCAGCACCGCGCCCTTTTCCGTCACCACGATCGGCCGGTTGATGAGGATCGGGTGCTCCATCATGAAATTGAGGAGCTCCTCGTCGCTCCATCTTGGATCGTAGAGGCGAAGCTCGGTGTACGGCGTGTCTTTCTGGCGCAACATCTGGCGGGGCGTCATGCCCATCTGCCGGATCAGCTCGACCAGCCTGCCGCGCGAGGGCGGCGTCTTCAGATATTCGATGATCTCGGGTTCCTCGCCGGAGGCGCGGATCATGGCCAGCGCGTTGCGCGAGGTGCCGCAGTCGGGATTGTGGTAGATGATGATGCTCATCGTCCCGCTTCTCGCTCGACCGCCCGCCATCCGATGTCGCGGCGGCAGAAGCCCTGCGGCCAGTCGATGCGATCGACGGCGGCATAGGCCTGACGCTGCGCTTCGCCGACCGTCGCGCCGGTGGCCGTGACATTGAGCACGCGGCCGCCATTGGCGACCAGCGCACCGGCATTGATGGCGGTGCCAGCGTGGAAGATCTGGGTACCATCGCCCCGCTCGCCATCGATGCCGCGGATGACCGAGCCCTTTTCCGGCGCGCCGGGATAACCCTGGGCGGCCATGACGACGGTGAGCGCCGCTTCGTCCCGCCAGCGCACCGACATATGCGAAAGCTGGCCGTCGGCCGCGGCATTGAGAAGGACCAGCAGATCGTCCTTCAGCCGCATCATCAAGACCTGGCATTCCGGATCGCCGAAGCGAGTATTGTATTCGATCAGTTTGGGACCGTTCTCGTCGATCATCAGCCCGGCGAACAAAACGCCGGCGAAGGGCGAGCCGAGTTCGGCCATACCGCGCATGGTCGGCTCGATGATCTCGCGCATGGTGCGCTCGATTATTTCAGGCGTCATCACCGGCGCCGGCGAATAGGCGCCCATGCCGCCGGTGTTGGGTCCAATATCGCCGTCGCCGACACGCTTGTGGTCCTGCGCGGTGCCAAAAGGCAGCGCCGTGGTGCCGTCGCACAGGCAGAAGAAGCTCGCCTCCTCGCCGGTCAGGAATTCCTCGACCACGACTTCGGCGCCAGCGCTGCCGAAGGAGCCGTCGAAACAGGCATTCAGCCCATCCAGCGCCTCGGCCAGCGTCATGGCGACGGTCACGCCCTTGCCGGCGGCCAGCCCGTCGGCCTTGATGACGATCGGCGCGCCGACCTTTTCGACATAGGCGCGCGCGGCCGCCAGATTGTCGAAGCGGCCATAGGCGGCGGTCGGAATATCAAAGCGGGCGCACAGGTCCTTGGTGAAGCCTTTCGAGCCCTCCAGCCTGGCCGCCGCCTTGGACGGTCCGAACACGCGGATGCCGGCAGCGCGCAAATCGTCGGCGATGCCCGCCACCAGCGGCGCTTCAGGGCCGACGACGACGAGATCGATCTTCATGTCGCGGCAGAAGCCGGCGACGGCGACATGGTTGGAAATGTCGAGCGCGACCAGTTCGGCCTGTTGGGCGATGCCGGGATTGCCGGGTGCTGCGTAGAGCTTGGTCAGGAGTGGCGAGGCGGCGAGCTTCCAGGCCAGCGCATGTTCGCGGCCGCCGGAACCGAGGAGAAGAACTTTCATGCCGAATACCTCGCGCTCACCCATATCGCCCGGCTCTGGCTATTGGCGATGGCGCGGCAGGTCAAGGCAAGATGGCGCCTTTCAACCGCAACGGCATTGTCGGGCGCCCACCGCCGGCCTATCTGGGATCGACGACAAGAAGGGAAAGCCATGCCGATCACCATCGAACGTGCCCATCCTCTGCTTTTCGCCGCGGCCGGCAAGGCCGATTTCAGCTTCAGGGTCGACGCCTATTACGAACCGGCCTTTGGCCGGCCGGTGGCCGAATGGCAACGCATTCCGGTCGAGCCCTATGTGAAAACCTATGACGAGCTGGAAGAGGAGGACGAGGAGCAGGAATGGGACGAAGACAGCGCGCTGTTCGTCGCCCTGCTCGATAATCGGCCGATCGGGCGGCTTTCGGTGACGCGCAACTGGAACGCTTATGGCCTGCTCGACGACTTCGGCGTCGACAGCGCCCATCGTGGCAGCGGCATCGGCGGCAGGCTGTTCGAGCAGGCCAAGGCCTGGGCGGAGGCCGATGGCCTGCCCGGACTGACGCTTGAAACGCAGAACAACAACCTGAACGCCTGCCGCTTCTACGAACGCCAGGGCTTCGAGCTCGGCGGGTTCGACCGCTTCTTCTACCGGGGGCTCTGTCCCGACACGCGCGAGATCGCGCTGTTCTGGTATCTGCCCTTCAGGCGGTGAAGCTTGGGCCCGACCGGCGGGGCACGGTTAATGTGAGTGGCGCCAGGCCGCCGAGACATCGTGTCTGCTTGACGCCCGCGCGGCAGCCTGTCACTCCAAGCCAATGGAAACCATACAGTCGAAATCGGCTCAGGGCCGCGTCGCCGACGCGCCGAGCGGGCACTGGGTCTACCGCGTTCTGCCGCGCTGGCTGTGGCCCTATGCCCAGCTCGCCCGCTGGGACCGACCGATCGGCTGGCAGCTGCTTTTGTGGCCGTGCTGGTGGTCGGCGGCACTTGCCGCCAGCGCCTATGCGCGCGTCGACGACACGCTGCTGTCGCTCCTGCCGCTGCCGTCGACGCTGATCCTGTTCCTGCTCGGCGCCATCGCCATGCGCGGTGCCGGCTGCACCTACAACGACATCGTCGACGAGGACATCGACAACCAGGTCGAGCGCACCCGCTCGCGCCCGCTGCCGTCGGGCAAGGTCAGCCGTCGGCAGGCCTGGATATTCCTGGTGCTGCAGGCGCTGGTCGGGCTGGTGGTGCTACTGCAGTTCAACGGCTTCGCCATCCTGCTCGGGGTCTGCTCGCTGGCCGTCGTCGCGGTCTACCCGTTCATGAAGCGCTTCACCAACTGGCCGCAATTCGTGCTTGGTCTCGCCTTTTCCTGGGGCGCGCTGATGGGCTGGGCCAGCGAATTCGCCGACCTCGATGCGCCGGCCTTCCTGCTCTATATCGGCTCCATCCTGTGGGTGATTGGCTACGACACGATCTACGCCCACCAGGACAAGGAAGACGACGCCATCGTCGGCGTGCGCTCCACCGCCCGGCTGTTCGGCGACAACACCAAATCCTGGCTGGTCGGCCTCTATGCCGGCGCGCTGATGTGTTTCGCCGTCGCCTTTGCCTCGGCGCAGGCACCGGTGGTGGCGCTCGCCGGCCTGATCGCAGCCGGCGCGCATATGGCTCGCCAGATCATCACGCTGGACATCGACAATCCGGACCAATGCCTGAAGCTGTTCAAGTCGAACAACCAGGTCGGCTGGCTGATCTTCCTTGGCCTGATCGGCGGCGCCATCTGGGTGGCAGTGAAGCCGCTGATGTAAGCGAAGGCGCACCGCGCGAGAGTTCGAGGCGCTGGAAACTCGAAAAGCCGGTCGCCCGGCTTTTCATGCTCCGGACGGGCAAGTCCCTACTGGCGGGCGATGATCTCCTCGCCGCCGATAACCAGCCTGAGACCCAGATCGCCGGTGCGGCGGCGGGCCAGGAAGCGCGGGCGGCGCGTGGTGGAGATGCGGCCCTTGCGACGATCGCGCGGCGGCTGCGTCTTGATGGCGGCGCCGAGCGATTCCTCCAGCGTGCGGGCGACACCGTCCGCCTCGATCAGCAGCATCGGCAGGCCGAAGGCTTCGGCCCAGGCGCGCCAGTCGGCCGCGATATCGTCGAGGTCGTCGGCGACCAGCAGCGGCACCGACAGCATCGGATCGCTGTGCAAAAGCTCCAGCGTCACCGTGACATTGCCGTCCTCATCTTCCATGGCGCGAGCGGCAACGCCACGGAACGCGCGCGCCGGCAGGGCGATGACCACCGGCATGCCGCTCATCTGCAGCGTGCGGCGCATGATGGCACCGCGCCGGTCGATGGTGAGCGTGATGTCGCCGACGTCGTCGCGGGCGGCGTAGCTGACCATCTGCGGCAGGCGAAATGGGTCGAGGCGCATATTGCGCCCAGCCCAGACTGGCTTCAGTCCGGTGTTCATGAAATGCCTTCCTGTCTCTCCTGAGAGCCGGGTTCCCGGTCATCTCCGTGCGGGTTTTCCCGCCTCGTTATGGGAAGAGACTAGCGCTGGCGCCTTACCGCCCCGCTTAAGAAAGTCGGTTAAATTTTGCTGATCTGACAGATGGTTATCGGATTGCAACCAAGAACTATGCTTTGAAAGGATCAGATAACCTTGCCGGGATTCATGATGCCTGCCGGATCGAAGGCGGCCTTTACCCGGCGCATCAGGTCGATGGCCATCGGCGGCGCAGTGGCGATCAGTTCGTCGCGCTTCAACTGGCCGATGCCGTGCTCGGCCGAGATGGAGCCGTTCAGCGAACGCACGACATCGTGCACGGCCTTGTTCATGGGCTTGTAGAGATCGAGGAAGGCCTCATCGTCGCCATCCAGCGGACGCGAGATGTTGTAGTGCAGGTTGCCGTCGCCCATGTGGCCGAAGCAGACGATGCGAGCGCCGGCGCTGACCGAGGCGACCGCCTTCGCCGCGCGCTCGATGAAGGTCGGGATCGTGGCGATCGGCACCGATATGTCGTGCTTGATGGAAGCGCCTTCCGCCTTCTGCGTTTCCGGCAGGGTTTCGCGGAAATTCCAGAAGGCATCGGCCTGGGAAAGGCTGGCCGCGATGACGGCGTCGTCGGCCAGGCCCTTTTCCAACCCTTCCGACAGGATATCTTCGATCAACGCCCTGGCATCCTCAGCGGAGCGACCGGACGAAACCTGCATCAGCACATACCAGGGCCAGTCGTCGGCCAGTGGCCGGGTGACGCCGGCGCCGTGGCGCAGCGTGAAATCATAGGGCGTCCTGGCGATCAGCTCGAAGGCGGTCAGCGCCGGGCCGGCATGGTCCTCGGCGAGACTGAACAAAGCAAGGGCTGCTTCCGGCGACGGCAGACCGACAAAGGCGACCTCCCTGCCCTTCGGCTTGGGAAACAGTTTCATGACGGCGGCGGTGATGACACCCAGCGTGCCTTCGGCGCCGACGAACAGGTTCTTCAGATCGTAGCCGGTGTTGTCCTTCTTCAGCTTGCGCAGGTCGTCGAAAATCTCACCGGTCGGCAGCACCACCTCGACACCGAGGCAGAGTTCACGCGCGTTGCCATAGGCAAGCACGCCGGTGCCGCCGGCATTGGAAGAAAGATTGCCGCCGATCTGGCACGAGCCCTGGGCGGCCAGCGACAGCGGAAATAGCCGGTCGGCGGCGTCGGCCGCTTCCTGCAGCACCTGCAGGATGACACCGGCCTCGACGGTAGCTGTGTTCGATCTGACGTCGATCTCGCGGATACGATTTAGCCTGGACAGCGACAGAACGATCTGATGGCCCGAGGCGTCCGGCACCTGCGCGCCGACAAGGCCGGTGTTGCCGCTCTGCGGGACGACCGGCGTGCGCGTTTCGGTGGCTAGCCGCATGACGCGGCTGACTTCTTCGACGCTGCCGGGGCGCAGCACCAGCGAGGTGCGGCCATGCCACAGGCCGCGGCGCTCGGCGAGATACGGGGCGATGTTGGCCTGATCACGCAGGGCGTAGCGGTCACCGACGATGGCGGCGAAACGCTGGACAAGATCGGCGGACGGTTGGGAAAGCGTATCGGTCATCGGGCGGGACAAAATTCCAAACGGATCGAAACGGGAAGCAGCCGCATCTTGGCCCAGCCGGTGCGATGTCGTCCAGCACGCGACCGTAAAATCAGGCCCGATTTCCGGAAAGGATGATGCGCCAGGGCGAGGCGTTGCAGCGTCCCCAGCAAACCGTGACGACGCGCGGCGCCCTAGGCTCCGGCGAGCGGTTCGTCGCGCGGAGCGGCCGCGCGGGCAAGCCGGTCGTTAATCGCCTCGCCAAGACCGTCGAACGGCACCGGCTCGACCGCTATGGCCGCTACCTTTGAGCGGTCGAGTTCCTGCATGAAGGAGAACAAATTGGCCGCTGCCTCCGCAAGGTCGCCGCGCTCCGACAGGTTTTTTATCGCAACAGCATCCCGCCAGCCTTCGGCACGCGCCGGGCCGAAGGCGAGCAGCGCCTCGCCAGCCCGCACCTCGCCGGCATCCAGCCGCATCGCCGCGCGCGGCGCATAGTGCGAGGCAAGCATGCCCGGCGCCTGGATGCCGGTGGCGCCGCGCCGCAGCCGCACGCCGGCTATCGCCTCGATATCGGCGGCGGCGATGCCGCCCGGCCGCAGAAGATGCAGTCCGTCGGCATCGACCTTGACGATGGTCGATTCCAGCCCGACCGGCGTGGCGCCGCCATCGACGACCAGCTTGATACGCGGGCCGAGATCGGCAGCGACCGCCTCAGCGGTGGTGGCGCTTATGCGGCCCGAGGAATTGGCCGAGGGCGCTGCCAGCGGCCGGCCGAGCCGGCCGATCAGCTCGCCGCCAAAACCTTTCGGCATACGCAGCGCGACGGTGTCCAGCCCGGCGGTGACCAGGGGATGAATGCCGGCGCCTTCGCGCAGCGGCAAGACGAGGGTAAGCGGGCCCGGCCAGAAGGCTTCGGCGAGTTTGCGCGACAGCGGGTCGAAACCGGCGATGCGTTCGGCCATGGCGATATCGGCGACATGAGCGATCAGCGGGTTGAAGCGCGGCCGGCCCTTGGCCTCGAAGATGCGGGTGACGGCCGCGCCATTGGTGGCATCGCCGGCGAGGCCGTAGACAGTCTCGGTCGGGATGGCTACGACCGCGCCGGCGTTGAGCAATGCCAGCGCCTGTTCCATCGCATCGCGGACGGCAAGGATTTCAGCCATGTTTCGAACCTTCTTCGAGGCGGCTGCGTAATACGGCTGGCCGCGCCCGGCAAGCCTTTGGCCGCGAAAACGCCGACCGCTAAAATGCAAAGGATCGGCGAAAGCCGGCATCAAGGTGCCTGCTTTATGCTCATGGCAGGCATTGGGTATGGGCGGGGGTTCAATATGCGCAGCGTCGCGATCGCGGTCTTCATGGTTTGCACGGCAGGCGCCGCGCAGGCATCGTCGCTCGTCTATTTCAAGGAAGAAAAACCAGCCTCGACCCCGTCGGTGCTCTTCGTCGGCATTGATGGGCAACAGGCGACGCTTTCGTCAGTGATTTCTATGGGCGAGGCGCAACCGCCCGTTACTGGCGAGACAGTCTCGGCCATTCCGGTCGATCGCGGACCCGAAAGCGCGCCGATGGTAATCCGAGACGGTGTGGTGGGCAGCGCGCTGCCGCGCCATATGACGAAACCGGCCGTGGCCCAAAGCACGAACGCCGCCAAACCAATTCCGGCCAAGGCCGATGGAAAACTGCCGGCTTCCGGCAAACTCAAGCCGGAAGCGCTGCGTTAAACAAACCATCAGAGCGGCAAGGCGGCATCGCCGCCCTGCCCCGGCGAAAAGCTTCAGGCCGCGGCCTTGGCTTCTTCCTCGCCATCGTCTTCGTGGTCGGTTTCTTCTTCGTCCTCGGCGGTTTCCTCGCCGTCCTCGGTGTCTTCGCCTTCTTCGTCCTCGTCTTCCGCTTCTTCGTCGTCGTGATCGTCCTCGTCGTCGGACATCACCACTTCATCGTCGTCGCGGCCGGCCAGTTCGTGTTCCGGCGTGGCTTCGAGCAGCGCCTCGTCAGAGGCCAGGATATCGTCCAGCAATTCAGGTTCGGCAACGAATGTCATGAAAGCCTCCGTGGGTTCGAGTGAACACCCGAAATGTCCCACGCCGACATCATCGCCATATGACTGTAAGCCGGCTCGCGCGGCTATTTTACAAGTCCCTGAAATGCCTCGCCGGAGCGCCCGGGGGGGCTCCGATTTCCGGCTATCAGCCGGCGATCTTGGAGAAATCGGCGACCCGGTCGGTGGCGGCGCGGATGCGTGACAAGAGCGCAAGACGATTCGCCCGCACGGCGACATCCTCTTCATTGACCAGGACCTTGTCGAAGAAGGTATCGACAGGTTCGCGGAGCGCGCTGAGCGCCACCATGGCTGCGGAAAAATCTTCCTTGCCAATGGCTTCGCCGGCCCGCGCTTCCGCCTGATCGATCGCGGAAAACAGCTTCTTTTCGGCATCCTCGCGGAACAATGCCGGGTCGACGGCGGCGGCGACCGCCGTGCCCTTCTTTTCCTCAGCGGCGAGGATGTTGGCGGCGCGCTTGGTGCCGGCGAGCAGGTTCTTGCCGTCCTCGGTGTCGAGCAGCTTGCCCAGTGCCTCGACGCGGCGAACGACGGTCAACAGATCGTCGGCATCCGGCGTGATGACGGCGTCGATCAGGTCATGCCGCGCGCCCTGGTCACGGAGATAGACTTTCAAGCGGTCGTGGAAGAAGGAGAGGAGGTTGGCGCGAGCAGAGCCTACTACCCAGTTCATCGCGACGCCAGATGCCGCTTGATCTTCCGCAACGGCTCTCGTGACTTCTTTGAAACTTGGACTTGTACTCTTTTTGAGTTCGACGCCTATCAATTCGGCTCGATCCGAGACTCTCTGCTTCTCAACACCAACTCTAGCGAAATATTGGTCTGAGATGAGGTTGTTGGCGGTATGGAAGGAAAGGTTCAGCCCCAACCGCACCTCATTCTCAACGACAATCCTGATCACGCCCAACGCCGCTCTCCGCAGCGCATAAGGGTCCTTGGAGCCGGTCGGCTTCTCGTCGATGGCCCAGAAGCCGACCAGCGTGTCGAGCTTGTCGGCCAGCGCTACCGAAACCGAAACCGGATCGGTCGGCACGCGGTCGGACGGGCCTTGCGGCTTGTAATGTTCCTCGATCGCCGCGGCGACGGAGATGCTCTCGCCTTGCAGCAACGCGTATTTGCGGCCCATGGCGCCCTGCAATTCCGGGAACTCGCCGACCACTTCGGTCTGCAGATCGGCCTTGGCCAGCACCGCCGCGCGCTGGGCCTGCGCCGGCTCGGCACCAACGACCGGCGCGACCTCGGTTGCCAGCCTGCGGATGCGCTGGACGCGTTCGCCCTGCGTGCCAAGCTTGGCGTGGAAAGTGACGTTGAGGTGATCGAGCCGCGCCATGCGCTGGTCGAGTGGCTTTTTCAGATCGAGACCGAACTTGGCCGCCGAACCCTCCAGCGCGCCAAGGTCCGGCAGATCGCCCTGATCGGTGTGCCAGAAATAGAGCGCGTCCGACAGGCGCGCACGCACCACCTTGCCGTTGCCATGCGCGATCTCGGCGCCGCCATCCTTCGCCTCGATGTTGGCGGTGAGGATGAAGCGGTTGGACAGGTTCTCCGCCTCACCTTGCGGGCGGGTGACGAAACACTTCTGGTTGGCGCGGATGGTGAGGCGGATCACTTCCGGCGGAATGGCCAAAAAGTCCTGCTCGAATTCGCCCATCAAGACGACCGGCCATTCGACCAGGCCGGAAACTTCCTCCAGCAGGCCCTCGTCCTCGACAAGGTCGAGCCCGTTGGCGAAGGCAAGGTTGCGGGCGTCGGCCAGGATGATCTCCTTGCGCCGCTCGGCGTCGATGACGACCTTGGCCGCGTCGAGCTTCGCCGCATAGTCGTCGAAGCGCTTGACCGTGATGGCGCCTGGCGCATGGAAGCGGTGGCCATAGGTGACATTGCCGGCGCGGATGCCGTCGATCTCGAAATCGACCACCACCGGCTCCTCGGTCTCGGGGCCGAAGGTGCAGACGATGGATTGCAGCGGACGTACCCAGCGCAGCGCGCCGGGCTTGGCCGAGGCGGGGCCCCAGCGCATCGACTTCGGCCACGGGAAGGTGCGGATGATGGCCGGCACCAGCTCGGCGATGACCTCCTCGGCGGCGCGGCCGGGCTTGGAGATGTGGGCGACGTAGAAGTCGCCCTTCTTCGGGTCGGCATGGACATGCGCCTCGGCGACGGAGGCGAGGCCGGCCTTGCGCAGGAAACCCTGGATGGCCTGCTCCGGCGCCTTGGTGGACGGGCCCTTGATTTCCTCGCGCACATCCTTGGAGCGCGCGGTGAGCCCGCGGACGTCGAGCGTCAGCCGGCGCGGCGTCCAGTATTCGCGTGCCGCTTCGTAGGTCAGACCTGCCTCGACCAGACCGTCAGTCAGCATCTTCTTCAGGTCGCCGGCAGCCTTGCGCTGCATGCGCGCTGGGATTTCCTCGGAACGGAGTTCAAGCAGAAGATCGGGCATGGTCGGTCTCAAACGGGATGGCTGGCGCGGCAATAGCAAGTCGCCCGCGCCCTGTCACCCTCGGTGCATGGCCACGAGCCTTTGAAAATTTCGCGGGGCATGTCGGCAAGCGGCGGCCTGAGCCGTCCTAAGGGCACAGCGACATCATCGAAACGAAGCGCCGGGCGGGCTTCCGCCCGGACGGGAAACCATTGGCTGAAGACCATGAAGACCGCATCGACATTGCTGCAGATCCTGGCGCTTGGCGCGTGCTTTACAGCGCAGGTGCACGGTGCATTGGCAATGCCTGGCACCCGCAGGGCGCTCCAGATACTCGCGACCTCTGCCCACTTCACCCCAGTACAATCTTTACGCTAACGCCTACTCCATCCTGCACAGCGACGCCCACTTCAGCTCTCAATGATGGGAAGGCAGGGAGCCAAGCAGTGGCTGAAGATCACGCCATTCCTCTCGGTAGCCAGGCTGCCAGGGAAATGCCCCAGATCGGCTGTCGGGATAGATCAATTGCAATACAGGAAAGGGTTTTCGGTCGTAGAACCAACTGGTCCATGTCGTGTATTCGCGATCTCGGTCCGGTGAATCCACGCGAAGGAAAGTCACGGGATGGCCTTCCACAAATCCGTCGTAAAACGCGCCCGGAGACACACTCTCACCGGCATGGGCCCGATTCCCATATTCATTGATGACGAAATGGGCGACATCCAGAGCAAGACTGAAGACAATCAGTTCGGGCATGCCGGTCAAACGGAAGATACCCGTGGAATAGGCAAAGCCCGGGCTGTCCACGTCGGCGCCAACCATCATCACGTGCCAGCGATAGCGCTCGATGATGCTAAGGAATTCTCGCTCCGCATCGTCTGTTGGTTGTGGCACAGCTTCGCCTCACGCCGCCAAACCACCCGCATCGGTGAGCAGAAACGCCTCGCCACAGGCTTTGGCCAGGTTGCGCACGCGCAGAATGTAGCTCTGGCGTTCCGTGACCGAAATGACGCCGCGCGCGTCGAGCAGATTGAAGACGTGGCTGGCCTTGATGCACTGGTCGTAGGCCGGGAACACCATCTTGTGCATGGCGATGTTGGTGTTCGAGGCCGGCGCACCGGCATCGAGCAGCGCCTTGCACTCGGCCTCGGCATCCTCGAAATGGCGCAAAAGCATGGCCGTGTTGGCGTGTTCGAAATTGTGACGCGAATATTCCTGCTCGGCCTGCAGGAAGACCTCGCCGTAGGACACGCGGTCCGGCCCTTCCATGCCATTGAAGTTCAGGTCGTAGACATTGTCGACGCCCTGTACATACATGGCCAACCGCTCCAGCCCGTAGGTCAGTTCGCCGGCGACCGGCGCGCATTCGATGCCGCAGACCTGCTGGAAATAGGTGAACTGCGACACTTCCATGCCGTCGCACCAGCACTCCCAGCCGAGGCCCCAGGCGCCGAGCGTCGGGCTTTCCCAATCGTCCTCGACGAAGCGGATGTCGTGCAGCAGCGGGTCGATGCCGATCGCTTTCAGCGAGCCGAGATAGAGCTCCTGCAGGTTCGGCGGATTGGGCTTCAGGATGACCTGATACTGATAGTAGTGCTGCAGCCGGTTCGGGTTCTCGCCGTAGCGGCCGTCCTTCGGCCGGCGCGACGGCTGTACATAGGCAGCGTTCCAGCGGCGTGGACCGAGCGCCCGCAACGTCGTCGCCGGGTGGAAGGTACCGGCGCCCACTTCCATGTCGTAGGGCTGCAGGATGACACAACCATGCGCGGCCCAGTAATTATGCAGGGTCAGGATCAGGCCCTGGAACGAGCGCTTGGGATCGAGATTTGCTGGAAGTTCGGCGGTCACGGCGGCCTCGATGGGTGCTGCGGAATGCGCCACTCCCTAGTGCCCTGCTCTGAGAGCGTCAAGGCAAGTGGTGGTGGAAGGAAGACGCTGATCTTCCCCTCACCGGAGTTCGATACCTGCAACGAAGCTCGAAAAGCCAAGCAGTTAGCTTAGGGATTCACCTGCCGGGCGCCCGCTGCCTGCGACAGCTCCCCAGCGTTCGAGCCCTTTGGAAGGTCCACCGGACCTTCCAATTCGCTACATGGCCGCTTCCCGGCCCCTCGCAGGCTCAGGGCGTTCGAAGCTCGAAAAGCCAAGCAATTGGCTTTTCGTCCGCTAACGCGGACCGCTTCTCACCCCTTCGGGGGCTTGGGCTTCGGGGCTTCCTGCGCGGTCTTGTTCTCGAGCGGCGGCAGGCCCTTAAGCAATTTCTGCTCGACCGAGGCCAGCACGTCGGGCTCCGGCTTCAGGTCGCGCGCGTGGCGCCACTGGAACGTGGCTTCGAGCTTGCGGCCGACGCGCCAGTAGACGTCGCCCAGATGGTCGTTCAGCACCGGGTCTTCCGGCTTCAGCTGCACGGCGCGTTCCATTTCGCGCACAGCGTCATCGTAGCGGCCGAGCTTGTAGTAGGCCCAACCTAGCGAATCGACGATGTATCCATCGCTCGGCCGCAGGTCGGCGGCCTTCTTGATCATATCCAGCGCTTCCTTGAGGTTGGTGCCCATGTCCACCCAGGAATAACCGAGATAGTTCAACACCTGCGGCTGGTTCGGGTAGAGCTCGAGCGCCTTGCGGAAATTCGGCTCGGCCTTGGGCCATTCCTTGACCCGCTCGTAAGCGATGCCGCGCTGGTAGAAGATATTCCAGTCGGCCTTGGTCGGCTTTTTCAGCGCCGCGACCGCCCTGTCGTAGAGATCGGCGGCCGAGCGGAAATCCTGCTTGGAGGAATAAACGCCGCCGAGCGCCATATAGCCGCGCATGTCTCCGGGATTGGCCTCGACCAGCGTCTTCAGCTGCGCGATCGCCTCGTCGTTGCGGCCGAGATCGGCGAGGTTCAGGCCGGTCTGCAGCTCCGACACTTCCTTCAACGGCGAGGATGCCGGGATGCGACGGTAGAACTCGATGGCGCGGTTGCCGTCCTTGAGCTGCTCGGCCACGGCGGCAAGCTGCACCAGCACGGCGTCGCCGTCCGGCTTCAACGCCAGCGCGTATTCGAGATAAAGCCGCACGAAGGGCTCGCCGCCGCCACGGTTAAGCGCGGTGGCGAGATCGAGCAAAATCTCGGACGCGCCGTCGGCGGGGCCGGCGACAAGCGGTTCGGGTTTGTCGCCCTTGTTGATCTTGTCGCGCAGCGCCGCGATCTCGACCTTGCCGGAACCGAATTCCTCCGCCTGCTTGAGCACGGACAGCGCCTTTTCCTTGTCGCCCTGGCGGGCCAGGAAGGTGGCGTAAGCCTGGGCGGCGCGCATCCAGGTCTCGGGTGCCGCGCTGCCGGCGGCGGTGTTGCCTATCGCTTCGGAATAGGCCGCGTCGGCCTTGTCGTTCAGCCCGGCCGCCTCGGCGATCAGCCCACGATGGAACGACTTGAACAGGCCGAACCATTCAGGTCCTTCCAGCTTGCGCACATAATCGATGGCATCGGCGCCCTGGCCGGCCCCTTGCATCGCCCAGCCGGTCATGACGCCGGAAATCAGCTTGTCGAGATCGGCACCGAGCGAGAGCTTCAGCCAGTACTGAGCCTTGGCGAAGTCCTTCTTCTTGAAGCTGTCGACCGCCAGCGCCAGACGCGAGAAACGCTCGACATCCGGCACTTCCTTCAGTTTGTCGGCATAAGGCAGCGATTCCTCGAAGCGACCCTGCGCGATCAGCGACAACATCAGGCTCTGCTGCAGCTGCGTGTCCTCGGGCGCGAAGGCCAATGCCTGCTTGTAATAGGCGATGGCGTTGTCGAGATCGTTGTCGTTCTCGGCGATCCTGGCCGAAAGATAGGCACCCGAAAACGAATTGATTTCAACGGGATCCGTCGCCTGGCTTGCCAGGCCGGCCTGCGTCTGCGCCACAAGACCAGCGAGAAGGGCCAGGCCCGAGAGCCAGCGAACACGTCTTTGCCGCATCGTAATCCTTTCTGGCAGGCAATCACCCGCTCCGGCGGGGATCGCCAAAGAATCCATCATTCCGGTCAAGCATGGCCTTTTTGGGGTCGCGCATCAATCCGACTCGCGGTCACAATGCGGACATCCCCTTAACAAAGCATGGCGCGGCAGTCCGCTCCGCCGAGGGCGAACCCGGGCCCGTCCAGACCGGTGGCCATTGACGCGGCCGGCCGCGTTTCACGTCAGTTGACGCGGCTGATGCAGAAATCGATGACGTCTATCAGCGCCGCCTTCTGCGGCGTCTTTTCCAGCGGCGCCAGCGCGTCGCGGGCGATCTCGCCGAAGTGGCGGGCGCGGCTGATCGTGTCGGAGATCGCGCCATGGCGGGTCATCAGGCCAATCGCCTTCTCCAACCCGGCATCGTCGGCGACATTCTCCTCGATGGCGCGTTTCCAGAAGGTGCGCTCGGCCGCCGTGCCGCGCCGATAGGCGAGGATCACCGGCAGCGTCACCTTGCCCTCGCGGAAGTCGTCGCCGACATTCTTGCCGAGGTCCTTGCTCGAACCGCCATAGTCCAGCGCATCGTCGATGAGCTGGAAGGCAAGGCCGAGATTCATGCCATAGGAACGCAGCGCCGCGCGGTCGGTACGCGAGGCGCAGGCGATCACCGGGCCAACTTCGGCGGCGGCGGAGAACAGCGCCGCGGTCTTCGCCTTGATGACCGCGAAATGCTCGTCCTCGGTCGTATCGAGGTTCTTGGCGGCCGCGAGTTGCATCACCTCGCCTTCGGCGATGATGGAGGCGGCGGTGGAAAGAATATCGAGTGCGTCCAGCGAACCGACCTCGACCATCATGCGGAAGGCCTGACCGAGCAAAAAGTCGCCTACCAGCACGCTCGCCTGGTTGCCCCAGATCATGCGCGCCGTCTTCTTGCCACGCCGCATGCCACTCTCGTCGACCACGTCATCATGGAGCAGCGTGGCTGTATGCATGAACTCGACGCTGGTCGCCAGCTTGACGTGGCCATCGCCGGAATAGCCGAACATCTGCGCGGCCGCCAAGGTCAGCATCGGTCGCAACCGCTTGCCGCCCGAGGAAATCAGGTGATTGGCGATCTCGGGAATCATCTGCACGTCGGAACCGGCCTTGGACAGGATCAACTCGTTGACGCGGCCCATATCAGCGGCCGTCAGGTCGATCAGATCCTTGATCGATGCGGCTTCCCGCTTCCCGTCTTCGAGATTGAGAACGACACCCACAACCATACTCCCGTCCGCCGCGCGACCGTACACTGCCTTGATTTAGACTCTAGCGGCGTGCGCGTATACGGCAAGTGGCGAATTGGCGCGGGCCGCAGGACGGGACGTCCGACGGTGCCGTTTACATCGTTGATCCAAACTGCGATTTTGCCGCCATGATCGAGCTCCTGCGCACCAATGATGCTGTCATCATCTCCTTTGTCGAATCGCTGATGCGCGACGCCGGCATCGGTTTTCTCACCGCCGACCAGAATATGAGCGTGCTCGACGGGTCGATCGGCATCCTGCCGCGCCGTGTCCTGGTCGAGAGCGATCGTATCGACGAAGCGCGGCGGATCCTGACCGACGCTGGCATCGCCGACGAAATCCGCCGGACATGACGGCGACGGCGCCCGGCGCGGTTCCCGAGCACACGGTCGATGCCTTCCATCGCGGCGGCTTCTGGCTGGTGCAGCCGGCCAAGGGCGGACACCGCGCCGGCATGGACGCCATGATGCTGGCAGCAGCCGTCCCGTCCGATTTCTGCGGACAGGTGGCTGACTTCGGCGCCGGCGCGGGTGCTGCCGGTCTCGCCGTGGTCTCGCGCTGCGAGCGCGCCCGGGCAACGCTTGTCGAACGATCATCTGATATGGCCGCTTTCGCCGAGGCGTCGCTCGGCCATCCGGCGAACCAGCATCTCAGCGACCGGGTGGAGGTGTTGCGCGCCGACGTGACGCTTGTCGGCAAGGCAAGGACCGCCGCCGGGCTGGCCGACAACAAATTCGATTTCGCCATCATGAATCCGCCGTTCAATGCCGGCGAAGACCGCGCAACGCCCGATGCCTTGCGGCGCGAGGCGCATGTGATGGACGACGGGCTGTTCGAGGCCTGGGTGCGCAGCGCCGCCGCCGTGGTCAAGCCGCGCGGCGGGATCGCGATCATCGCGCGACCCGAATCGCTTGTCGCGATCCTCGACGCGCTGGCGGGCCGGTTCGGCAGCGCCCAGATCATACCGGTGCATCCGCGTGCCGATCAGGCCGCGATCCGCATCGTCCTGCGTGCCTTTCTCGGTTTGCGCGGCAAGCTCGCCTTGCTGCCGCCGCTCGTCCTGCACGACGCGAACCACAAGGGCCTGCTGCCGCGCGCGGACGCCATCAGCAACGGAGTGGCCTCGCTTTTCGGAGATTGAACCGGCTTCGCCATTGCCGTCGCATGGCGAATGCCTACATGCCACAGGCTCAAACCATGGGCTCAAACTGGAGAACCGCATCCCGTGCGTCGCCTTTTAAACCCCATCCTGCCGAAATCCTGGCGCTCCACCGATGTCGTTGTGCCTGTCATCAGGCTGCATGGCGCGATCATGGCAGGCGGCAGCCAGTTCCGGCCGAGCCTGTCGCTGGCTTCCACCGCGGGCCTGATCGAAAAGGCATTCTCCTTCCCCGGTCCGACCGTGGCGATCTCGATCAATTCGCCCGGCGGCTCGCCGGTGCAGTCGCGGCTGATCTACAAGCGCATCCGCGACCTGGCGGCCGAGAAGAACAAGCAGGTCCTGGTCTTCGTCGAGGATATCGCGGCCTCCGGCGGCTACATGATCGCGGTCGCCGGCGACGAGATCATTGCCGACCCCTCCTCCATCGTCGGCTCGATTGGCGTCATTTCGGGCACGTTCGGCTTCACCGACCTGATCAAGAAGATCGGCGTCGAGCGCCGCGTGCACACCGCCGGCCGGAACAAGTCTTCCATGGACCCGTTCCAACCGGAGAAGAAGGAAGACGTCGAGCGGCTGGAAACGCTGATGCTGGAGGTGCACGAGACCTTCATCGATCTCGTCAGGGAACGGCGCGCGGCGAAGCTGGCGGACGATCCGGACCTGTTCACCGGCCTGTTCTGGTCCGGCAAGAAGGGGCAGGAACTCGGCCTTGTCGATTCCCTCGGCGACATGCGCGGCGTGCTCAAGCAGCGTTTCGGCCCGAAGACGCAACTCCGGCTGGTCACCCAGCCGCGCGGACTGTTCAGCCGCTTCGGGCTGTTCGGATCGTCGCAGAGCCTCACGGCTCCCGCCGTGGCCGCGGCAGGCGTCGATGCCCTGTTCGATGCGGCGGAAGAACGCGCATTGTGGAGCCGTTTCGGCCTTTGAAAAGCCACGGGAACGGTCTACGATAATTTCTTGCCCGACCTGAACCTCCGCGATGGAGGGCCATTGAGGAAGGAGTTTTGACATGCCGCAGATCGTCTTCTTCATCGTCGTCGGCGTCGTCGCCTATGTTGGATATCGTTCCTTCATCAAGGAAGCCGAGCGCGTGACCGCCAAGGTGCGGCGCGCCGAGCAGCAACGGGCCAACGGCACGATGGGAACCCTGGTGAAGGATCCCAAGACCGGCGAATACCGGCTGGCCAAGGATTGAGCACCGCAGAACTCGACCCCGCAGTTAGAGATGCTGCCGTGGACGCCCGCCTGGCGCCCGCGAAGATCAATCTTGCACTGCATGTCACCGGCAAGCGAGATGACGGCTATCACGTCATCGAAAGCCTGGCTGTGTTCACCCGTTTCGGCGACCGCGTCGAGGCGCAAGGCGCGGAGCAGGACCGCTTTGACATCTCCGGTCGGTTTGCCGGCCTGGTGCCGGCCGACGAGACCAATCTGATCCTCAAGGCGCGCGACGCGCTGCGCGACCATGTCGGCCCGCTGAAGGCACCGGCAGTCGCCATCACCCTTGAAAAAAACCTGCCAGTCGCCTCCGGCGTCGGCGGCGGTTCCAGCGATGCGGCGGCGACGCTGCGCGCGCTGGCCTCGATCTGGAACCTCGACATCGGCGAAGCGGAACTGGCGCGGATCGGCTTTTCGCTCGGCGCCGACCTGCCGATGTGCCTCAAGGCGCAGCCATTGCTGGCTCATGGCGCCGGCGAAACTGTCTCGACGGTAGCCGATTTCCCAGCTTTGGGGCTGGTTCTGGTCAATCCCGGCGTTGCGGTCGGCACAGCCGCAGTTTTCGCAACGCTTGCGCGCCGCGACAATGAAGGTCTGCCGCCGCTGCCCAAGGCAATCGACTTCCACAGCTTGCGCGGCTGGCTTGAAATAACACGCAACGACCTTGAACCCGCCGCCGAGGCAATCGCGCCGCTGATCGGCAAGGCAAGGGCGGCATTGCTGAAAGCCGGGGCAGGTTTTGCCCGCATGTCCGGCTCGGGCGCCACCTGTTTCGGCCTGTTCGAGACCGGCAACGTCGCCAAGCGTGCGGCGGCCACCATCCGAACGCGCCACCCAGACTGGTTCGTTGCAGCGACACGCTCAATGGCATCGGAAGGTTCCGCACATGAACACGCCTGATCTCGGCCGGCCGTTCATTCCGATCCGCATCGCAGTGCTGACCGTCTCCGACACACGCAACCTCGCCGACGACAAATCCGGCCAGACACTGGCCGACCGCATTGTCGAAGCCGGGCACGTGCTGGCGGACCGCGCGATCGTCACCGACGATCGCGACAAGATACGCGACAAGGTTCTGGGCTGGTCGGAGGACCCCACTATCGACGTGGTCATTACCACCGGCGGCACCGGCTTCACCGGGCGCGACGTGACGCCGGAGGCGCTGGAGCCGATTTTCGAGAAGCGCATGGACGGCTTCTCGGAAGTCTTCCACCGCATCTCCTACGACAAGATCGGCACCTCGACGATCCAGTCCCGGACGACGGCCGGCGTCGTCAACGCCACCTTCGTCTTCGCGCTGCCGGGCTCGCCCGGTGCTTGCAAGGATGCCTGGGACGGCATCCTCAAGGCGCAGTTCGACTACCGCCACATGCCGTGCAATTTCGTGGAAATCATGCCCAGGCTGGATGAACACCTGAAGCGCGGCAGCGGCAAAAGCGCCTGAACCTCAAGGCCGGCGGAAAGCGGTCGGACCGCCATAGAGATAGCCGATGCGGGCGACCGCTTCCTTCAGCCCCTCGCGCGCCACGGTCATGGTGTGGCCGTTTGCGTGGATCATCATCTCGGCATCGGTCATGATCGCGACATGGCCTTTCCAGAACACCAGATCGCCGCGCTTCAAGCCGGAATAGTCCGGCCCGATGTCGAGTAGCTCTCCCAGAGCCGAGACCTGCATATCAGTGTCGCGCAACACATCGCGGCCGGCCATGCGCATGGAAAGCTGCACCAGACCCGAGCAGTCGATGCCGAAACCCGAGACACCGCCCCAGAGATAGGGCGTGCCGAGGAACATCTCGGCGACCGAGACATAATCCGGCGCATGATCGCCGATCGGCAGCAGATGGCCGGCAATCATTGTTTCGCTCGACGCCAGCACAGCGTAACGGGTGCCCCGCGTCTCGGCAGCCCCGGTGACCGCCACGGTCGATCCCATCGACAATTGCCCGCTACGCGGGAAGCGCAGGTCCGGCCCCGGATAGACGAAGGTGCGCGGCGCCGAGACGATGTGGGTTGGGGCAGCCTCGCGACCGCTGAGTTCCGCCGCCGCGACATAGCCGACATAGCCGTCGCGCTCGCCCTGCACCCAGGCCCAGCCTTCCGCCTCGTCGAAAATCAGCACCTCGTCACCGAACAGGAACTGCGTGTCGATGCCGGAATCAGCACGTGGCGCGCGGCGCAGATCGGCGACCGCGACGGAAATGCGGGCCGGTCGGCCGGTAACAAAGCGTTCCGCCGCCACCTCGCCCTTCAGGCGAATATCGGCAAGATCGGTGCGAAAGGCGTGCAGGCGAGCGTCATGGGCAGTCAAATCGGTAACTCTGCTGTTCGGGGTCAGATCGGCAATTCATGGGCCTTGGCGATGATATCATCGCCAAGGCGCTCGACATAGAGCGCCCCTTCCACAGTGCGCTTGACCAGGACATTGCGCTTGTCGAGCTCGTCGCGATGGCGCGAAACGAACTTGAGGGCGCCCATCGTGTCGAGCGCCCGGGTGATGACAGGCTTGGTGACGTCGAGCCGGACCGCCAGCGCGCGGATCGTATGCGGCGGCGGTTCGAGATAGATGGTGAGCAGGATCGCGAGCTGCCGCGCGGTGAGGTCCGGCGCGTCGTCACGCACCTGAGACAGCATGACCTGCTGCCACAGTCGCAAGGCCTGGCTGGGGCGCAGCGAAATCGACATCCCTCCAGTATGACGGGAAATCGTTTCGCTTCCGTTTCAGTCAAACGGCAGGAGTGGCTGCAAATGCCGCCCTTACCCGCCGGGCGCGATACCATCAGCCAAAGCGCCCCGAAATGACCCGTTCCAGCGCGCGGATCGCCTGCGCCTCGCCGCCGGCTGGCCCGTAGGCACGCTCGGACGGGTTCCAGGCGAAAATATCGAAATGCGCCCAGCTTTGCGCCTTCTCCACGAAGCGCTTGAGGAAAAGCGCGGCGGTAATCGAACCGGCGAAACTGTCGGGGGTGACGTTGTTGATGTCGGCCACCTTGGAGGCGAGCTTCCCGTCATAGGCCTTCCACAAAGGCATGCGCCACAACGGGTCCTCGACCGCAACGGCCGCCGCGGCCAGCTCGCCGGCAAGCGTCTCGTCATCGGTATAGAAAGGCGGCAGATCGGGGCCGAGCGCCACCCGCGCCGCGCCGGTCAGCGTCGCCATATCGACCAGCAGTTCCGGCTTTTCATCGTCGGCAAGCGCCAGTGCGTCAGCCAGCACAAGGCGGCCCTCGGCATCGGTATTGCCGATCTCGACGGTGATGCCCTTGCGGCTGGTGAGTACGTCACCCGGCCGGAAGGCGTTGGCGGAGATCGAATTCTCGACGGCCGGAATGAGCACGCGCAGCCTGACCTTCAAGCCCGCCGCCATGATCATCGAGGCAAGCCCCAGCACATTGGCCGCGCCGCCCATGTCCTTCTTCATCAGAAGCATCGAGGCCGACGGCTTGATGTCGAGACCGCCGGTGTCGAAGCATACCCCTTTGCCGACCAATGTCACTTTTGGCGCATTTTTCAGCCCCCAGGTCAGATCGATCAGCCGTGGCGCCTCGGCCGAGGCACGGCCGACGGCATGGATCATCGGAAAGTTCTTTTTCAACAAATCGTCGCCCTTGGTCACCGCGACATCGGCCTTGTGCCGGCGCGCCAGTGTCCGCACGGCCTGTTCCAGCGCTTCCGGGCCCATGTCGCTGGTCGGTGTGTTGACGAGATCCCGGACAAGGTGGACGGCCTCCACGAGGCTGGCGACGCGCGCCGCGTCCGCGCCCGCAGGCAAGACAAAACGCAGCGCCTTGCCCGGTTTCTTGCCGTAGCGGGTGAACACATAACCGCCGAGCGCCAGAGCCAGGGCCGCGAGTTCCGGATCGGCCGGAACATCGGCGAAATGCCAATCGCCCTCCGGCAGCGCCTTAGCCAGGGCGCCGAGTTGCAGCGATCCCTCGCCGTGGCCGAACAGCGCGCCGCTCAGCTCTCCGTCCTTGCCAGGCAGAACCAGCGTCTTGCCCGCCTCGCCCAAAAAACCGTTGGCCTTGGCCCATGCAAGAGCTTGCGGCGAAAGACCTGCTGTCTCCAGACCGTCCTTGCGAACCAGATGGACGGGCAAGGCCTTGCGCGGTTTCTTTTCGACAAGCTCGACAGGCATTTTCAACGCTCCAACTACGCCGCAGACTCGGCGCTATTAACGATCCATTAGGGTTAACAGAATATTTCTCGGCTAGGGAAGACGGCCGGCGAACGGCCCCCGGAAGAATGGAGCCCGCCCCCATGCCCATCACCCTCCCCGCCAGCGCGACCGGCAAGCGGCTGCTGACCGCCGCTTTCGTGGCCGTGCTTGCCGTGGGTGTTGCGGGCTGCGGCACCGACCGGATGTCGACCGGCTCGATCGGCCGCACCAGCGGCAAGCCGGTGGAACTGATGAGCTCCGGCGAATTGCGCGATGCCACGGCCCGCTTGGGTCAGTCCTATGCGAGCAATCCGACCGACAAGAACATCGCGCTAAAGTATGCGACGGTGCTGCAGATGAACGGCGACGCCGATCAGTCGCTGGCGGTGATGCGCAAGCTGGCCATTTCCTATCCGAAGGACCGCGACGTGCTTGCCGCCTATGGCAAGGCACTGGCCGCCAACGGCCAGTTCGAACCGGCGCTGGACGCGGTGCGCCGCGCGCAGACGCCGGAATATCCGGACTGGAGACTGGTGTCGGCCGAAGGCGCCATCCTCGACCAGCTCGGCCAGCGCGACGAAGCGCGCCAGCTCTACCGCAAGGCGCAGGACCTGAAACCGAACGAGCCATCAATCCTGTCCAATCTCGGCATGTCCTACCTGCTGGAAGGTGATTTGCGCACAGCCGAAACTTATCTCCGGTCGGCCTCCTCGCAGCCCAACGCCGACAGCCGCGTGCGCCAGAACCTGGCACTTGCCGTCGGCCTGCAAGGCCGCTTCGACGAGGCTGAAAAGATCGCCTCGCAGGAATTGTCGCCCGAGCAGGCACAGGCCAATGTCGCCTATCTCAGACAGATGCTTTCGCAGCAGAACGCCTGGAATCAGCTGAAGGCGCAGGACAAGTCCAAGTCGCAGGCCGCCAAGGCGGTCAACTAGCGACGCCCGGCCGCAACGGGCGCATGGCCAAGACAAAGGCCAAGCTCACAGCAACACTCCGAAACCCGCCGAAGAGGCGTCGCGGCTCCCTGTTCGCTGCAGACGAGTGGGTTGCTTGGCCTACTATTGCTGTTCGGTCGAGTGCGGCTTATCGCCGAATACGCCACGCTCGCTGATGGTGATACCGGCCGGCCCGAGGATGATGGCGAACAACACCGGCAGGAAGAACAGGATCATCGGCACGGTCAGCTTGGGCGGCAGCGCCGCCGCCTTCTTCTCGGCCGCGTTCAGGCGCATGTCACGGCTTTCGGAGGCAAGCACGCGCAAGGCGTGAGCAACCGGCGTGCCGTAGCGTTCGGCCTGGATCAGCGCCTGCGACACAGCCTTGACGGAATCGAGGCCGGTACGACCTGCTAGGTTTTCATAAGCCTGCTTGCGCTCCTGCAGATAAGAGAGCTCGGCGGTGGTCAGGATGAATTCCTCGGCCAACTCCACTGACTGCGCGCCGATTTCGTCGGCGACTTTCCGCATCGCCGCTTCCACCGACATGCCCGATTCCACGCAGATCAGCATGAGGTCGAGCGCGTCCGGCCAGGCTTTCGTGATCGCTTGCTTGCGCTTGGTGGCTCTGTTGGAAACGTAGAGGACCGGAATGTAGAAACCGACATAGGCACCGACGATGCAGACGAACAACCTCACGATGAGGGGCTGCTCCGAAAGAGTGCCAACCACAAAGACGTAGAAGATGGCCACGGCGAAGCCGGCAAAAGGCAGCACGAGGCGGAAGAACAGGAACCTGGTGAGCGGGTTCTGGCCGCGAAAACCCGCCATCTTGAGTTTCTGCATGGTGCCTTCGTCGGCCAGCGCCCGTTTGAGGTCGAGCCTCTCGACGATGTTGCGCATGCCGACCGACTGCTCTTCGCGCAGGCCCTTGCGGCGCCGATCCGCTTCGGCAGCCAGGCGGGCGCGTTGCTTGGCGCGCAGTTCCTCGCGCTCCAGCGCCACCGACTTCATCCGCGCCTTGAGCGGATCGCGGGCGAATGCCGGCAGAAGCGTGAACGCGGTGGCGAACACCGCGATCGCCACCAGGATGGCGATCAGGAAGGTCGGGTCGGTCAGGGTTTTGATGGTCTGTCCGCTCATGGCCGTTAGATCTCGATGTTCATCATGCGGCGCATCACCAAGATGCCGATCGACATCCAGATCGCGGAGAAGCCGAGGATAAGATGGCCGGTGCTCGTGAAGAACAGCGGCATCAGGTAGTTCGGGCTGGTCAGGTAGACGAGGAACGCGACGATGAACGGCAGCGCGCCGATGATAACGGCCGACGCCTTCGCTTCCATCGACAGTGCCTGAACCTTGGCCTTCATCTTCTTGCGGTCGCGCAACACGCGCGAAAGATTACCGAGCGCTTCCGAAAGGTTACCGCCGGCCTGCGCCTGGATCTGGATGACGATGCCGAAAAAGCCGGCCTCCGGGCACGGCATGGTCTCCGGCATGCGCAATGCGGCATCCGGGATCGACAAGCCCAGTTGCTGCGCGTCGACGATGCGCCGGAATTCGCCCTTGACTGGTTCGGCCGATTCATTGGCGATCAGGCGGATGCCGTCGTTGAGCGGCAGGCCTGACTTCACCGCGCGCACGATGACGTCGAGCGCGTTGGGAAATTCGTTGAGAAACGCCTTGACCCGGCGTTTGCGGCAAATCGAGATGAACCAGCGCGGCAGGCCGAGGCCGCCGACAAGCACGGCCGCCGGAACCGCAAAGAGCGGCGCGCCCAGGAAAAATACCAATATGCCGAGCACGAGACCGCAAAGCGCCGAATAGACATAGAAGCGCTCCATCGTCATGGAGAGCCCAGCCTGCCGGATCTGTATCCTCAGCGGCGGGCTCTTGACGGTGCGCGTGTTCGCCTTCTGCTTGTCGTCGAGGTCCTTGAGTGTGTCCTGCAGCGATTTGCGGCGCTTGGCCGCCTCGTTCATCTTGTCACGGGCAGCCTTGACCACGGCGCGGTCGGTCTCGGCCGCCTTGATCGTCTCCAGTCGTTTGCCGACCTGCTTTTCCACGCTCATGCGCTTGAACAGCAAGGCATAGGCCACCGCGCCGGCGCTGATGCCGGCCAGCAGGACGAAAGCCAGAACCGTGGTGTCGATACCGAACATCGGCAAGGTTCCTCAAACCTTCAGGGCCGTCATTCCGCCCGCTTCTCCATGGCCTCGAGCGAGGCAGCCAGGCGTTGTTCCTCGCCATAATAGCGCGCCCGATCCCAGAAATGCGGCCGCCCGATGCCGGTCGACACGTGCTCTCCGATCAGCCTGCCATTCGCATCCTCGCCCTTGATGTTATAGAGGACGAGGTCTTGCGTGATGATGACGTCGCCTTCCATGCCAATCACTTCGGTGATGTGGGTGATGCGGCGGGAACCGTCACGCAGGCGTGCTGCCTGGATGATGATGTCCACCGAACCGACGACGATTTCGCGCACCGTCTTTTGCGGCAGCGTGTAACCGCCCATGGCGACCATCGATTCGATACGGTTCAGGCACTCGCGCGGGCTGTTGGAGTGGATGGTGCCCATAGAGCCGTCATGGCCGGTGTTCATGGCCTGCAACAGGTCGAACACCTCAGGTCCACGCACTTCGCCGACAATGATGCGATCGGGACGCATGCGCAGGCAGTTCTTGACCAGATCGCGCATAGTCACCTCGCCTTCGCCCTCAAGATTGGGCGGACGCGTTTCGAGGCGCACCACATGCGGCTGCTGCAGTTGCAGCTCTGCCGAGTCCTCGCAGGTGATGATGCGTTCCTCGCGATCGATATAGTTGGTCAGGCAGTTGAGCAGCGTGGTCTTGCCGGAACCGGTGGAGCCGGAGATGACGATGTTGCAGCGGACACGGCCGATGATCTTGAGAACCTCGGCGCCCTCCGGCGATATCGCGCCGAAGCGGACCAGTTGATCGAGGGTCAGCTTGTCCTTCTTGAACTTGCGGATGGTCAGCGCGGCGCCGTCGATGGCAAGCGGCGGCGCAATGACGTTGACGCGCGAACCGTCCGGCAGGCGCGCGTCGCAGATTGGTGAGGATTCGTCGACGCGGCGGCCGACCTGGGAAACGATGCGTTGGCAGATGTTGAGAAGCTGCTGGTTGTCGCGGAAACGGATACCCGTCGTCTCAACCTTGCCGTTCACCTCGATGTAGACGTTGTGGGAACCGTTGACCATGATGTCGGCGATGTCGTCGCGCGCCAGCAAAGGCTCCAGCGGCCCGTAACCCAGAACGTCGTTGCAGATGTCCTCGAGCAGGTCCTCCTGCTCGGCGATCGACATCGCGAAATTCTTGATCGCGACGATGTCGTTGACGATGTCGCGGATTTCTTCGCGCGCGCTTTCGGGATCCAGCTTGGCCAGCTGCGACAGGTCGATCGTGTCGATCAGCGCCGAAAACACCTGGCTCTTGGTGTCGTAATAGGCTTCGCCGCGCTCGCGCGACCCACGGCGTGGTTCGGGCGCCATGGCGGGCGCATCGACCATGCGCCGGGCTGGGGCGGCGGACGGGGTGGGCCCAAGCTGAGGCGCGACAGGAGCCGAGGGCCGCGAAGGTGCGGCCTCCAACGCCACAGGCGCCGGCTGCCGGAATTCCGGCACCGTGCGGCTCGTGTCGTCGTTGCCTCTCTTACCAAACATGATCAACTACCAATCCCGCTTGCGCGGTCACTTCTTGCCACGCCGGAATTTACCGAGAAGACCGCCAAGCCCGGCTTTCTTCCTTGTCTTGGGCTCGCTGCGGCCCGTCAGCACATGCGCGATCTCGTTGACGATGGCGACGACCGGGTTCTTGGCATCCATCTCGCCCAGCATGCGGCCGTTGTTGGCCGCGTTGCCAAACAACAGCGGTTCGAACGGGATCACGGCAATAGGCGAAATGCCAAGCGGCTCGGCGAAATCGGCGGCCGAGATTTCGGGCCGCTTCGGCACACCAGCCTGGTTGAGGATCAGCCTGGGCGGCGGATCGTTGGGGCGCAGCCGCTTGAGCATGTCGACCATGTTCTTGGTGTTGCGCAGATTGGCCAGCTCCGGCGTGGCCGTGATGACGATCTCGTCGGCTTTGATCAGCGTGTTCTTGCTCCAACCGCTCCAGATATGCGGAACGTCGAGCACCAGCATCGGCGCGCTGCGCTGCGCCGTGTCGATGATGTGGGAGAAGGCTTCCGGCTCGAAATCATAGACGCGTTCCAGCGTCGACGGCGCGGCGAGCAGAGACAGATGCTCCGCGCATTGCGCCAGCAGGCGGTCGAGATAGACCTCGTCGATGCGCTCCGGCGAAAAGACCGCCTCGGCGATACCTTGGGCCGGGTCCTGGTCGAAATTGATGTTGGCCGTGCCGAAGGCGAGATCGAGGTCAGCGACGACAACTTCCGATTTGAACAGCGACGACATCGCCCAGGCGACGTTGTGGGCTATCGTGGAGGAGCCGACCCCGCCCTTGGCACCGACAAAGGCGACCGAGCGGCCGATAGGTTCCGATTCCGGATCGACAAAGATCGAGGCGACGACCGCCACGATGTCGGCCATCGACACTGGCGCCACCACATATTCGGAAATGCCGGAGCGAATGAGCTCCCGATAAAGCCCGACATCATTGTAGTGGCCGATGACGACCACTTTCGAGGATGGATCGCAATGTTCGGCCAGCCTTCCCAGCTGATCGAGCATTTCTTTCGGTTCCGCCCGCGTTTCCAGCACGATCAAGTTGGGCGTCGGCGCCGAATGGTAGAACTCGATAGCCGTCGGGATGCCGCCCATATGAACCTTGAGATGGGCCTTGGCCATGCGCCGGTCCTGCCCGGCGCGCTCCATCGGATTGGCGACGCCATCCGTTTCACAGAACGCCTGGATCGAAATGCGCGGGATCGGCCGCAGCGCCTGCATGGCGGCAAGCTCCTGCTGCGTTATTTCATCGTCTTCCGCGGCGGTGCCGTAGGCCAGATTCGTCATTTTATCCTGTCCCCTGACAGATAACCGCTGTCAGTAATCAACTTCCTGCCTCGGCGCCGGCGTGTAGAACGGCGCGTTGCGATACCCGTCGATAACCTTCATGCGCCGTGTCGCGTCGACTGGGGTCTGCTGGCGCGGACCGAGCAGATCGGCCGGATTGGCAATCTGCGCCGCCAGGTTGTTCTGATAAGAACAGCCGAAATTGGTGTAGTGCTTGTTGTCGGTCGTATCGGCGATGTCGCCCGTCCAGCGCCCGCATTTGTCGGTGTGTGCGCGCATGGCCGAATAGGTCACGCGCACGGGTGCGGCGACATCGGCGGCACCGGCGTCGTAGGAGATGAACGCGATCCGGTCGCGGCGTATCCCGTTGGCGGCAGCGACCTTAGCAAAGCCGCGGGCAGCGGATTGCGCAGCGATCTGGTTGGCGGAGCCCGAGGGCACGGAAATCGTCAGCACCGTGCCGGCGCTGCGATCATAACCCTCCAGAAAGCCCAGTAGCGACTGGCTCTGCGATTTGGTCATCCCCCGGTCGCTGGCGCCGACCGGAATGTCGATGGTCTGATCCTGCTGCGAGATCATGATCGGATGATTGGTACGGTAGTCGTCGGGGACCGAGCCCACCGTGATTGAGTCGCGGTTTGCGCAACCGGCCAATAGGACCGCCGCCGCCAAGGCCGCCGGTATTGCCAGCCGATGGCCGGACACGCGGACGCGGGTCGCCGCCAGCGAGATTGTCTTAATTGCCTGATGGGACATGTTCCGCTCCCCGCTTACTTGTAGATGAAGCCGACGACGCCGTGATACCGGCCGGCGGGTTTGTCGGTCTGCATGGTGCCGTAGACGCGGTTGACGCGGCCGAGGAACATGCCCGCGCCATCGCTGGCGGCGTTGAAATTGTCGTCCGGCTTGGCCAGTTCGTTGCGCGCCACCGGTCGGGCCAGGTAGGGCGTGATGATGATGACCAGCTCGGTCTCGTTGCGAACGAAGTCGCGGCTGCGGAACAAGGCGCCGAGTACGGGAATCTTGGATAGCCCGGGCAGACCGCCTACGGCTTGCCTGATGTCGTCGCGGACGAGACCGGCGATCATCATCGAGCCTCCGGAGGGCAACTCGATTGTCGTGTCGGCGAGGCGCTTGCGGATCGACAACAAGGTCGTCCCCGGCAAACCCCTTAAACCTTCCAGCGTTGTCGCGCCTTCCGCCGTCGGTTCGGAAACCGAGGTCCGCACCTTCAGGCTTATGCGTCCGGCGGAGAGCACGACCGGCTGGAACTCAAGCCCGATGCCATATTCGAGGCGCTCCTTCTCGTAGACGACGTCGCCCTTCTGGTTGTCTGTCGATGTGGCGTTGGTTCTTGAGGTGATGAGATTGAACTCGCCACCAACCTTGAACGTCGCCTTCTCGCCCGAAACCGCCGTCAATGTCGGCTCGGCCAGTGTTTTCATGACACCGGCCTGTTCCATGGCGTTGACATATGCCGTCAAAGACGAGTTGCCGATCCCCAAGCCCGACGACGCGGAAAGCGGCTTGCCCAGACCGTAGGACGGCGAGCTGTACGAGCTCCAGCTGATCCCATCGGAACCGCCATTGCCCACCATATTGACGCCAAGCTGCTTCATCACCGAGCGGCTCACCTCGGCGACGGTCACCTTCAGCGTAACCTGATCCTCGCCGCTGATCTGGATGAGATTGATGATCTGGCTCTTCTGGCGCGTAAAATCCGGGTTGTCGATGGCGACGCCACTATTCCTGTCACCGCCCGTCGCGGTCTGCGAATACTGACCGGTGGTCGCTTCACCGCCGGTAACGAACGCAGTCGCGAGATCGACCGCGCGCTTGGCGTCCAGCGGCGTATCCACGTTGCCCGTCAGCACGACGTTGTCGTTGATAAGCTCAACCTTGATGCTGGAATTCGGGATGAAGCGCTTGAGATAGTCCTCCAGCCCGGCGACGTCCCGCTCGACGGCAAGGTCGAGGCTGACGATCTGCTCGCCATTCGCGCCGAAGACGAAGATGTTGGTTTCGCCCACCGCCTTGCCGAACAGGTAGATGCGGCGCGAGGTTCGCGTCACGGCGTCCGCGACACTCGGATTGGCAACGAGGATGTCGTAGGCATCGTTCGGCAGGTCGATCACCACCGATTTGTTCAAGCCGAGCTTGACGCGCTGGCCAGCGACGCTGTTGCCGACGCGCGCCTTGGCGTTCGCGGCGTTGACCCCAATCGTCCCAAGCGTATCAACACCCAGAAGCAGGAGAGCGGCGGCGAGGGCAGCGGCGATCCGCGATTTGGCGTTCAGCCTCATTTCCTTGCTCCCACTTCGGAAACTTCACCGGATTTGATGAGGCGAACGGTGCCGCGACGGCCGTTGCCATTAACGAGGTAGTCGGCTTCACCGGTCGCCTTTTCCTGCGCGTCCTTGACCGAGCGCAGCGCAAGCGTCAGGCGGTCCGCCATCTGCTGGGCGACGGTGATGATCTCGGCCTGTTGCGGCGTCAGCTCCAGCGTCGCCGTCTGGCCGACGCGCGTCTTCTTGCCTTCCTCGTCTTCCTGGATCGTCTGGTCGATGGCGAGCACGCGGATGTTCTTCAAGATGGTCTCGCTGGTGAACCCGCCGCCGGCGCCCGCCGCCGGATCGGACTTGCGGACCATGATGACGTCGACGAAATCGTTCGGCAGGATGAAGCCGCCAGCCGAAGTATCGGCCGCGATCGCGGTAGCCACCGCGCGCGTGCCGGACGGCAGGATCGACGACATGAAGCTCTTGCCGCCGTCGACCAGTTTCGATCGCCGCAACGGCTCGCCGGAGTAGAGAGCCACGCGCGCGACCGAGCCTTTCAGCTTGTCCAAGGCATCCGGCTCGTTGGCGCGGGTGATGAAATTGGGATTGACGCCGTCCTGGGGCCAGGACTCCCATTTAAGATTGGCTTGGATCGGGCTTCCCATCGGCACGTCGCCGCCGAGCACCAGAACATCCTGAAGGGCGATCGCTGGCTGCTGCGGGCCCGCCTCGATGATCTGCGGCACTGGAACAGCCATGTTCTTGGCCACATAGCCAGCCCCGCCGGCCGCGGCAGCGGCCACGCCCAAGATAATCAAACGGGATGCCGGCATTCGTCCAACCTCGCCCTACCAAGCCATCTAGCCAGGCCGGACTGTGCTGCCGAAATCGTCAAATTACGGTTAATGGAATGCTTACGATCGTGATTAATTTAGTGTTTATACAAATTTGAACGATAGCCCGATGCGGGCTCCCCGGGATGACCGGATACCTTTCTCTCTGCGGGAGTGTACTCGGGCCTGACGGTACTTCTGGCTAGGAAGCCAGGCGCTGCAGTGCCCACATCGCCAGTGGCGATTCCGGGAAGGTGAGCAGACCGCCAATGCCCAGCGCGACCCCATAGGGAATGCCGACCTTCTCATCGGCGAAATGGCGCAGGAACATGTTCTGCTTGGTGTAGACCGCCAGGATTGACTTGCGGTAGGCGAGGATCGCCAGGGTGAGGAAGCCGCCGATGATGGAGGCGATCACCAGATACTGGATCAGCGTCATGCTGAGCCCCATCCAGACCGATGTCGCAGCCAGCAGCTTCGCGTCGCCACCGCCCATGCCGCCGAGCGCGAACAGGGTGAACGTCACGCTGAGCACCAGCAGGCCCGCGGCCAGATGCAATCCGTAAGCTGTCCAATCCATGCCGGTCAGCGGCGCGACCACGACAAAGGTGGCCACAAGCACCGCCGACACGCGGTTGGCGATGGTCATCGACACCATGTCCGAGATGGCGGCGAACAGCATGCAGAACGGAAAGATGACAAAGATCAGCGCTACAAGCATGGCCTGACACGAAAAAGAGCTGCAATCTGGCGGCAGCCTAGCCGAACTCCGTTAAGGATCGATGAGCCCGCCCCGGCAAATGCCGCCTTTCACCGGCATTTGCCGGCCATATCGCGCGCCGACAAGTTCGCAGTCGCCCTTGATCGCCAAGCGCCATTTAACCCTTGATTCACCAATCTCGTTCATCTTCCTTGCCAGTTCCGCCGTCTCCGGAGACCGAAATGTCCGTGTCGAAACCGCTGATCGTGGCCGCCGCGCTTGCCGCCACGGTCATTGCCTTGCCAAGCAAGGCCGACGTCGGCATCGAAGTCACCATGAACCAGGCGAAGATCGTCAAATTGCCGCGCGCGGCCGACACCGTGGTCATAGGCAATTCCGCGATCGCCGACGCCGCCGTGCAGGATGCATCGACCATCGTTCTGACCGGCAAGGGGTTCGGCGTCACCAATCTCGTGGCGCTCGACCGCCAAGGCAGTCCGATCCTCGATGAACAAATCACCGTGGTCAGGCAAGGCGCGAGTTCGGTGCGGATATACCGGCGTTCGCAGGTGCAGACCATGTCGTGCACGCCCTATTGCGAGAGCGCCACCAAGAACGAGGCCGAGAAAGTGTCGGAAACCGAGATGAGAGCCGGCCAATAGGCGTTTTTCACCGCTCTCGTCAGACCTCGGTTAAGCTCCGGTAAAGACCTCTGCCAATAGTTTAGGGACCGGGAAAACGGGCCTTCAACGGATTTCGTCTAGGCTTGCGAAGGTAAGGCGCGAGGGTCCGCAGACACTATGGGGCAGACAAGCAATTGCGAGGGCACTGGGCAGCCGGCGCGACGCCGCGGACTGCTTGCGCGTTTCGGGCGCGACCGGCGGGGCAGCACGGCCATCGAATTCACCATGCTGGCCATCCCGTTCGCGATGCTGGTCTTCGCCATCCTGGAAAGCTGTATCTCCTTCGCCGGCCAGGAACTGATGACGAGCAGCATGGACACCGCAGCCCGGCAGTTGCGAACCGGACAGGTTCAGCCAGCTACAGTTACCGTGACCTCATTGAAGCAGATGATCTGCAAGAACATGGAGATCATCGTCGCCAAGGATTGCCCCGGCCTGCTGGTCGACTTACGCACGCCGACCTCTTTCGCCGATGCCGCGAACTACACATTCAAGATATCCAATGGCGATATCGTGCTGATGAAGGCGGCTCAGGTCGATCCGAAGCAGTTCGTTGCCGAGCCCGGAGGGTCGGGAGCCATCAGCATTCTGCGCGTCTTCTACAAATGGCCGGTTATGACTGACTTCCTGGCCAAGTCGATGGCCAACCTCAATGGCGGCAACACGCTGCAGTTCGCGACTACCACCTGGAAAAACGAAACATATTAACCCTGATCGCGAACCGCGACAGACGAAGAAAAGAAAAGAAAATGTCGTCTCGTGCTGAAATCTGGTCGAAGCGTGGACCCCTGCGGACACTGGCCCGTCGGTTCGGCTTGGACAGGCGCGGCATCGCCGCCGTCGAATTCGCCTTTCTCGCTCCGATCCTGCTCGTCATGTATTTCATGACCATGGAAGCGTCGCAGGCCATCGAGACCAGCAAGAAGGTCGCGCGCCTCGGCAGCATGGTGGCTGATCTTGCCGGCCAGATAACAAACAGTTCCACCAAGTCCGACCTCGAGGGTATCATGAAACTCGGGCAGACGGCATTGCTGCCCTATGCGCGATCAGCTCCGACCATCACCATCACCGGCGTGCAATTGTCGTCCGCCGCCACGCCGACGGCCACGGTCGCCTGGTCGCGCAAGATGGTCAACGGCACTTTCAGCCAGGGCCTGGCGGTCGGCAGTCCGGTTCAGATACCGCCGGCCCTGGCCATCCAGAACACATTCCTGATCAAAGTCGACAGCAGCCTCGCCTACCAGCCGGTACTCGCTTGGGTGGCGGGTGGAAACAACGCCCTCAACCTGACCGCCTTCAACGGGATAACCATGGGCGAGAGCTATCTGCTTCGCCCGCGCACCCTGACGAAGCTGGACTGTACCGACTGCTAAGGCGTGACCTTATCGCGTCCTTGATCGGCTTTCGGCTCAGCCTCCGAGACAGCCTTCAGAATGGTTCGCGCGACGGCGTAATCTTCCCGCCCGACCGCGACGAAGCCGCCCGAATGCTTCGGCTCCAGAAGGTCGTAGATTTGTGGCGACTGCCCCTTCAGATTGGTCAGGAACACGCCGAGCCGCCGCTTGGCTTCCGGGTCGATGCTCTTGAGAACGGCATGCGGGCCATAGCGTAGCAGGCCGGACTTCCAGATCACCCGGATCGCCGCTTCCGGCACGCCCGCTTCGATCAGTCTTGCCACCGTGCCACCGGAGACAGTTTCGGCGCTGGCGGCACCGGCCGGCGCCCAGCCGAAGACCGCGTCCGCCCGCCCGTCGGCCAGCATGGCCTCCGCTTCCGTCGCTGTTTCGGCGCGTTCCAGGAAAGTCGCCCCCTCGGCAAAAGCCGAGGGCGTTCCGGCAAGCTCGGCCCTGGGCAATTGCCAACCGGCAAGGTTCTGCCTTGGCGCAACGGCGATGCGATGGGACGGCATTGCCGCCAAGGAGGGTAATTTGTCGTCGCGCGTGACGAGCACCGACCGTACGCCCACCGCACCGTCCGCGTCGGTCGGCGCGACCAACGGTTCAACGCAGCCGCATTTCTCGTCAACCACGGCATAGGCCATGGCCGAATAGGCCGCATAGTCGACGCGGCCGACGGTCTGCGCCTCGATCAGGGCGGTATAGTCGGGCGCGACCAGGAATTCGACCTTCTGGCCGAGCGCCATCGAAAAGGCGCGCGTCAGTTGCGACAGCCCCGGCACGGTGTTGCCGGCTCCAGGCTCGGCCAGAATGCCAATGCGGAAGGCGCCGCTCTTACCGGTGGTCTCGGCGCGAGCCGGCGCAAGGGCAATCGTGGAGAGCGCCAGGGCCATCAAGGAGGCCCCGATCAGGCATTGGAGGCGCAAACGACGAAGCTTCATCCGGAATCGATCAACCTTCACGATCTTGGCGCGACACAAGTCGGACCGCGCCACTGACAGCCATTGTCCATGGAAGCCGTTGCCGTTTGGTTTCCGAATTGCCAAGGCGGCTAGGCACTCCTATGTCTTGGCGGACAAATTTGCAGACAGGTTCGAATGGCGCGCGCTTTCATTTTCGTGTTGGACTCCTTCGGCATCGGCGGTGCGTCAGACGCGGAGGCATATGGCGATGCCGGCGCCGACACGTTCGGCCACATTGCCGAGGCTTGCGCAGCCGGCAAGGCGGACCAGGAAGGGCTGCGCAGCGGGCCACTCGCCGTGCCCAACATGGCTGCTCTCGGGCTTGGTCGCGCTGCCAGAACCGCGACGGGGCTTTCCTTCCCTGGCGCGCCTGCGGCCCCCGCCACCTTCCATGGCGCGGCGCAGGAGGTTTCCAGCGGCAAGGACACGCCGTCCGGCCACTGGGAGATCGCCGCCCTGCCCGTGCGCTTCGACTGGGGCTATTTCCCGGATACCATCCCGGCCTTTCCGACTTCGCTCACCGAAGCGATGATCCGCGAAGGCAAGGTGCCTGGCATCCTCGCCAACCGGCACGCGCCGGGCACCGGCGTGATCGAGGATTTCGGCGAGGAACATATCCGCACCGGCATGCCGATCTGCTACACCTCCGTCGATTCCGTGCTGCAGATCGCGGCACATGAGGAGCATTTCGGCCTCGAACGGCTCTATGAATTCTGCAAGGTGGTGCGCCGGCTGGTCGACCCGCTCAAGATCGGCAGGGTCATCGCGCGGCCCTTCGTCGGCGAAACCCGCGCCACCTTCAAGCGTACGCCGAACCGCCGCGACTTCGCCGTTCCACCGCCCGAGCCGACGCTGCTCGACCGGCTGACCGCGCGCGGCAGCCGCGTGCTTGCCGTCGGCAAGATCGGGGACATCTTCGCCCATCGCGGCATCTCCGACGTGCGCAAGGCCCCCAACAACATGGCCATGTTCGACAAAGCGCTGACCGCCATGGACGACGCCGGCGACGGCGACCTCGTCTTCGCCAACTTCGTCGATTTCGACACCGAATTCGGTCATCGTCGCGATGTCACTGGCTATGCGGCTGCACTGGAGGCCTTCGACAAGCGCGTCCCAGAGGCTCTGGCGAAGCTGAAGCCCGGCGACCTCCTCATCCTGACCGCCGACCACGGCAACGACCCGACCTGGCGCGGCACCGACCATACACGCGAACGCATTCCGGTATTCGGAGTTGCCCAGGGCCTCAAGGGCGGCGATATCGGGCTCAGGCTGACCTTCGCCGACATCGGAGAGACGGTGGCCGAACATCTCGGCCTCCCCGCCGGCCACTACGGTACCTCATTCCTTCCCAGGCTTGGCGCCAATGCCTGAACTTCCCGAGGTTGAGACCGTTCGGCGTGGGCTGCAGCCGACGATGGAAGGCGCCCGCATCCTCGCCGTCGAGGTCCGCCGGCCCAATCTGCGCTTTCCCTTTCCTGAACGCTTCGCGGAGCGCCTCGAAGGCCGGCTGATCTGCGCGCTCGGCCGCCGGGCCAAATATTTGACCATGCATATCGAGGATGGGCCAACGCTGATCTGCCATCTCGGCATGTCGGGCTCGTTTCGCGTCGAGCAAGCCGACGGCATCGACACTCCCGGCGAGTTCCAGCACGAGCGCTCCAAAGCTGCCGCCCACGACCATGTCGTTTTCCATCTTGCGCCCGCTGCCGGCGGTAAGGCGCGTGTGGTATTCAACGACCCACGCCGCTTCGGCTTCATGCTGTTTGGCGAAGGTGCGGTGGGCGACCATCCCATGCTGAAGGATCTTGGCGTCGAGCCGACTGGCAATGCGCTGGATGGTCCGCTGCTGGCTTCGCTCTTCGAGGGCCGAAAAGCACCTCTGAAGGCCGCGCTGCTCGACCAGCGGCTGGTTGCCGGCCTCGGCAACATCTATGTCTCGGAGGCGCTGTGGCGCGCCGGCCTTCTGCCTACGCGTTCCGCCGGCACCATCGCCAGCAACGGCAAGAAAGCGAAAGACCGGAGCGAGAAGCTTGCGGAGGCCGTCCGCTCGGTCATCGCGGACGCCATCGCCGCCGGCGGCTCCTCGTTGAAGGATTATGTGCAGGCCGACGGTTCGCTCGGCTATTTCCAGCATTCCTTCGCGGTCTATGACCGCGAGGGCCAGCCCTGCCGTAAACCCGGCTGCGGCGGGCATATCGAACGGATCGTGCAAAGCGGCCGCTCTACCTTCTATTGCCGCTCCTGCCAGGAGTAGGCTAGATCGGTCTCATCGCCTGCAATGAGGAGACCGAGCCATGGCCCATGAAACCATCATCGCCGAAACGCGTGGCAAGGTCGGGCTGATCACGCTGAACCGGCCGAAGGCGCTCAACGCGCTGAATTCGCAGGTGCTGGCCGATATTCTGGACGCCGTGAAGGCCTTCGAGGCCGACCCCAAAATCGGCGCCATGGTCATCACCGGCTCGGAAAAGGCCTTCGCCGCCGGCGCCGACATCAAGGAAATGCAGACCAAGACCTATGTCGAAGCCTTTTTGCAGGACTTCTTCGTCGGCTGGGAGGAACTGACGCGGGCCCGCAAGCCGATCATCGCGGCAGTGGCCGGCTACGCGCTGGGCGGCGGCTGCGAACTGGCCATGATGTGCGATTTCATCATCGCCGCCGACAGCGCCAAGTTCGGCCAGCCCGAGATCACGCTGGGCGTCATGCCCGGCATGGGCGGCTCGCAGCGTCTCACCCGTTTCGTCGGCAAGTCGAAGGCCATGGATATGGTGCTGACCGGCCGCATGATGGATGCCGCGGAAGCGGAACGCTGCGGCCTTGTCTCCCGCATCGTGCCCGCTGCTGACCTCGTTGACGAAGCCTTGAAGGCCGCCGCCAAGATCGCTGATTTCTCGCTGCCGGCGGTGATGATGGCCAAGGAGGCGGTCAACCGTTCGTATGAGACCACGCTGGCGGAAGGGCTGCGATTCGAAAGGCGCGTTTTCCACTCGATGTTCGCGCTCGACGACCAGAAAGAGGGCATGGCCGCCTTCGCCGAGAAGCGGAAAGCAAATTTCACCAACAGCTGAGGCTGCCAATGCACGGAAAATGCGCGCCTTCGGCGTTGACGCGCCTGAAAAGCTGAACTATAAGCCGCATCGATTGAGGCGGCCCGTGGCTGCCCATTTGTTTTTTGCGCCCAGCGGCATGCCGCAAGCGCCCACCATAGAGATCGGAAGAGAGGCAGCATGGCCAATACCTCGTCGGCCAAGAAGGCTACGCGCAAGATCGCCCGCCGAGCGGCAGTCAACAAGAACCGCCGTTCGCGCGTTCGCACCTATGTGCGCAAGATGGAAGAAGCGCTGGCCGCTGGCGACAAGGTCGCAGCCGAAGCCGCCTTCAAGGACGCCCAGCCGGAATTGATGCGCGCCGCCACCAAGGGCGTCGTGCACAAGAACACGGCATCGCGCAAGGTTTCGCGCCTCGCCCAGCGCCTCAAGACGCTGTCGGCCTAAGCCTTCCAGGCATCACGAAATTCTGAAGACCCGGCGCTCTTGCGTCGGGTTTTTTCGTTTGCCGGCAATGGCTTGAAATGAACGTTCGGAAACTACCGCAGCGGCAGTTTTCGAACATGTCGGGAACTTTGCCGGCATCTTTGTTCCGGGACTGCGCACCTGGCGACAGTCACATTCCTCGCGGCATAAATAATGATTTAACTTCAGTGGGTTAGCTGAGGTCGCGGCGGAATTGTCCACAGCTTGTTCACATCGCTTGGCGGGCTTCCGAAAGAACTCAATGTCAAGCGATTTTTTAAAAATTATTTCGCGCCAGCTACCCTTTTTCATATTCGCCGGAAAAGGGTTTGAATCACAACAGCTTTGCCCGTGGAGGCGCCCGCAAACACACTTAGATGCCCCCCGATGGTAACCAGATTCGTTAAAAATCCGTTAGATGCGGCCTTGCCCTTTCCACAGCGATTTCGGTAATGTCTGGCCATCGAGAGGGGCGGGCCGTTAGGCTCTCGACCTAGCCCAAAAACCGAAAAATCTGCGGCGCGGGAGCAATTCCGCGAAGGCATAGGTTTGCCCTTTCGATGCGTAGTGGGGACCGGGGTTTAAAAAGGGCATGGCAGGTCGAAACGGCCGGTATCTCACCGGGCGGTTTCGTTTGCCCTGTCGCTCCCGATCAAATGCCAGGGGCTCATTGCTTCGCCCTTGCGCGTCACCGCGTGCCCGGCCAGCGGCGGCAAGGTCCGTGGAACGATGGAAAGTGCCGGAAGAAGGCTGCGAAGATCAGCCCGCCGGTGCAAACTGGAAAATGAACGAGGATTTTTGATGATACACGGTGGCACAAACAGAGAGCTTGGCGGCGGCTTTCCTCTTTCCGGTGACCTGGTAGGAGAAGGCGCA